>JAICXK010000145.1 GCA_025980435.1 Bryobacteraceae bacterium
TCAATCCAGGCTATTTCGATACTTTTGGCGCACGCATTCTCGCGGGCCGTGATTTCAACGCGAGCGACGCCTCGGACAAAACGCAACCGTACATCATCACCGAGCATCTGGCAAAGACCTATTTTCACGGCGAGAATCCGATCGGCCGCTATCTCCTGTATGAGGGCAGAAAGTTGCCGGTCATCGGAGTCGTCTCCGATATCCGGGACCAGGGCCCGCGCGAAACGAGCCCGGACACGGTCTATCAAGACGCCAGCCAATTGCTGTCATCCAGCCTGACCGTCTACGTGCGCTGCGCTGGCCCGTGCGCGGCCCTGCTGCCCACATTGAGAACGGCCGTCCGGAGTGTCGATCCCAACACCCCGATTCTAGCCATGCACACCGTGCAAACAGAGATCGAGGGCGCGTTTTCTTCACAAGCAGTGCTCGGGCTTCTTTCGACGCTGTTCGCCGTGCTCGCAATGCTGCTGGTCGCGGGGGGAATTTACGGAGTCCTATCCTACACGATCACACGGCGTACGCGCGAAGTGGGAATCCGGATTGCCCTCGGAGCTTCGGCGAAAGACATTATCGCGTTGTTCGCGTCGGAAGCGGCGGCGATGATCGTGCTCGGCACTTTGATCGGCGTTCCGGCCGCGCTGGCCGCGGTCGTGTTGCTGAAATCGCAACTGTTCGGGGTCGCTCCGCACGATCCTATGACTCTGGCGGCTTGCGTCGCGTGTATTCTGGCGGTCATCCTGTTAGCTTCCATCGCGCCCATCCGCCGGGCCGTGCGCATCCCGCCACAGCAGGCCCTACGAATCGAGTAGATATCATCTGTTGAGAAACGATGCGCATGCATTCTCGAATCCTCCGAAGGGCCGCGCCGATTGCGGCTTGCCTTTTTGTGATGAGCGCCGAAGCGGCGAAGCCAGGGGAAGGTGTTGTTGCGCCCGGCGCCAAGCTCACCCTTCTCGCCGACAATTTCAAGTTCACCGAAGGGCCCGCTGCTGATGCCAAAGGGAACGTTTTCTTTACCGATCAACCGAACAACAGGATTCTCGAATGGTCCGTGGATGGAAAGTTGTCGGTTTACAAGCAGGACGCCGGCCGCGCCAATGGAATGTACTTCGACGACGCCGGTAATCTGTATACCTGCTCCGATCTCAACAACGAGCTGTGGGAGATCGCTCCTTCCGGAAAAGTGTCCGTGCTGGTCAAAGGGTATGAAGGCAAAAAGCTGAATGGCCCCAATGATGTCTGGGTTCGACCAGATGGCGGCATCTACATAACGGATCCGTTTTATAAGCGGGACTACTGGACCAGGGGTGGGATGGAGCAGGCCGGCGAAGATGTCTATTACCTAACTCCCGATCACAAAAAACTGACCCGGGTGATCGACGACCTGAAGAAACCAAACGGCATCATCGGGACACCGGATGGCAAGCGACTCTATGTTGCGGATATTGAAGGGAACAAAACATACACCTATGAAATCCATCCCGATGGAAGCCTGAGCGGCAAGAGACTTTTCGTCGAAATGGGTTCCGACGGGATGACGATCGACGACGAAGGAGACGTTTACCTGACCGGCAAAGGCGTCACTGTGTTCGACCCCAAGGGTGAAAAGATCGATGCCATTCCGGTGCATAAGCCATGGACCGCAAACATCACCTTCGGCGGGAAAGGCAGGAGCACACTGTTCATCACTGCCAGTGACTCACTGTATTCTATTCAGACGCGTGTTCATGGCACGCGTTGAGAGGACGCCGTGGCTACCCTTGTTGACCGGCGGCTGAGGAAATCCAGGATGGAATCGGCTATTTCCCGGTAATGGGTTTCCAGCGCAAAGTGGCCCGTGTCGAAGAAGCGTACTTCCGCGTTCGGATTATCGCGCTTGAATGCGTCGGCTCCAGGTGGCAGGAAGAACGGGTCGTTGCTTCCCCAGACTGCAAGTAGCGGCGGGCGCTGCGTACGGAAATATTCCTGGAACTTCGGGTACAGCGCAACGTTGCTCGCGTAGTTCAGAAACAGATCAAGCTGAAGCTTGTCGTTGCCGGGCCGGGCCAGCAGTGCTGAGTCAAGCGTGTATGCTTCTGGAGCGACCAGCGACTCATCCCGGACACCGTGCAGATATTGCGCTCGGGTGGCCTCCGGCGTCAAAAATTCGCGAAGCGCCTCTCGATTTTCCAGCGTTGGATCTTTCCAGTATTTCTGGATGGGATTCCAGCCTTCGCTCAGACCTTCTTCGTACGCATTCCCGTTCTGGGAAATGATTGCCGTAATTCGCTCCGGATGCGCCAGTGCAAGCCGGAATCCAACGGGTGCGCCGTAGTCGAATACATAGATTGCATAACTCTCCAGCCCGATGGTCTCGGTGAAGCCCTCGATGGCTACGGCGAGTTGGTTGAAAGTAGAGGCGCCGTCGCCGCCAGGAGGATCGGAAAAGCCGAATCCCGGCAAATCGGGCGCGACCACATGGTAGCCAGCGGCCAAAGCCGGGATGAGATTCCGGAACATATGCGATGAAGTCGGGAACCCGTGTAATAAGAGAATCGCGGGAGCGTCCTTGGGGCCGGCTTCACGATAGAAAATCGACCTCCCTTTAACCGAGGCTCGATGATACGTGGTCATGATAGACCTCCTTCATCTGATCGGATGAATTAACCGGATAAAGGATTCTTACGCGGCGCGGCAGCGGGAGCAGGCAAGAGTGACCCTTTTTAGCGCGCGCGCTTCCGTCGCTGATACGCTTCGCGCCAGGTGGTCACGATAAAGCCCTGCTGCTTCAAAAACGCCTGAAATTCGGGATCGAGCATGGCCAGCATGTCGGCCTTGCGAAGCGGCCCGGAATCGGTGATGTGCGAAAAAACCGATGTGGGCGCGGTGCAATGCATGATCACCATAGTCAGGCCCGGTTTCAATTCTTTCAACGTCTCCATATAGCGCCCAGTGCGCCACCTGCGTAGCTTGGCGTCGTCATTGGCAATACCCGGCGGAATTTTCCAGTCGTAACTCGTATTGTGCAGATCGTCGAGAACCGGCAGGCCCGCGCTCCAGAGCTTTTCGCCCATTTGGCGCACTTCCGCGAGCAAGGGATCTTCGGGAAGCGTCATTCCGGGATGGTACTTGCCTTCCCGTTTGAGTTGCGAGAGCAGAGCCTGCCTGCGGTCGGCCTGAATGTAGCTGTCGTGACCGCCCGGCATCATGACGGGAATGCGCTTTTCGATTCCGAGCTGAACGTACTTCTCAAGAAAGGTTGGGAGCGCGAAGACGGTGCCCATATGCGAATCAATGTGGGTGGGATGAAGTCCCATGCGTTCGGCGCGATCGATCTGGGCGCGCATTTCGCGTTCGACTTCGTCCGGCGTCGCATGCCGGACTACTCCGGCAACGGAATCCCAAAGAGCGCCTTCGGAATCGGCCAGGCCAGGCACGGAGAGGACGCCTGCGATCGGCCCCCAGCGATAGTCTCGCCATTCCGAAGTAAGCGTCATGTGCAGGCCGGCGTCCGTTCCGGGATGCGCCTTGAGGTAGTGGACAATGCCGGGCACCCAAGGCGTGGGCATCATAACGCTGAGCGATTTCGCCGCACCGTTCTCGAGCACGCGTTCGATGCCGAGATCCGAGTCGTAAGACATGCCGGCATCGTCCATGTGAAGGATCAGAACACGATCGGTCCTTTTCCACCCGAGTCTTTCGGCGAAAGTGGGGCCCGTTTGGGCGAAGCAAGCGGAGCAAACCAGCAGCGCAATCAGGTTCCTGAACATGAGCCGCTTATGGTACCAAGAGCGGTTTTGAGACGATGGGTTAGAGCCTACCGGCATGTCCGCCCTGAACACGGATCTATACGAACTCACGATGGCGGCGGGCTATTTCGCCGCGGGAAAAGCGCACGAAATCGCGGCCTTCGAACTATCCGTCCGTCGGTTGCCGGAGACCCGAAATTTTCTGCTCGCGGCCGGGCTGCAACAGGCAGTTGAGTACCTGCAAAACCTTCGATTCGAGCAGGCAGAGATTGACTATTTGCGGTCGCTTTCCCAATTCCAGTACACGCCCCCCGAATTCTTTGAATTCTTATCCAAGCTGCGCTTTACCGGGGACCTGTTCGCCCTTCCCGAAGGGACTCCGGTTTTCGCCAACGAGCCGCTCGCGATCGTTCGGGCGCCGCTCATTCAAGCCCAGCTTGTAGAAACATATCTGCTCTCGACGTTTGCATTTCAAAGCTGCGTTGCTTCCAAAGCGGCGCGATGCACCATTGCGGCAGAAGGCCGCCCGGTGGTTGAATTCGGCAGTCGCCGCGCGCATTCGCCACACGCGGGTATTCTGGGCGCCCGGGCCGCTTACATCGGCGGATGCGCGGGAACGAGCAATGCGGAAGCGGGCATGCGGTTCGGAATTCCGGTTTTCGGCACCGCCGCGCATTCCTGGACAATGGCCTTCGGCAGTGAAGAAGAATCGTTCCAGGAGCTGCAGCGGCTGCTTGGCGAATCGACCGTATTTCTGATAGACACCTATGACACAATCGCAGGCGCGCGGCTTGCGGCGCGGTTGGGCCGGCCCATCTGGGGCGTGCGCCTGGACAGCGGCGACCTGGCGCCTTTGTCGCGCGAGGTCCGGCGAATTCTCGATACCGCGGGACTGCAGGAAGCGAAAATCTTTGCGACCAACGATCTTGATGAACATCGCCTTGCCGAACTGGTCCGCTCGGGCGCCGCGATCGACGCATTCGGGGTTGGAACCCAGCTCGCAACTTCCGGCGATGCGCCTTCCGTCTCGGCGGTCTACAAGCTTGTCGAGCTGAAGACCAACGGTACGCTGCAATATACCGCGAAATTCAGCGACGAAAAGAGCACGCTTCCGGGAGCAAAACAAATCTATCGGTACCCCGCGCATGACCTCCTTACGTTGTCGAGCGAATGCAACAGCGATACCGATGCCGAGCCTCTAATCAAACCGGTTCTGCTGGCCGGGCAGTTGCTTGAGCCGCTGCCTTGCCTCAAGGCTGTACAGGAAAACGCAGCAGCGGCAGTCCGCGCGCTGCCCCCGGAGCTTCGCTCAATCGACAAACCCGCGCCCTACCAGGTCCGGACAAGTTCGCGATTGATTGAACTGGCGGAAAGTTTGCAGAGGAGCATCCGCAGAAATTCCGCAAGCGGCCGGTAAAGGCCGGCGATTCTGAACCGCGCGCGTGAACATGCGTTATGATCGCTTGACGGATGAAGACAACCTTTTCTTTTCGCGCGACACTTCCGTTTCTCGGTCTGCTTGCGTTAACGACCCAGCCGCTCTGCGCTCTTGACAATGGGCTGGCCCGAACGCCTCCTATGGGCTGGAACAGTTGGAACAAGTTCGGCTGCAACGTGAGTGACGACCTGATCCGGAGCACGGCCGATGCGATGGTCAGTTCGGGATTGAAGGACGCCGGGTACGAATATGTCGTCATCGACGACTGCTGGCAGGTCAGCCGCGACGATCACGGCAACATTGTTCCTGATCCGCAGCGGTTCCCCTCCGGCATCAAGGCGCTTGCGGATTACGTCCACTCGAAAGGGCTGAAATTCGGAATCTACTCCGATGCGGGCACGGGCACTTGCCAGAACCGCCCGGGAGGCCGGGGCTACGAATTCCAGGATGCGCGCCAGTATGCCGATTGGGGCGTCGATTACCTGAAATACGACTGGTGCAACCACAGCACCCAGAACTCGGAGGCATCGTACTCCATCATGCGAGACGCGTTGAAGAAATCCGGGCGCCCGATTGTTTTCAGTCTTTGCGAGTGGGGATCCACAAAACCGTGGCTGTGGGCGAAAGACGTGGGCAACCTGTGGCGCGCTACCGGCGACATCACAGACAAATGGAGCACCGCGAGGAAGGATGACGGTCTCGGTGTTGTGCAGATTCTGGACCAGGTGGACGGGCTGGAGAGCTATGCCGGCCCCGGACACTGGAATGATCCGGACATGCTGGAAGTGGGGAATGGCGGGCTCAGCGACACTGAAGCACGCGCGCATTTCAGCCTGTGGTGCATCCTTGCAGCTCCGCTTATGGCCGGAAACGATATCCGGAGCATGAGTGCCGCAACGAAGGCAATTCTTACGAACAAGGAACTGATCGCGGTGGATCAGGATCCGCTGGGCATTCAGGGTAGGCGCGTGCGACGAGATGGCGATCTGGAAGTCTGGTCGAAGCAGTTGAGCGATGGCGGGCGCGCGGTTGCGTTGCTCAACCGTGGTGAATCCCCGAGCAAGATCAGCGTATCCTGGACTGAAATCGGCTATCCTGAATCGCTCAGCAGTTCTGTTCGCGATCTCTGGTCGGGAAAAAATGTCGGTGTTAAAAAAGGCAGCTACTCGGCGACTGTACCCAGCCACGGAGCCGTCGTGCTGCGGATTATGCCGGCATCCGGAAGTACGCCGACTTCCTGAAGTTTTTTCAGGCTATCCTCGAATTCGGCGGCGTCATTATTTCGCGCGGCCCAATCGAGCCCTTCAAACGGACGCAGGCAGAACAGCGCTTGAGCTCGGGTCCACAATGTGGCGTCTTTGAACGCATACGCGTTGAACACGAACTCCGCGAGGTCTCTTCCGCAATGAAGCTGCGTTGCCAGATCCCAGGCCGGATCGCCGATGCCGGCCTGATCGAAATCCAGCACGCCGGAGATACGGCCGGATTGCGGATCAAGCAGGATATTCTCGTACCAAAGATCCCCATGGATTGGAACCTCCGGATGCGGCAACTCGACGAAGCGATCCCGCCATGCGCGTGCCGCATTTCGCAAATTCGCAGGAATCAGCGGCAATACCCGATCGGCTGCGCTCAGCAGTTGCGCGGTTCGGCTTTTCGCCGGCACGCCCCAGCGAATGGCGTCATCGACCGAAAGGGAGTGCAGCGCGCTCAGAAATCCTGCAATGCCGGTGGCGATCTCCGCCTTGTTCAAGCACTCCAGCATTTGCGGAGTTAGCGGTTGCCCTTCCAGTTTGCGATAGGTGATCGCGTCGCCATCCCAAGTGGGCATGGGAACAGCGATCGGCAAGTGTGATGCCAGGCGGGGCAGAAACCGGGACTGGCGCAAACACGCCTCGCGCGCCTCTGGGGTTCGCGGAACACGCCGGATCCGGCCATCCGGCATGTCATAAATCAGGTTGTCAAATCCGGAGGCGATCAAGGGCGCTCTCGAGAGGCTCATTCTTCGCGCAGCAGAGTCGTGGGATCAAGGGAGAGAGCCCGTTGGGCTGGAACCCAGGTAGCCAGCAGTCCCAGTGATGTCATTGCCAGGACAACACCAGCTAACACGACCGGGTCGCGGGGAGTTGCCTCATACACGATGGATGCCAGGACGCGGCTCGCCAGAATGCCGAGAACCAATCCGGCCGCTGAACCAAAAGCCAGTAATTTGAACGCCCGCCCTAAAGCTGCCTGTAACACCTCCTTCCGCTGCGCGCCGAGCGCCATACGAATTCCCAACTCCCTCAGTCGCTTGCTCACTGAGTACGCCGCCATTCCAAAGATGCCGGTGATAGATAACATCGCGCCCATCAGGCCCAGCACACCCAGCGAGATCGTCGCTACGCGCGAAGGAAAGAGAACTACCTTCAGCATGCTGTTCCAGGTCTCGGTATCAACCGGTAATCCTCGATCCAACTCGCGCAGTTTGCCCCTGATGGCCAAAATGAGTTTCTGTGTGTCGTGACTCGATCGTACAATCACGGACGAGTCGCCCGATGGCCATTGCGGGGACGGCAAAAACATCGCCGGCTGCGGATCTTCCGTAAGGCTCAAATATTTTCCGTCTTCGACGAGACCGACGACCTGAACGCGTGTTCCATCCTGCAATTTGTAATAGCTGCCGATGGCCAAGGTTACTGAGCCAAACATCCTGTGAGCAAACTCCCGATTCACGATAGCCACACGCGGCGCATTTTTGTCATCATGCCAGGTAAAACCTCTCCCGGCCAACAAGCTAGTTCCGGCCGCTTGAAAGTACCGGGGAGAAACCTCAAACCTGTACGGCCTGGCAGCGACATTCGATGGTCTCAAGTCTGAGGTTTTCGTCTTGAAGACATTCGCCCGGCTGGCGGAGGCGTAGATCAAAGGAGGGTAATTATTGACCAATCCTACTTGCTCCACGCCAGGGATCGTTTTCAGTACAGTAATCATCCGCTTTTGCATCGTGATCACCTGATCTCCGCTATAACCGGCCGTGGCCAGGTTGGTTGTCACGAGCATCGTGTTCCGGGGCTGAATGCCCAAATCAGCATTCAGCGAGCGGAACAGTCCACGGACTGCGACCATCGAAGAAGTCACCAGCACCGCGCAGATCGCAATTTGCCCGCCAAGCAACAATTCACGAAGCGAAATGCGCCGCCCGATCTTGCTTGCCGATCCCGACTTGATGATCTGATAGGGATCGGTTCTAAGCACCTGGCGCAGCGGAACCATTCCGAAAAGCAATCCGCTGACTACGGCGACCATTAAAGCTACTGCATAGACCTTCGCATCCGGGGTTACAGGAATGCGGATGGGAGCCCCCGGGAACGGCTGCCACCCGCTCAACCGGTACAACAACTCGACGCTGGCCCACAATCCAACAGCACCGCCTGCGAGTGAAATCAACACGGCTTCGGTAAGTAAGCTACGCAGAATGCGGTGACGGCTCGATCCAAGAGCGAGCCGTAATGCGAGTTCACGCGATCGGTCGGCAGCGCGCGCGGCAAACAGCCCACCGAGATTAGCGCATGCCGCGAGTAAAATTAGCCCGGCCAGCAGCGTCAAAGCCAAGACGAACGCCCGTACCGCATGATCGAAAGACGTCAGGCCTACACGTCCCACCACCGAGCGTTTTTGGCCAAACTCTTTGGGGTACGTCTTTTCCAGATCTGCGCCGACTGCATCCAGATCAGCCGTAGCCTGGGCAGGAGTTACTCCCGGCCTCAGGTGCCCGAACGCCTCAAAGATTTCCTGAGTGGTCCCGCGCACATTCAGAGGCAAGCCGTTCACCTGCTCCTGGTCGACGATAGGCATGAAAAAATCCGACGAGGCGAACAACAATGTTCCCCGGAACTCGGGAGGCGCAACACCAATGATTGTAAAGGGATGCTTGTTCAATAGGACAGTGCGGCCGATTACGCTGCGATCGTCCTGAAAACGCCTGTGCCAATATGCGTAGCTGAGCACGAGGTACGGAGCGCTGTTCGGGCCGTGTTCATCGGAGCTATGGAAGAAACGGCCGAGATAGGGGCGAATCCTCAACACGTCGAAATAGTTTCCGGTTGTGGCAAATCCCATCGCGCGGAAAGGGTGGTTGCCGGTATCCAAACCTACGAACGCGAAGTTAAACGCAGCCAGATCCTCAAAGCTGTGGTTGCGATCCCGCAGGTCGCGATAATTGGGGTACGACTGGAATCCAGGATCGGCGCCGTACTCAGTTCCCCAGAGGCTCTCGGCTTGCGGCACATTCAGTGGCCGCAGGATCAGTCCGTTCAGCACCCCGAAAACCACGGCGTTTGCGCCAATTGCCATCGCCAGCGTCAAGATGGCGACGATCGCGAATCCGGGCGACTTGCACAATACGCGAATACTGAATCGCGCATCCTGTAGCAGAGTTTCAATAAAGTTGCCGCCCAGCGCTTCACGAGCTTCTTCTTTGAATCGTGCATGCCCGCCAAATTCGATGCGCGCGCGGCGCTCCGCCTCGATGCGATTCATTCCCGAATGTTCGAGATCGTCAGCGCGGTGGTGGATGTGTGAGCGAAGCTCCTGCTCCATGTCATCCTCGACCTGAGGGCGATACAAAAGCTTCGCGGCCACGGACCGAAAGTATGCCAGGAATCTCATGATTTCTCCGGCTGTGCGGCAAGGACGGAACCCATGGCTGCGGCGAGCCGGTTCCATCCGTCCGTTTCTTCGCGCAGACGCTTGCGCCCGCTTGCCGTCAATTCGTAGAACTTGGCGCGCCGGTTGTTCTCCGACGTGCCCCAGGTTGCTCTTAAAAGGCCTTGACGCACCAGACGAAAGAGGGCGGGATAGAGAGCTCCTTGCTCGATAAGCAGCGTTTGCCCGGAAATTTGTCCGATGCGCAACAAAACACCGTAGCCATGAAGAGGACCGAGAGAAACTGCCTTCAGAATTAATAGGTCGAGAGTTCCCGGAAGAATCTGCGCTTCACCGGCCATGTGCACCCCTAAGCTACTCAGGAGTCTACTGCAGCTTTCCTAAGCTGTCAAGGGGAAAAGCGACGAGAACGTTCCTGCTGCGAGCTGCCGTGCGTGGCGTAATCATCGGTAGCCCGCGGTTTCAGGACCTGTAGATCATGGAATTACAGCGAGTAATTCGAGCTTAGTGTCGCGTAAGTGGTGCCCGGGGCGGGACTTGAACCCGCACTCGCCTTGCGGCGAAAAGGATTTTAAGTCCTTTGCGTCTGCCAGTTTCGCCACCCGGGCTGACTGAATCGCTACCGCTCGCATGCGCGGTGCTCAACCTCATGATAGTCGACGCCTCGCTGCTCATTGCCTCTTCAGCAGCAAGGCCCAGTCTTGGCGGCTCGGGGCTTCGGGCGAGGTCCAATCCGGCCCGCTAGCCGCCGGTAAAGGGATCTTCTCGCCGGTTAAGGCGCTGAACCAGACCGCCGTGTAGCGGCCCGGTTCCAGGCGGATCGTCACCTTGCCGGCGTTTGGCAGGTAGACAGCGTAGATTTCGCCTGGCTGCGCAAGGCAGTAACTCCCGTTATCCACAAGTTCGTCGTGCGGCTCCGTTTTCCACCAGTCGAAACTCGTGAAGAAATCAACCATATGGGCATATCCGGCAAACATTGTCATGGTGTCGTCGCCACGCCCATTCATCCAGCCGCCGCCCGTGTCGGGCCAGATATTGGTTCCTCGACGGGCGCTTTCGCCTGCCGTCTGATAACCGCCTGCCATCACAATGTCCCAAGCAGTTCGCCGTAGCGTGTCGGCGGATTCGGATCCCAGCCCGTGCGCCCATAGCGGATAGTGGTCCTCGTAGCCATATTCTTCGTTCGTCTGGGGAATGATGCGTCCGGTTCTTTGCTGCGCCCTCCGCTCCTTCAGCATGAACGCGTGCTGATCGCGCGACCATTCCTGAAATGAAGTAAAGTCAAACCACGCTGATGTGCGGTCCTGATGGATGTTGTTCACTGGGTGACTGGTCGCCAGATGTTGATATGGATCCCAGCTCTTGATCAGCGTCCCCGTTTCGTGAGTCCATGCGTCATCGCGGTATTGATCGAGATCGTCACCGAGATCCCAAGTGATATTGGAAAATGCCCCGAACCGGGCAATCGCGTAACGTATGAAGCGGTGCTCGTCTTCGCTGGCCGCAGCGGGATGGATTTTGCCATCATTCATGTCCAGCACAAGGGAAAAGATCATGTCACGTTCCCGGGCAAAGCGCAGCGCGCGTTCGAACTTCTGCCAATATCCGATGTTAAAGCGAGTGTAGTCGAAGCCGGGATGATAGATGTCATCGTACTTCTGGGCCGGCCACGGACTTAGATACACAGTAAAGTTATCGCCCAACATCACCGGCTCGCCGTAGAACCTGTCGGTTCTCCCAGCAATGGTTACGCGCATGCGGTTGATCTTGAGGCGATGCAACCGATCAATGCTGTATTGGATGGTGCGGTCGTCTTTCCATCCGAGCAGCCAGTAGGCTGTCGTCCCGTTGAAGAAGTAGTGTTCCCCTGTTCCTTCCCAGACGAAGTGCCACGGATACCGTTTGTCTACGCGAAGCAGCCCGCGCCGGTGTGCATCCGTAGCTCTAAAATGCCCGCTTACCTGCTTCTCGAGATTTGCTTCGTGGTAGGTTGCCTCAAATTCGTATTCACCCGGCTTGGGCGGCATAAATCGAATTCGAAAGATGCTGCCGTCCGGAGAGTCGCAAAAGCCTCTAACATTCCATCTTTGTCCCGCGCCGGCAAACGAGCCCTCAAAAACTGCATGGGTGAATGGGTTCGCAATATCTGGA
>JAICXK010000043.1 GCA_025980435.1 Bryobacteraceae bacterium
TGCAATATGATGGCAAATCAGTTAGCGTTACACGCTAAACCCGACAATTCAAAATGATGAACGTTTCCCGCCGCCATTTCGTCGCAGCCGGCGCCGCAGCCCTCGGTGCCGCGTTCCTCATGGAAGATGGGCGCGCTGCTGTTGCCGCCGGCCGCTTTTCTCAATACGACAAGCAGGCACGGGGAATCCTGGCGCAAATGTCGCTTGCTGAAAAGATCGGGCAAATGACGCAGCCCGACAAGAACTACTTGAAGAATCCAGACGACGTCGCGAACTACAGCCTTGGGTCGGTTTTGAGCGGCGGCGATTCGGACCCGAAGTCCGGCAACGACCTGATCTCCTGGACGGACATGTACGACGGATATCAGGAACGAGCCCTGCATTCGAGGCTTCACATTCCGCTGGTTTATGGCGTGGA
Source organism: Bryobacteraceae bacterium (assembly GCA_025980435.1). Taxonomy (GTDB): domain Bacteria; phylum Acidobacteriota; class Terriglobia; order Bryobacterales; family Bryobacteraceae; genus Bog-105. The sequence goes on from JAICXK010000043.1 coordinate 419, forward strand.
TGCGGTACACGGGCACAATAACGTCATCGGTGCGGTCATTTTTCCGCATAATATTGGACTCGGCTGCGCGCGAAATCCCGAATTGGTCGAGAAGGCGGCGCGGATCACTTCCGAAGAGGTTCGCGCCACGGGAATCAATTGGGCATTCGCGCCGTGCGTCGCCGTTCCGCAGGACATTCGCTGGGGCCGCACATACGAAGGGTTCAGCCAGGATCCGGACATCGTGAAGACGCTCGGAGTAGCCGCGGTGAAAGGCCTTCAACGCGCATCGCTCGATGATCCGCTCGCCGTGCTGGCCTGCTCGAAGCATTACATCGCCGACGGCGGAACGAAATGGGGCAGCGGCAAAACCGGTCTCGATCAGGGCGATGCGGAAGTAGATGAGACGACGCTTCGCCGCATTTTTCTTCCCGGCTACACGGCCACAATCGCCGCCGGGGTAGGGTCGATTATGCCGTCCTATAGCACTTGGAACGGCGTCCGTTGCTCGGCCAGCAAAAAACTGCTGACGGATCTTTTGAAGAATGAACTCGGGTTTGAGGGATTTCTGATTTCAGACTACGGCGCTCTCAACCAGCTCCCCGGTACATACAAGCAGCAGATCCAAACCTCGATTAACGCGGGAATGGACATGGTGATGGTTCCGGACAAATACGTGGAGTTCATCGATCTGCTGCGCGAACTCGCAACGGAAGGCAGCGTGCCGGTTTCCCGGATCGATGATGCCGTTCTTCGCATTCTCCGTGTAAAGATCGCGATGGGGTTGATGGACCGCAAGCGCTCGCCGCTCGCCGACCGCAGCCTGCATCGCACATTTGGCTCGCCCGAACATCGCGCCGTGGCTCGCGATTGCGTGCGCCAGTCGCTCGTGTTGCTGAAGAACGAGGGCAACCTTCTCCCGCTTTCAAAGAGCGCCGGCCGGATTCACGTTTCCGGTAAAACGGCGGATAACATGGGGAACCAGTGCGGCGGGTGGACCATTTTCTGGCAGGGCAAGACCGGCGAGCCTACGATCGGCACAACCATTCTCACCGCGATTCGCTCGGCTATCGGCTCCGGCATGAAAGTTACCTTTTCAGAGGATGGTTCCAACGCAATGGGTGCAAAAATCGGTATCGCCGTTATCGGCGAGAAGCCCTATGCGGAGATGTTCGGAGATCGTTCCGAGCTTCGCCTGGATAACGAAGATGTCGGAGTGATCGCGCGCATGAAATCTCAGGGCCTGCGCGTGGTGGTTGTTCTCGTTTCCGGCAGGCCGCTGGTCATCGATGAAATCCTGCCGCATGCCGACGCGGTTGTGGCCGCATGGCTGCCCGGTAGCGAAGGCGATGGCGTGGCGGATGTTCTCTTTGGTGCGAACAAGCCCACCGGCAAATTATCTTTCTCGTGGCCGAAAGGCGCGTCCACAAGCTTTCACATTGGCGATTCCGGGTATCGAACTTTGTTCAATCCCGGTTACGGGCTGGCGTATTCCTGAGCGCTCTCACTCATACCGCAGCGCTCTTACCGGATCCACGCGCGTCGCGCGTCGCGCGGGCAGATAACCTGAAATCGTCGCAATCGCCACAATCCCGAGGGTCGCCAAAGCGATTGTTGCCGGATCCGATGGCGACATCCCGTACAACTGGCTTCTGATCAGGTTTGAAATCCCGAGCGCCGCAGGCACGCCGATGGCGATGCCGATGCCGAGTAACAGCAGAACTTCCCGCATAACGATCCATAAAACATCGCCCGTCAACGCTCCCAGCGCCATGCGAATCCCAATTTCGCGCGTCCGCCTCGCGACCAGAAACGCCATCACGCCATACAGCCCGATCGCAGCCAGAATGGTGGCAAGCAGCCCAAAGGCGCTCGACAGGCTGGCGGCCAGACGCTCTACGGCCAATACATCGTCGAGTTGCCGCTCCTCAGTTTTCATCTCGAAAACAGGTAATCGCGAATCCAGTTTGTGAACTGCGGCGCGCAAAGTGGAAAACATTTGCGAAGATCCGGCATCCGTCCGGACGTAGGCCGTCATGTGCGTTGCCCAGTCGTTCTGCTGATATGGGAAATACACTTCCCGCGGGGCGTCCTGGCGCATGGTTTGATACTTCGTGTCGCCAACCACTCCAACGATTTCGATATCGGTTTTCGTTCCCGGGTCTCCGCCCAGGCCGATACGCCGCCCGACCGGGCTTTGATTTCCGAAGTAATGGCGCGCAAACTTTTCGTTGACAATCGCGACTCGAGGCGCGCCGAGGGTGTCCCGCTCTGTGAAATCACGTCCCGTATAAAGAGGAATCTTGAGTGTCGCAAAGAACGCCGGTGAGATGTAATTGACCCACGGATTCATGTCTTCTCCGGGCTTAGAGGCGTAGCCTTCCACGGTCACCGTGCTGTCCCATTCGTCAAAGCTGAGTGGCGCAACCACGCACAAGGCTGTGGCTTTCACGCCGGGGAGCGCCGCAAGGTTTTGCCCCAGTTGCTTATAAAAGAGCTTCGCGCGCCCGGTATCGTACCCGCTCAGCGTGGGGTCGAGCGAAAAAGAGATCAGATTATTGACATCGAAGCCCGGGTTCAGCGATTTCAGATTCTTTAGAGTGCCGACGAACAGTCCGGCGCCGATCAGCAGCAGGAGAGAGAGCGCGACCTGGGCGCTGACCAGCATTTTGCGCCAGCGCGCCTGTCCTCCTCCAGCCACGGCGTTTGCCTGGTCTTTCAATGTAGGGGCAAGGTCAGGCTTCGTGGCCTGCAGGGCCGGCAGCAGCCCGAAGATCACGGCTGTCGCCAGGGAAACAATCAGGCTGAAGCACAGGACCCGCAGATCGGGATTCGTATCCAGGCGGATTGGCGGACTTATATGCGGCATGATCCCCACCAGCAGTCGCATCGTCCAGGCGGAGACCAACAAGCCTAAGCCTCCGCCCGCAAGCGCAAGCAGCAGGCTCTCCAGTAGAAGTTGTCCGGTAATCCGCGCTCGGCCCGCGCCCAATGCAAGCCGGACGGCGATTTCTTTTTGGCGGGTAGTCGCGCGCGCAATGATGAGATTCGCGACGTTCGCGCAGGCGATGAGAAGAACCAGGCCGACCATCGCCATCATGGCCCAGAGCGGCGCTTCCAGAAATTCACGCGTGACGGATTGGCCTCGTCCGCCAGGCATGACATCGAGGCTCATCTTCAGAAACTGCTGGCGGGTGTAGGCGGAGGCGTGCGCGAAAGCCGCCTGCTGAACTTCCATCTCCAAAATGCGATGGAAAACCGGCTCTAACGAAGCCTTCGCCCGCGCCGGGGTAACTCCCGGCTTCAGCCGCGCAAAGACCTGCACCCAGCGCCGCCGCCGGTCGTCAAACGGTTTATCTTCCTTGGTGATCTGTGCGGCCATCGCCATCGGCACATAAATTTGCGTCGCAAATAGCGGCTCAACGCCCTCAAACCCCTTCTGTGCCACTCCGACGATGGTCAGTTTGTGATTATTCACTAGAATTGGCTTGCCAATCACGCCGGGATCGCCTGCAAACTGTGTTTGCCAATAGCCGTAACCAAGCACTGCGAAGGGAGCGCCTCCGCGGGTTTGGTCTTCCGCGGCAGTAAACAGCCGTCCCAATGCCGGTTTCACGCCGAGAACAGGAAAATACGTTCCGGAAACCACTTCGCCCGACGAACGTTCGCTGCGGCCTCCAAAGCTGATACTGAACGGCTGGCTGCTCCGGCAAAGCATGCCGCTGAAGACCTGGTTCTGCTCGCTGAAATCCTTGTAGATGGGATAGGACAGCGCATTCATTCCCGTGTTGGAGCCGTAGTGATGTCCCACTTCTTTGAGTTGCACCACCTGTTGCGGATCTTTCACCGGCAGCAGGCGCAGCAACGCCTGGTCCAAAAACGTAAAGACGGCGGTATTCGCTCCAATACCCAATGCCAGCGAAAGCACAGCAACCGAGGTAAACACGGGCGATTTGATTAATGAGCGGACCGCAAAACGCAGTTCTCCCGTTAAGGCCATTTACACTCCATTCCAAGCAGAATACGTCATACCCGCCGATTTGTTCCGGATTTGTCGTGGTCCGCCTCCTTTCTCCTTGACACCTTAGGAGGAAGGGATCTATTCTTCTCCTAAGGCGTTAAGGAAAGCTGAAGGAACGTTTCGGGTACTGAAGTGGCGCTCGATTTTCCGGCGAAAGCGCTTTGAAGCCGAAATGGCCGACGAGTTCGCGTTTCACCGGGAAGCACGTATCCAGGATTTGCAAAGGCAGGGCTTTCGTCCGCAAGAAGCCGCACGGCGCGCCCAACTGGAATTCGGCGGGTCGCAGCGATACCGCGAAGAATGCCGCGAAGCGCACCGTGTTCACTGGTTCGACGAGTTCTTCCGAGACCTGCGCTACGGAATGCGGATGTTTCGCAAGAGCCCCGGTTTCGCAGCGGCCGCAATCATTTCCCTGGGACTTGGAATCGGCGTCAATACGCTCGTATTTAGCGTCTTCGATTCGCTTCTGCTTCGCCCTCTTCCCATTGCGAATCCTGCGCAGGTTGTCTTTGTTGAGACGCCAAACGGCCCAGCCAACTCCTTTCCGACCTACCGGGACTTGCGCGACAACAACTCAACCTTCAGCGGACTGATCGGATATCGGATGGACCCTATGGGTCTGGAAACGGGAGGCCAATCCACCCGCATCTGGGGATACCTCGCAACCGGAAATTATTTCGATGTGCTGGGCGTGAAGCCTGCCGCAGGGCGATTTTTTCACCAGCAGGATGATCTGCGCCCGGGCGCCAGCCCATACGCCGTTCTGAGTTACGACTCCTGGCAAGCGCGTTTCGGGGGCAATCCAAAAATTGTAGGCCAAACGATCCGCATCAATGGCCTTCGCTACAACATCCTGGGCGTCGCTCCGCGCGGGTTTCATGGCACGGAGTTGTTTTATTGGCCAGAAGTCTGGGTGCCGATGATGATGCAGCCGCAGATCGAACGTGGCAACGCCTGGCTCAATGAGAGACATACGTGGGATACCTGGATTTTGGGCCGCTTGAAGCCGGGCATCAGCGCCGCGGCCGCAACTGCAGATCTCAACCGAATTGCGAACGAGCTGGCCCGCCGTTTCCCGGATTCGGATCAGGCATTACGAATGCTTTTGGCGCGGCCCGGGCTAGTGGGTAGCGCGATGCGGGGGCCGGTTCGGGAATTCACGACGGGCGTGTTGCTGCTGGCTGGATTGGTGCTGCTGGCGGCTTGCACGAACCTTGCTGGCCTGATGCTGGCGCGTGCTACCGATCGCCAGCGTGAGATCGCCATTCGCTTTTCAATCGGCGCGGGACGAGCGCGGGTTGTTCGTCAATTATTGACTGAGTCAGTAATGCTGGCAGTTGCCGGAGGAGCAGCGGGTTGCGCGCTGGCCGCCGGACTTGCGAAGCTGCTGAGCCAGTGGCACGCGCCGATCGACTTTCCGGTCCAGCTTAACGTCAGCCCCGATTGGAGAGTGTTTGGATTCGCGGCGGTCATCTCCATCGCGACAGGTGTCCTGTTTGGCCTCGGCCCGGCGGTGCGATCCGCATGCGCCGATGTAAATGGCGTCTTAAAGGGTGGCCCGGGAATGGCGCTTCTGAGGAAACGGTTCCGGCTTTCGTTCCGGGATCTTCTCGTGGCGTGCGAGATCGCATTGTGTTTCGTTCTCGTATTCGGGTCCGTTCTCTCGCTCCGCGGCCTGCAGCGTGCCGTCACCATGCAGATCGGCTTTCAACCGAAAAACGTGACAACTGCCGCTTTCGATCTCGGATTAGCCGGATACAGCGAAGCCCAGGGCAGGGCCTTCCAGGAACGTGTTTTGGAAGAAGTCAAGGCCATGCCCGGCGTGATCTCGGCTGCTTATGCGAACTCGCTGCCGCTGAGTATCGATCAATCGACTACTGCCGTACAGGCGGCCGATCAGCCGGTCGAACGAGGGCGAAACGTGCGGAGCGCTAATTGGTATGACATCTCGCCAGGCCTTTTATCAACGGTCGGCATTCCGCTCTTGAGCGGGCGCGATTTTGCCCGCCACGATGATCAGCATTCTCCGCTAGTCGCCATCGTGAATCAGACCTTCGCCCGGATCATTATGCGAACTGATAATCCTGTCGGCAAAACATTTCGTTCGGGTTTCGGAGGGCCCTCGGTTGAAGTGATCGGGCTGGTTCCGGACGGCAAGTACCAGAGCTTGACGGAATCGTCGCGCCCGGCTCTCTTCCGATCGAGCTATCAGTGGTACAACCCGACGACAACCCTTGTAGTTAAGTCGCCGCTACCGCCCGGAGAGGTCGTTGACCAGATCCGAAAGAAGATCGCGGCCATGGATCCCCACCTGCCGCTCTATGGAACCGGAAGCCTGACGACCATGCTTGGGTTCGCGCTCTTCCCCATGCACGCCGCAGCGATTGCCCTGAGCGCATTCGGCCTTCTTGCAATGCTGCTGGCGATCACGGGTATTAACGGTCTGGTTGCCTATGCGGTCGCCCGGCGGACGCGGGAATTTGGAATTCGCATTGCCATCGGAGCACGGCCTACTCAGGTATTGCCGCTGGTCTTCGGTAAGCTCGCGCTGCTCGTGCTGGCGGGGCTCGCAGTTGGTATCGTCCTCTCGCTCGCTGCCGGGCGCGTGCTAACTGCCGTTATATACGAAGCGTCACCGTATGACCCGACTCTATTTTTGACGGTAGCTTTCCTGCTGGTACTGGCCGCCGCACTTTCCTGTTGGGCCCCGGCTGTTCGCGCGCTGCAAACGGACCCGCTTACCGCTTTGCGCTATGAATGAGCAATTCCGTAGCAGCGGCGAGGCATGCCTCGCCCGCTGCCTTTTCGATTAAATTACGCGCTTCGTTTTCTCTTCCGACTTGCGCCCAAAGCAAATATGCCGCCTAGCAACAAAAGACCCAGCGAGGCGGGTTCCGGGGTTGGCGTGGCTAACATTCCGTTTACATGTGTTCCGTCGGAATAAAAGCCGACCAGATCGCCCATATCGTTTATGCCATTGATGAACGTCCCGCTGACACCGAATGCGGCAGTAAATGACTGGTTCGGATCGTTTACCGTCTGCCAGGTGTTCGTCACCAGGTTGTAAACCAGGCCATTGTTTCCGTTGGCGTCAGCGAAACTCCCGGCCACCAGACCATTATTGTTTAGTCCGAAAAAGCTTGTATTCGTCCCGTTCCCGTTCGGGTCGTCAAAGCTCTTGAAAGTGCCGCCTTCATCCACAAACCCATGCGTGTTTCCTGCGGTATCCGTGTAAAAGCCCGAAATCCAACCGCCGTTGTTGATTCCGGTTGCCGTCACGCTCGCCGCATTGAAAGAGGCGGGGAGGTTAATGGCAGTAAACGTCGTTCCCGTCTGGTTTACCTCATAGCCGTGGGCGTTTCCAGCGGAATCCTGATAGAACCCCACAGCCACGTTGCTGTCGTTCAGTCCGAGGAGTTGATTAAATTTAGGGTTTGCGTTTGTAGCCGGGTTATCAACCGTGTTGAATATGCCGGCAAGATTTGTAAAGCCGTGATTCGCGCCCGCGGCATCCACGTAAAACCCGGCCGTGTTGTAGACTGTGGGTCCGATCGGAGGCTTGATTCCCACATTGTTAATGGCCACAACCTGGGTCTGCGCCGATCCGGGAAAGTTTTCCGCGACGAAACCGCCTGCTTTCGTCCAGGTGTATCCATTGTTCGGAACAACGCTTCCGTCCCCAAAATAGCCGCCGATAGTGCCTGCGTTATTGATTCCAAGCAACTGGTTGAAGTTTGTGTCGCCCGGATTATTGATCGTTTCAAAGGTGTACGAGCCTGCCTGTAGAGTTGCTGCCGAAAAGCAGAAAGCTACTGCAGCCACAAGCGAAAATCTCATAAGTGAGTCCTCCTGTAAGCGTCGAAATACGGTTCTGTCTGGGTGCATTCGCTTGGATTGAAGGTGAGCTTCAAAGGTTCCAGGCAGAATCTTAAATCTTTGATAAACCGATACTCTTCTCTTTCGATGGGACCTATGATGAGAGTTGCCAGATCGATTAATCGCAATTGCATGCAGTCTTACTCTCGCTTCGTTAGCGGCTGCGCAGACCGGCAGACCAATCTCCATTGCAGCGGACATAACGGATGCACCGCGCAAAATTCTGCGTGCTGAGCTTTCGATTCCTGTGAGTCCGGGACCGCTCACTCTCGTCTATCCGGAATGGATTCCAGGCGAGCACGGGCCGACAGGACCAATCGGCAATTTCACCGGTCTGACATTCACGGCGAACGGCCAGTCCCTTCCCTGGACTCGAGATGATGTAAACATGTATGCGTTCCGGCTGAATGTTCCGCCGGGCATTACTACCATCCATGTAACAGCCGAGTTTCTGGCAACCGCCGCGCCAACCGGATTTTCAGCCGGTGCATCGACCAGCGCGAATCTCGCGATCGTGAGTTGGAACGAGTTTGTGCTATATCCCGCGGGAAACGCCGCTGCCCACGTTCTGATACAACCATCGCTCAAAATTCCCGATAACTGGAAATTCGGTACAGCCTTAACGCAAACATCCCGCGATGCAAATACAATTCACTTCCATCCGGTAACTCTGGAGGCGCTGATCGACTCGCCCGTTCTGGCAGGCCGGTATTTCAAGGAGGTTCCACTCTCTCCAGAAACGGTTCCGAAACACTACCTCGATATGGCCGGGGACGGACCGGAGGATTTGAATCCCAGCTCGGGTCAATTGTCCGCCTTCGGTAACCTGGTGCTCGAGACAGGCGCGCTTTACAAATCCAGGCACTACGATAGCTACCACTTTCTTCTTACTCTCAGCGACAGTGTCGCTCATTTTGGTCTGGAGCACCATCAATCGAGCGATGACCGCGTACAAGCCCGGACTTTCCTGGATGAGGATGACAGCCTCCTGACCGGTGATCTGCTACCCCACGAGTTCACTCATTCCTGGAACGGGAAGTACCGCCGGCCGGCCGGCCTCGTAACCGAGAACTATCAACAGCCGATGAAGGGCGACCTGCTTTGGGTGTATGAAGGACTTACGCAATACCTGGGTGATGTACTCGCGGTGCGGAGCGGAATCTGGACTCCCGAGCAGTACCGGTCTTCTTTGGCGGCTACCGCCGCGTTTCTGGACCATCGGCCCGGCCGTACCTGGCGGGATTTGGAAGATACTGCCGTTTCGGCCCAGATCCTATACGACACCAGCGATCAGTGGGATAATTGGCGCCGCTCCGTCGATTACTACCCCGAGGGCGAACTTATCTGGCTGGATGTAGATACGCTGATCCGGAAACTGTCGCACAGGAAGAAATCGCTCAACGATTTCTGTGCCCGGTTTTTGGGCGTGGGCGGCGATACTCCTCCCGAAGTGGTCCCCTATACGTTCGCCGATATCGTCGAAAACCTGAATGCGATTCAGCCATACGATTGGGCGGCCTTTCTGAAAGGCAGGCTTACTTCGAAATCGCCGCACGCGCCGCTAGGCGGAATCGCGAACGGCGGGTATCGGTTGGAGTACACGGACCAGCCGAACGAGTTCATCCATGCGGCGGAGAGTTCTGGCCGGGGTGTAAACGCCTGGTATTCTCTGGGGTTGCGAACGGAAGACCAAATCGTTCAGGATGTGCTGATGGGGTCGCCGGCTTATCAGGCGGGACTTGGGCCGGGAATGAAGATTGTTGCCGTAAATGGCCGTCAAGCTACTGACGATCTCCTGCATGAGGCCATTCGCAAGTCCAAAGCCGGCGGACCGGATGTGGAATTGATCGTTGAGAATACCGGCTATTTCAAGGTAGTGAAGATCAACTATCACGAGGGAGAGAAGTATCCGCATCTAACGCGCGAGTCCGGTACGCGTGCATTGCTCGACGATATCTTGAAGCCTATGACCAGGCATCCGGAGATCAGAAACGCCGAATAGCTTTGCGGGGAGCTGGCGTGCGTGCAGTCGGCAGCCGCCGAGGGCAGCCATGCCGACTGCACGCACATAAGGCCGTCATGACCTTACGACTTCATCCCGTCCAGCTTTTCCTGCAGGCTCTGGATTTTGGCCCTGGTTGTGTCGTACTCTACCGTATCTGCAATTAGTTTGGACAACTCGCCCGCGAGCTCCGCGTTGGATTGCAAATACTGTTTATAAGTCGGATCCCACAAGTGATTTGGCGTCGTATTGAGATGTCCAATGATCGATTCCGTGTTGGATGCCAGTTCCTTCAGGTTATCCGCAACACGATCGACGGCATCTTTATGCCAGGCCGCGGCATCGCCTTTCGCTTCCTGCAATTGCGAAACAATCTGGCCGGCCCGATTGATATGTTCCTTGACGCCGGCAATCTGTGCCGCGTGGCTTTGCCAGCTCATCTTGGATCTGCTGAAACTCTCCATCTGCACGGCATCCTTTTTCAATTGATCTGCCGAGATTTTTGCGCTTTGAAAGAGTGCCGAAATATCGGCCGCCTTCAGACTGCCCTGCATGAAGGGGAGCAAGAGGGCGCCAGCCATTACAGCGAGCCCCTTTCCAATCAGCTTTTTTGTTCGTGTCTGTGTGTTGTTAAGCATAGTCTTTCTCCTGTTTTGATTCGTAAAGTGAAAAGTGATGTGAGTGCGGAGGCAGGGCGTTTGCCCCGCCTCTCGGGTTTAGCCGCCGGAGTGATATTGGAAGTACTCCGGGTGCTCCGTTTCAGATAGATCGGTTTCCGGCCTGGATGTTCCTTCGCCGGCCACGGACAACGTGGCGCGCATCATCCATGCCAGTTTTTCGTGAGCGCGCATCACGCTAACCAACAGGTCCGCCGTCCCGTCGTCCAATCCGCAATGCTCTTCCGCGATCAGTTCCCAGCGAATGCGGCGGACCAGCAACTCATGATCTTCCAGAATGTTCCCAACCATTACATTCGCGTTGGGATAATCGCCCGGGTACTCAGTCAGATTCGTAAGTTGCAGAAACTCAGTCATTGTCCCCGGAGCGGGATATCCGAGTTGCCGGATACGCTCGGCCACTTCGTCGATCGTCTTGCCGAGCACCTCGTATTGGCGCTCGAACAAACGGTGCAGCTCGGTAAAGTGAGGCCCGCGGACGTTCCAGTGATAGTTGTGCAATTTCTGCTGCAAAACGTGCTGGTCCGCCAGTACCTGAGTGAGGATCCGGGCGCCTTCTCGCGAGCACTGCTCCGAAAGGCCGATGCCGTCTTCAACCATCGTCATGTTCATAACTGTTGTCTCCTTCATGTTTATGTTTCTAGCCAACCGTTCTGCCGCCATCCGTTTCCCAACGTTCAATGTCAACTCGCATTTCCTGCTTCGGTTCTAAACGCCTGCCAACCGGGTTCGCGTGATGACGCGCCGGCGCGTGAGTAGGTAAACGGATTCCGCTCCTTGCCTGCGTCTCCTCCAGGCACTCCGATCGCTCGTATCGCTTTCCGAACAGACTCGACGAGAGCGAATCGGTCCGCGCTTTCATTCGTTCCATCACACCCAAGACAATGCAAGAGCGATGCCAATGTCCTCGGAATCGGGGAACGAACGCCGCAGGCTTGTATGTCCTTGACCTGGCTGGAGGCTTAGTGGCGCGGTCGGACTCTGCGGAAATTCTGCCGGGGAGGCGTTCTGTTAAGCCGCTCCTCTAAACGGGCAGCGTTGCGCCTTTTGGGGCAAGAGACGCCGTTCTTGCAAGGGGAAATCAATTGTATTTGTTAATTACGTCGTGGCCGCGCAATTGCTTTGTTCAATGCAACCATGAAAATCCACATTCGTAGTAACGGCGTCCCGATCACCGAAGAACTGCGCAAGCATATTGAGCGCACCTTCACGTTTACGGTTGACGCGTTCAAGGAGCACCTCGACGGTGTTTCGTTGTTCCTCGCGGATTTGAACGGGCCGCGGGGCGGTGCGGACAAATTGTGTCAGGCAACCGCGTACTTCAGAAATGGTAAAGTCGCCCGTATCCGCCAAACCGGAACCGGAGTTGAAGCCGCTGTAAAACATGCGGCAGACAGGCTGAAGCACGGGATCAGCCGGACGCTCAGCCGGACCAAACGGCCCATTCGCGTGTTGAGCATGGCCTCGGTTCGCTCCAACACCGCACCCGCAGCCTAGATCGCGTGCGATCCCTGTTTACGATAGATCGCGTGCGATCCCGTTAAGATAGATTGCGACCGATCCCCGCTAAGCTGGTGAGGATGAGGTTTGTCACAGTCGATCGCTGGCCCCCGCCGGTCCACGTAGATTACCGGCCCGAACTGGAGGCCGGTAATGTTCTGTTCTTCCCCGCCACGCCGTTTGAACTGCCCAAAGACAACACCAATTTCCTGCGCACTCTGAATTTCACCGGCGGCGCGGTTCACAAGAACATCGCCTATCGCACCGCCAGCGATCGGATCACCGGGATCGAAGCTGGCAGCCGGCAAGCCACGCTGCACGCCATCATGCGCGAATATTCACGGAACGTGATTGCATTCGTAAAGGATCTCTTGCCTCAGTATTCGTCCGGCTGGAAACTCGACTACGCGAGCTTTCGGCCGCTTGAAGAGCAGGGCCGCGGCCTGCCTCTAAACAAGCGCAATGACCTGATCCACACCGACGCTTTCCCGTCGCGCCCTACCCATGGCGATCTGATTCTGCGCGTCTTCACGAACATTCACCTCTCGAAGAGCCGCAATTGGGTGATCGCCGATCCGTTTCCCGCCCTTGCGGAGGAGTACGCTCGGGCGGCCGGACTTGACGAGATTTCCGCCGGCGGCCGCTTTCGAGACGCCTCTGCCCGGCTCCTGAAATCGTTTGGATTTCCGGTTGTGCCGCGTTCCCCGTACGATCGTTTCATGCTGAATTTCCACGAGTACCTGAAGCGGAACGCGGATTTCCAGGCGAACTGTGCCAAGTATACGTTCGATTTTCCACCCGGTTCCACCTGGCTGACCTTTACAGATCTTGTGCCTCACTCCGTGCTTTCCGGACAGCACGCCCTGGAACAGACCTTCATCGTTTCGCGAAGATCTCTGGCCAACCCCGAAAACGCCCCGGTTGCCGTGCTGGAGCGGCTGTGCGGACGGTCCTTGGCATCGAACGATTAGGCGCCGAAATCGCCTCCTTCCAGTTACACTGGTAGTAAACCCACCCCGCATCCATGCTTGAAGCTACGCTCGCCAAGGTTTTTGGCACGAAACATAGTCGCGAGATCAAGAGGATACGCCCACTTGTCGCGGCGATCAACGATCTTGAGCCGCAAATGCAGGCTCTATCCGATGCGGATCTGGCGGCCAAGACCGTGGATTTCAAGCAGCGCGTTGCGAACGGCGCCAGCCTGGACGACATCCTTATAGAGGCGTTCGCGGTCTGTCGCGAAGCGGGCAGGCGCGTGCTGAATATGCGCCACTTTGACGTTCAGCTTATCGGCGGAATTACACTCCACCGCGGGCGCATCGCCGAAATGAAGACCGGCGAAGGCAAAACCCTGGTTGCGACGCTGCCCAGCTACCTGAACGCGCTGGGCGGTAAGGGCGTTCACATTGTTACGGTAAATGATTATCTCGCCCGCCGCGACTCGGAGTGGATGGGCCGCATTCACCGGTTTCTTGGGCTGACCGTTGGCACCATTGTTCATGACCTGGACGAGGAGGAGCGGCGCGACGCCTACGGCTCCGATATTACCTACGGCACCAACAACGAATTCGGGTTCGATTATCTGCGCGACAACATGAAATTCCGGCTGGATAATTATGTCCAGCGGGATTTCAACTTTGCCATCGTTGACGAGGTCGACTCTATCCTGATCGATGAGGCGCGCACCCCGCTTATCATTGCGGGCCCGAGTGAAGAATCTACCGATAAGTACTACCGCGTCAACCGAATCATTCCCATGCTGGAACGCGGCGAAGTAATTGAAGGCAAGGAGCCCGGCCAATCCTACACCACCGGTGATTTCACCGTAGATGAGAAGCAACGCGCAGTGGGGCTCACGGAAGACGGTTACGACAAGACGGCCCGTCTGCTGGGGCTGAAAGACATCTACAGCCTGGACACTATTGAATGGAAGCACCATGTGGAGGCGGCGCTGAAAGCGCATGTCCTGTATCAACGCGACCGCGACTACGTAGTGCAGGAGGGGCAGGTAATCATTGTCGATGAGTTCACCGGACGCCTGATGCCGGGACGCCGCTGGAGCGACGGCCTGCACCAGGCCGTGGAAGCTAAGGAAGGCGTCAAAATAGAACGCGAGACGCAGACGCTAGCCAGCGTCACCTTCCAAAACTTCTTCCGCATGTACAAGAAGCTTTCGGGGATGACCGGCACGGCGGATACGGAAGCGGCGGAATTCGGCAAGATCTACAATCTGGAAGTTACCGTCATCCCGACGAATAAGCCGTTGATCCGCATCGAGAATCCCGATGTGGTTTACCGGACCGAAGGGGAAAAGTTCCGGAACGCCGCCAAAGAAATCAAGACCCTGAATGAAAAGGGCCAACCGGTTCTGGTCGGGACGATCTCCGTTGAAAAATCCGAGCGGCTCGCCGCGATATTAAAGAAGATGGGCGTCAGGCACGAGGTCCTGAACGCCAAGAATCACGAACGGGAAGCTCACATCGTGGCCCAGGCCGGACGCATGGGCGCCGTGACGGTTTCCACCAACATGGCAGGGCGCGGAACCGACATTCTTTTGGGCGGCAATCCCGATTTTCTGCTGGAAGACCGGCTGAAGAAGTACGGCAAGACACCGGACGCGCTACCCCCCGGTGAACTGGAGCAGATCAAGGAAGAGGTACGGAAAGAGATCGAAGCCGAGCGCCGGGAGGTGATCGCGCTCGGCGGTTTGCATATCCTGGGAACCGAGCGCCACGAATCCCGGCGTATCGATAACCAGCTGCGCGGCCGTGCCGGACGTCAGGGTGATCCCGGCAGTTCCCGCTTTTATCTTTCTCTGCAGGATGATCTGCTGCGCGTCTTCGGCGGCGAACGTATGCAGAATCTGATGCTCCGCCTCGGCATGGAAGAGGATGTGCCGATTGAATCCCGGTTAATTACCAAGCGGATTGCTGCGGCGCAGAAGGCCGTCGAAGCCCAACACTTTGCTTCGCGCAAACACGTTCTCGAGTACGACGACGTCATGAACAAGCAGCGCCAGGCTGTTTATTCCATGCGGCGCCAACTGCTCGAAGGCGAGAACCAGAAAGAGCGGATTCTCGATATTGTGCGCGGCATCCTCGGCGGCTTCATCGATCAATCCTGTCCGGAGCACGCGCGCTATGACCAATATGATCTGGTGGGTCTCCAGACCGCCGTCCTGAATCAGTTCGGCGCCAAGCTCGATATCGATGAAATGAGCGGCTGGAATCGTCGCGAAATCGAGCAAAAAGCAACCGACCTGCTGATCGAACGCTACGACGAGAAGGAGCAAATGATCGGACCCGAGAACCTCAGGCAGGCTGAACAGATCATTATGCTCAACGTAGTCGACAACCAGTGGAAAGATCACCTGCTCTCGATGGATCACCTCAAAGAGGGCATCGGACTGCGCGGGTACGGGCAAAAGGATCCGCTGATCGAATACAAAAAGGAATCGTTCACGATGTTCCAGGACATGATGGATCGCATCGAGGATGAGACCATCAAGTACCTGTATTTCATGCGGATTGAATCCGGCATGCCGCCGCTTCCTTATCCCGAGTTGGAGGAATCCGAAGACGAAGAGTTCGACCAGGACGGCGAGCCGCTTCAGTTGGAGATCTCTGAAGCCGAGTTGGAAGCGAGGCAGCGCGAAGCCCAGCAGTCCGTTTTGGATCTTACCAGGAACATTCAGCGTCGAAAAGATAAGGAGCTGTCCGAACTGCAATTGACCGGCGGCGATGGCGCCGGACAATCAAAAACGGTCAGCAACAAAGGTCCCAAAGTCGGCCGCAACGAGCTTTGCCCGTGCGGCAGCGGAAAGAAGTACAAGAAATGTCACGGTGCGGCCGCTTAGCGCTCGCCAGCTTATTCCTCGCCCCAATTCTATTCGCTTCGGACGATCAAGCTTTGTGGCGCGAATACGGGCTTGTCAACACTCAGACCGCCAGGCAGGGCAATCTAACCGTCACTACTTACAAAATGAAAGATCTCACCGGAGCGGTTGCAGCCTGGGAGTGGCTTCGCCCGCCCGAAGCGAGAGCGTGTAGTCTTGCGCCTTTCTGCGCGCAAAGCGGCAAACGAACCGTCGTCTCCGATTACAACTATGTCATCGGGTTTGAGGGCGCAAAGCCGGCCAAAGCACAGGTTGAGGCGGCGCTGAAAACTCTTCCGGACAAGCGCGCAACTTCGCTTCCCGCGATCCTGAGCTTTCTGCCGGCACAGGGACTCGTTCCCGGTTCCGCGCGATATGTCCTGGGTCCGGCGTCCTTGCAGGCATTCGCTCCTGAGTTGGCCGGATCGCGACCCGGCTTTGAACAGGGCGCGGAGGCACAGGTGGCAGAGTACCGCAGCGGAAAGAGTGGGAATCTCATTCGCCTGGCGCTCTTTTATTACGCCACGCCGGAAATGGCGCGAATGCACACTGCGCAATTTGAACGCATCGCGGGCGCTCATGTGAAGCGCTCCGGCGTGCTGGTTGCAGTTGTTTCCGGGTCCGCCAGTAATGAAGAAGCTGCCGACTTGCTGAACCGGGTACGCTATGAGGCCAACGTAATCTGGGACGAGGTTCTTCCGCCGAGTCCCATCAAGCCGCTGTATCAACTGCTGCTTAATATCCTGTACTTCAGCATTCTGCTTTCGGCAATCTGCCTGGCGGCGGGATTGATGTATGCAGGCATGCGAATCTATCGCCGGCGTTACGGAACGCTTGACGCCGACGAGGCAATGACTACTCTGCATTTGAGTGGAAATTGATCCGCTTTTTGTCTAAGCTGCTCATTGTAGAGGATTTAAGTCATAGTGTCGGACGCTTTTCCACAGCGAAAGCAGCCTTTTTGCACAATCGGTGGAAAAACAAGTTGACCTGTAAATGATTTGTATAGCGGTACTTACAGTGCGAAGATTGTTGAGGGAAAAATGCCCTTGACTTCACCTCCCGCTGGCCCTACACTCCAATCACAAACAGGTTTTGGCGGTTGCGATGCCGTCGAATCTGATTCTCCCATCAAACGTAACCCTTGGTCAGCCAGGGGCCTGGTAACAGGAAGAAAGATGCCCATTCGCGAGAATGGGCATTTTTCTTTCGTACCTGCTAACTGGTTCCGATTATGAGACCAGTACCGCCAAGGCCAACTGAGACACCACAGACTTGGCGCGAGCGGTTCCAGGCCCTCCGCAATGTTCCCCCGCTGCTCAGGATGGTCTGGGAAACCAGCCGGCCGCTTACCATCAGCACTCTGGCGCTACGCTGCATCGCGGCGCTTTTCCCGCTCGCCACTCTGTGGATATCGAAATTGATCATCGACCTGGTTGTCCGCGCCATCCGGCACCAGCCCATTGACCGCTCCACCATTTGGAAGCTCCTCATTCTGGAACTCTTGCTAGCCATAGGTTCCGACACCCTCGGCCGCTTTATTTCACTGGTGGACAGCCTCCTCGGCGATCGCTTTACCAATCTGGTGACCATTCGCTTGATGGAGCACGCGACGACGCTGGACCTGGTTTCCTTTGAGGATCCAGTGTTTTACGACAAAATGGAGCGTGCCCGCCGCCAGACCACCGCCCGTTTGGGCATGCTCGCCGGTTTGGCCACCATGGCGCAGCAGCTTCTCACGCTTCTTTCGCTTCTCTCCGCGGTAGTGTTCTTCTATCCGTGGCTGCTCGTGCTTCTGATGGCGGCCACTGTTCCGGTCTTCCTGGGCGAGACCCGTTTCGCCATGCTGAATTATTCCATGCTCTACCGGTATACCCCTGAGCGCCGTGAACTCGATTACCTCCGCTACCTCGGTGCGAGCAACGAGAGCGCCAAAGAGATTAAGATCTTTGGTCTGGGAAAATACCTGGCCGACCGTTCGCGGGTGCTCTTTGAGCGTTTCTACGCCGAGAACAAGCATTTGGCGATTCACAGGGCGTGGCATGGCACCCTGCTGAACCTGCTCCCCACCGGAGCCTACTATGCCGCCTATGCGCTTATCATTCTGCGCGCGCTTGCCGGCGTGCTGAGTGTAGGAGATCTAACTCTTATGGTGGGCGCGTTCTCTCGCGCGAGGACGATCATGGAAAGCCTCGTATCCGGTCTGGTGGGCATTTCCGAGCAGGCGCTTTTCATCAAGGACCTGTTTGATTTTTTCCAAACGAACCCAACCATCTTGTCGCCGCCGAACGCGCTCCCGGCACCCCGGCCCATCAAGGATGGCTTCGAATTCCAAAACGTATCATTCGCCTATCCCGGTTCCGACAAATGGGTCTTGTCAAGCATTAACTTTCGCTTTTATCCTGATGAGAAGATTGCCCTTGTCGGCGAAAATGGGGCAGGGAAGACCACCTTGGTTAAGCTGCTTGCGCGTCTATACGATCCGACCGCCGGGCGCATCCTGCTGGATGGCATCGATCTCCGTGAATACGCCGTGGACGAGCTCCGTCATGAGATCGGAATTATATTCCAGGATTACATGCGATATGACATGTTAGCATCTGAGAATATTGGTGTTGGGCGCATCGAGGAGCTCGCAAACGAGGGGCGGTTGAAGACCTCCGCCGAGAAGAGTCTGGCGGCCGGAGTTGTCGGCTCGCTGCCCAAAACGTACCAACAGATGTTAGGCCGTCGATTTGAGGGCGGAGTCGATTTGTCTACCGGCCAGTGGCAGAAGATCGCCTTGGCCCGAGCCTACATGCGGGACGCCCAGATCCTGATTCTGGACGAGCCGACTGCCAGCCTCGACGCCCGCGCGGAGTTTGAGGTCTACCAGCGATTCGCCGATCTGACTGCGGGCAAAATGGCCGTCCTGATTTCGCACCGCTTCTCCACCGTGCGGATGGCTGATCGCATCCTCGTTCTGGAAAGCGGCCGGATTGCCGAGCAAGGCTCTCATGGGCAGTTGGTTGCGCTCGGCGGAAAGTATGCCGAACTATTTGAGCTGCAGGCTGCGGGCTATCGTTAGGCTGAAGTGGTAGCATCGTCAGAACATGCGACGCACCTTTTTGACCGGCGCGCTTTTGACGGCAATCCTGTTAGCGGCTACCGTCTACCCGGCTGAACCTCCTCGGGCAATCGGTGTAATTGACCATGGCAGCAGGAATCTCCGGCAGGAGATGCTGATTCGCCCGGTTACGATCGGTACGAAAGCTGCGTTTCAACAGCCTACAACCGTTGCGTCCACCCCAAAGAAAGCTCATTCCGACCGGAAGACTCTGTATTGGGTGATCGGAATTACCGCCGGAGCGGCGCTGGCGATCGGCTTGACCGCGGCGGCGCAGGGCAAGAGCCCCTTTTAGCTGACCGCTCAGCGCGCTGAGCGCTGCCGGCCTCCTTCAGTCCAAATCAAACAGCCGTTTCGGCGGCGCGCCCGATTTGTCTTCTTTGGCTTGCTTCAGCAGTTCCTCGAATTTCTTCTCGCGGACTTTTTCGCTGCTCAGGTGGGATGCGAAGCTTTTTTCGAACACGTCGTTCCGACGGTCCGCTTCTCCCTTAAGCTGCTGCACGGCTACATGAAGGTCTTCAATGAGCGGCTTTTTCTCGGGCTCGCGATGCCGGATGATGGCTCGCGTTTCGGTATCGATCTGCAAGGTTGCGCCGCAACAAGGACACTTCACTTCAAACAGGGTGCTGGTGGACTCCGCCATACCGGAATCGTAGCGCAGCAGGAACCAGGAATCGACCGTGCGCTATCCTTCGACTGCCGTATGGATTCGGTATTCACCTGGCTCGCGCAATATGGGTACCCCGGCCTATTTCTTCTATTGATGTTCGGTATTGTGGGCCTGCCGATTCCTGATGAAACCCTGCTTGTCTTTTGCGGCTACCTGATCTGGAAGGGACGTCTCCATCCCGGTTTCACTTTTTTGTCCGGCTTTCTCGGCAGTTCCTGCGGAATTTCGTTGAGCTACCTCATCGGCCGGAAGTACGGGCGAAAGGTGGTTTATCGCTACGGCAAATACATCCGCTTCACTCCGGAGCGTTTCCATCAGGTAACCGGCTGGTTTCATCGCATCGGCGCGTGGGTGCTCACCATCGGCTATTTCGTTCCGGGAGCGCGCCATTTCACCGCGCTTGTCGCTGGAATTACCCACTTGAAATACTGGAAGTTTGCCGGCTTCGCTTACGGCGGAGCCGCCGTTTGGGTTGCGACGTTTCTGACGCTCGGATATTTCGTCGGTGAAGGATGGGAGCAAGCAACCGCTGTCGTGCACCGCTATCTGCTGATCGGCTGCGCGGCATGCGCGGTGCTCGGCGCCATCGCCTGGTGGATCCATAAGAAGCGCACGAGCAAACGCCGACAATCGCGATCTGTTATTCCTTAGCAATTGGAAGTTATGAAAAGCACCGGCTATTTTGTTACGGCTTTCGTGCTGCTGTGCGCGGCCGCCCCTGCACAGAGTGGGCAGCCCAGCGGCGTCGATCTGAAGTCGATCGATCCATCCGTAAACCCTTGCGTCGACTTCTATCAATTCGCCTGCGGCAACTGGCGAAAAACCAATCCCATCCCGCCTGAGTATTCGCGGTGGGGCCGCTTCAATGAACTGCAGAACCGGAATCAGGAGATATTGCGCGGGATTCTGGAGGACTCGGCGAAACATCAGGACCGATCCACTATCGATCAAAAGATTGGCGCATTCTATGGCGCATGCATGGACGAGGCCGCGATCGAAGAGGCAGGCGACAAGCCGATCCTGGCCGGCATCGCCAAAATTCGCGCCCTCACCAACAAGCAGGATCTCGCGACTGAAGTGGCTCAGCTCCACGGCCAGGGCGTCGACGTTTTCTTCCGATTCGGATCCAGGCCCGATCCGGATAATTCGAAGATGAACATTGCAGACGCCGACCAGGGCGGCCTGGGCTTGCCGGACAAGAGCTATTATCTGGGTCCGAAAGATGAAGAGACCCGGCAGACGTATGTTGCGCACATCTCCCGCATGCTGCAACTGATCGGGGATTCGCAGGCCGAAGCCGATCGGAAAGCGCACGCCATCCTGACGCTTGAGACTTCTCTCGCGAAAGCTTCTTTAGATCGCGTGGATCGAAGGAATCCGCGCCTGACCCATCACCCCATGTCACTGCCGGAACTAAAGGCGCTTGCTCCTGATTTCAACTTTGCGCAATACCTGCAGGACAGGCGTTCGCCCTCCTTCCAGAAACTGAACGTCGCGGTACCCGATTTCTTCAAGAGTTTAAATACAACGCTTGCCTCGGCCAGTCTGGACGATCTGAAAAGTTATATGCTCTGGCATTACGTTTCCGCTTACGCGCCCGACCTCAGCAAACCCTTCGTCGATGCCAATTTTGATTTCTACACACGCTATCTGACCGGTGCGAAGGAACTGCAGCCGCGCTGGAAACGGTGCGTCGAGAACACGGACCGCGGTCTGGGCGAAGCCCTCGGACAGAAATACGTTGCGAAAGCCTTCGCCGGACAGTCGAAGGAGAAAACGCAAGAGTTGGTCGGCATCATCGAGAGCGAGATGGAAGCCGACATCAAATCCTTAACCTGGATGAGCGGCGCAACCAAGGAACAGGCTCTCGCGAAGTTGAAGGGCGTAACCAACAAGATCGGTTATCCGGACAAGTGGAGAGATTACTCGAGCGTACACGTTAGCGGAGATGACTTTATCGCGGACGTGCGGAACGCGCGTGAATTCGAGATCCGCCGCAATCTGAACAAAATCGGCAATCCGGTGGACCGGTCCGAGTTCAATATGACTCCGCCTACCGTGAACGCGTATTATAGTCCGCGTGAAAACAACATCAATTTCCCGGCGGGTATCCTGCAGCCGCCTTTCTACAAGGCATCCCGCGATATGGCAGTGAACCTAGGCGGTATCGGCGCGGTGATCGGCCACGAACTGACGCACGGCTTCGATGACCAGGGCAGGCAATTTGATGCCGACGGAAATCTGCGCGACTGGTGGACGAAGCAGGACAGCGAAGAATTCCAAAAGCGAGCGGACTGCCTGGCGAACCAATACTCCAAGTTCAGCGCCGTAGAGGGCGTCAATCTGAATGGCCGGCTAACGCTTGGGGAAAACGGCGCGGACAACGCGGGAATCCACTTGGCATACATGGCTCTTCTGGGCGGACTGGAAAACGGCAGCGTAGAGAAAGGCAAATTGGACGGATACACGCCGGAGCAGCGCTTTTTCCTCGGCTACGCGCAGATCTGGTGCGAAAATCAGCGCCCCGAGTCTCTTCGCAATCGGGCCCGGACCGATCCTCATTCACCGGGCGAGTTTCGCGTGATCGGCGTCGTGCAGAATTCGCCGGACTTCGCCAAGGCCTTCGGCTGTACCCCGGGGCAGCCGATGGTAGCAGCTAACGGTTGCCGGGTCTGGTGAACCGCCGCCTGAAGTTTGGACATGCCTTATCTCCGCGTGGGGCCGGCAGTCTTGCCGGGCAGTCTTGCCGGCGAGCCGGCCTCCAGACCGGCTTTTGGGCTTTGGACAGTTTGAGTGGGGACAGGCGCTCTTTCGCCTGCCGAATGCGGACGTTCTTGCCGTCTGCGAACCAACGCCATCCTTGGCGGCATTGCCGATGCTCAATGCGCCTCCTGATTACACTGAGAATGCATGCAACTCTCGAAATTTCCGGCCGCGGCCCTCTGCTGTCTGCTGCTGGCCGGCGCGGCGGCCGGACAAACGAGCCAGGGTCCGGAACCCCAGAAGCAGGCATCCCAGTCCGGCCTTGATTTGAGCGCAATCGATAAATCGGCCGACCCCTGCAACAACTTTTATCAGTACGCCTGTGGCGCATGGATCAAAAAGAATCCGATCCCCGCGGATGAGAGCAGTTGGGGCCGTTTTAACGAGCTGTTTCAACGGAACCAGGAGATCCTCCGCGGCATTCTGGAGGATTCCGCCAAGCACCAGGACCGCTCTTCGATCGATCAAAAGATCGGCGGGTTCTATCAATCCTGCATGAACGAGCCCCGGATTGAGCAGCTCGGAACCGCGCCGCTTCAGGCTGAGTTGAAGCGTATCTCCGAAATCGGGAATCAACCGGAACTGCTCGACGAAGTTGCTCGCCTCCATCAACGCCAGGTCGGCGTTTTTTTCAATTTCTATTCTTCACCCGATCCGAAGAATGCGCGCATGGTGATCGCTAACGTCGATCAGGGAGGCCTCGGGCTTCCCGAAAGAGACTTTTATCTGCGCACCGACCCGAAATCGGAAGAGATCCGAAAGAAGTACGTTCAGCACATCGCCAAAATGTTCGAGCTGATCGGGGTTCCCGCGGCGAATGCGCAATCCAAGGCCGCAACCGTGATGTCGATTGAGACGGATCTGGCCAAGGCATCCCTCGATGTCACCACCAGGCGCGATCCGCAAAAGCTGGTTCATGAAATGTCGAAAGCAGAGCTGGATGCA
>JAICXK010000042.1 GCA_025980435.1 Bryobacteraceae bacterium
CCTCGCGATGCCATTGCGGACACAACGGGCGGGACCGCTCGTCTGATCACCACACAAATTGTTGCGCCGAACTATTTCTCCGAACTCGGGGTACAACCGGTGGCCGGACGCCTCTTGCGCGAGACAGATGCGAATGTTACATCAAATATTCCGGTTGTCCTGAGCTATCAATTCTGGCAGGCGCGCTTCGGCGGCGCACAGAGCGCAATCGGGCAGATCATCCGCCTGAAGGACATACCGTTTCGGGTTGTGGGCGTCCTTCCCCGCGAGTTTCACAGCGTCGACATAGATCGCGCACCGGACGTGCGCCTGCCCATCTCCGCCGCTCCGGAATTGTGGCGTTTTTCAGTCACGGATCTTCGCGCCCGCGGCAAATTCAGTTTCCAAATCTTAGGCAGATTGCGAGACGGGATTTCCGCCGGCCACGCGGAGGCTGCTATTGGCCCGGAATTGCGGGACAGCGATGAATGGATTCTGCGGCAGGGGAATCCGCTTCGAAAGGACCCTTTACCCGCAGCCGAGCTTGAGGAAACGGCGAAGTGGTCGCGGGATTTCAAAATCCATTTGCAGCCTGCCGGCCGCGGCGTGTCGCAATTGCGCGATCAGTTTTCGAAGGCGCTGGTTTCGCTTATGGGCGGCGTAGGATTGCTGCTGTTAGCCGTTTGCGCCAATTTAGCAGGCTTGCTGCTGGCCAAAGCCGAGTACAGACGCAAAGAGATCGCGGTGCGGATGGCTGTGGGCGCCGGCCACATGCGGCTGATGAGACAGTTGCTCACCGAAGGATCGCTCTTGACCCTCCTGGGCGGCGGCATTGGGACAGCTTTCGCCTGCGCGCTCTGCCCGGCCATGGTTCGGTTCCTGCCCGTCCCGCGGGACTCCTGGCAGTTCGCAACGCCGCAAGTGCTGAGTATTGGCCTGGACTGGCGGGTGCTGGGATTCACGCTGCTTGCCGCAACCATTACTTGCCTGTTCTTCACTCTGCCGCCGGCCTGGCGAGGCACGCAAGTCGATTTGAACGCCGAAATGAAGGGCGAACATCAGCGGAGAAGAGACTCCATCTGGGGCATGTTCCCCATCGCCGTGCAAGTCGCCCTGGCGCTTATCTTGTTGACCGGGGCTATGCTCATGGCGCGCACTTTCTGGAATCTCGAGCGACTCAATCCGGGCTTCGATCGGGCGCATATAGCGGAATTTACCGTCAATCCAGCGCTTGCCGGCTACGAAGGCAAGCAGCTTGGGAATCTCTATTCGGCTTTTGAGGAGCGCGTAGCAGAACTGCCCGACGTGCGTTCTGTTGCCTATGCCGATGCGGGCTTGATGCGCGGCGTTGGAATAAAATTCACAGTCGCGCCCCAGGGAATCGTTCTGCCGAAAAGCACCTATCTCAATGCCAGCCTGAATTTCGTTGGGCCGGCATATTTTCAAACCATGGGGATCGGGCTGCTCTCGGGTAGAAATCTCGATTCTCGGGATTACAATGCAAAGCCGGCGCGTGTAATCATCAATCGAGCTTTGGCTGATCTTCTTTTCCCTCACGAGACTGCATTGGGCCGGGGATTTGTTTCGGGCGTGGATGGAACGAAGCCTCCGACGGATATTGTTGTCGGCGTCGTGGCAAATGCAAAGTATCGTTCGATGCGCGAACAGGATCCGCCAACCTGTTACGCCTTACTGAGCAAACAAGCTATGGATGAGTCGTCGCCCTTGATTCTGTACGTACGCACCCTCGGCGATCCGGCAAGCATCATCGGCCGGATACGCAATGTTCTACGGCAGATAGATGCATCCGTGCCGCTGACAGAAGTTTCAACGATAGACCAGGATGTGGAGAACTCGTTATGGCAGGAACGGCTGGTGGCCATGCTGTCCGGTTTTTTTGCCGTCGCAGTGCTCCTGCTGGCGAGCGTGGGCTTATACGGCACGCTTGCCTACTGGGTTGCACAGCGGGCGCGAGAGTTCGGCATCCGCATGGCGGTTGGCGCGCAGATGCGGCATATCGTGCAGGCGGTCTGCAGCCGCGTCGGTTGGGCGCTCGCCCTAGGGCTTGCTGCCGGCATTGCAGCAGCTTATTTCGCCTTACGCGCGCTGACGCATCTTGTCTACGGAGTTAAGCCGCTGGATCCAGTCTCGTTTGTGGTTGCCGTCGCTTTCATCCTGTTATGCAGTACGACTGCGGCGCTCGTGCCCAGCCTGCGTGCCGCGCGAATCGATCCCGCCGCTGCGTTGCGCAAAGAAGCGTAACTCCTGAAGCTTAAGCCTCGTGCCATTCTGATTGAGAATGAACGTCCTGACCTCTTCCGCAACACCGGATCTGTGGACCGACGTTCGCCGTGTGGTCGCCCTTGCCGTTCCGGTGGCCCTTGCGGAGTTGGGCTGGATGACCATGACGGTAGTCGATACGATTATGATCGGCCCGCTGGGTCCGGCGGCGATCGGCGCTATCGGTGTTGGAAACAGCGCGTTCTATTCGTTCGCGATCTTCGGTATGGGCCTCCTCCTGGGCCTCGATACGCTGGTCTCGCAGGCCTTTGGAGCG
This sequence comes from Bryobacteraceae bacterium, assembly GCA_025980435.1. Taxonomy (GTDB): domain Bacteria; phylum Acidobacteriota; class Terriglobia; order Bryobacterales; family Bryobacteraceae; genus Bog-105. The sequence goes on from JAICXK010000042.1 coordinate 2,537, forward strand.
GGGAACCGCAATGATTGCCACCGCTCGCTTTCACAGGGCGTTTATCTCGCCTTGTTCATTACCGCGCCGTTAATGGCCTTGTTCGCTTTCATGCCGCCGCTGTTTTATGCGCTCGGCATTAATGCGCAAGTTAGCCGGCTGGCCGGAATGTTTGTCACCACCCTCAGCTTCAGCACCTTGCCTCTGCTGCTCTACGGCGCATTTCGGCGGTACCTGCAAGGCATGGGGCATGTGCGCCCTGTAATGTTCACCCTGATCAGCGCGAACATAATCAATTGGTTTTTCAATTGGCTTCTCATCCAGGGGCATTGGGGCCTGCCGTCGTTAGGCGTAGTGGGTTCAGCGCTTTCTACCTGCTTGGCCCGGTTGTATATGGCGCTGCTCCTCGGGATTTTTATCTGGTGGTTTGAGCGCGGAATACCTCCTGGCTTCCGGAACGTTTTCCGCAAGCCCGACTGGATTCGGCTCCAGCGGCTGATTCACATCGGACTCCCCGCAGCGACGCAAATCCTCCTGGAGATTGCGGCGTTTGGTGCTGCCGCGGTGCTTGCAGGCCGGTTAACCCCCGTCGCGCTTGCCACCCATCAGATTGCGCTCAATTGCGCCGCTGTCACCTTCATGGTTCCGCTTGGGATTTCGTCGGCTGCCGCCGTCTCCGTGGGCCAGGCCGTTGGCCGGGGCGATCCTCGCGATGCGCGCCGCTGCGGATTCATCGCAATTGCGCTGGCGTGCGGGTTCATGCTTTGCTCGGCGCTTACCTTTCTCCTGATTCCCCGATGGATTCTCCACGTCTACACAAATGATCCTGGCATTCTTCAGATCGGTGTCGGGCTGCTGGCGCTCGCCGCACTGTTTCAACTTTTCGACGGTACCCAGACGGTCGCTACCGGCGCTCTGCGCGGAATCGGCAATACGCGCACGCCCATGCTGGTGAATCTGGGTGGGTACTGGCTATTCGGCCTTCCGATCGGATACGTGCTGTGCTTCCACTACGGATTCGGTGTGTACGGGCTATGGTGGGGTCTCACGCTGGCGCTGATTGTGATCGCTTTGATTCTTCTTTATTCCTGGAACCGGCATTCGAACCAACTGCTCAGGCCCGTTGCGTAGAGGAAGCATTTCGCCGTAGTGCGGAAGCGATTTGCATCGGCAGTTCGCTGCTCATGAGATCCTCAATCGGTTTCGGAAGTGCAAGCGACCAGTTCGGATTCTGGTCTTCCATTGTCGCAGGCATGTTCGGCCGCTCTTCCACTCCCGCGGCATCTTCCAGCGCAGCCGTAACAATGCGCGACGGCGCGCCGGCCAGCAGTCGATACGCCCCGATAATGGCGTCTGCAGCCGCGGCTTGCGGAGACAACTGCGCCATCGAGATGAGCCGGTCGCGTATCTCAGCCGTGCTCTCTTCATTCGGATTCAAGTGAAGTTCGCGCTGTCTCTTCAGATCGGATCCGCTCCAAAGGCCGGCCACCGTAGGCAGATCGTGCGTAGTGACTGCCGCCAGTGTGTTGCAGGGATAGTCTGACGGCGGGTCTTTCTCGAACCACAGCAGCCGGTACGACAACAGCCCATACTGCGCGAGTTTTTTATGGGCCTCTTCTTCTACTGTGCCGAGATCTTCACCCACGACGTACGCTCCTGCCCGCTGGCTCTCTAGTGCCAGTATCGCCAGCATCTCGTGGGAGTCGTAACGGACGTACGCCCCTTCCGTAGCCGCCGCGCCTGTGGGGATCCAAAATAAGCGAAACAGGCCCATTACATGGTCAATTCGCAATCCGCCGCAATGGCGGAAGGCAGCGCGAATGGTTTGAATGAACGGCTCGTATCCAACTGCGCGCAGCTTGTGCGGCAGAAACGGCGGAAGGCCCCAGTTCTGCCCCTGGGTGTTGAAGCGATCGGGCGGGGCTCCGACGGAAATCTTCTTCGCGAACACATCCTGCCACGCCCAGGCGTCCGCGCCGTCCGGATCAACCCCAATCGGCAAATCCTGCACCAGCGCGATCTCCTTTGAACAGCGTTGCAGTTGAAGGTCCAGCAGCCATTGCAGCCATTTGTGAAACTGCACGCGCCGCCTGTTCTCGCGCGCAAATTCGGCAACTGAGCCACTATTCGGATGTCGGTACTCTTCCGGCCATTCGTGCCATCCGCATCTGTACTGTTCAGCCAGCGTGCAAAACGTCGCGAACAGGTCGAGGTCGCCAGCGTGCTCCCCGCAATAGCGGTCAAACTCCTTATCTCCGGAAAACTCCCGCCAGAGGGTCTCCAGAGCATCCATCTTCAGCTTGAAGACGGTATCGCGATGTATAAACCGATCCCGGTTCAGCGCCTTTCCCGCGCGTGCCAGTTCTTCCAGATGCGGAACTTTCTCCGCGGTTGCACCAGATATCCATTCGATGTTCAACCACAGCGGATTGAAAAATCGACGGGATGCCGGATAGTAGGGGCTTGCCTGCTGAGGAATGGTCGGCGCGGCTGCGCTCAGCGGGTTCAGCATCATCATGCGGGCCCCAGTTCTTCGGCCGACCATCTTGCCAGCCGCGCAAGGTCGCCCAGATCGCCAATCCCCCAGCTTTCCCACGACCGCGCGGCGTACAGTTGCACCGCCCACCCCCACGTCTTCAGGCCTTTCGGGAGCCAGCATTTGCCCGGGCTCACGATCAGGCGTAGCGGCGAACTCCCCCCGTCCAGTTGCAATTGGTGATACCCGGTTGGCAGGTCGGGCGGAAGCCGCAAGTGGGCCGAAACGGTTTCGCCGGTCTCGAGGACAATCGATCCGCTTGCAGGCAGCTTTCTGCGGCTGCCCGCGCGGACAATCAAAACGGAATCACGCTGGGGCGGCTTTGAATCGCCATCGTCCGTTCCGATCGCGTTTAGAATTGCGTCTATCGTCGTTTGGGGCGGCTTATGCCAATTACCTAAAGCGTCCTGATAGTTGAGGTCAATTCCCCAGGCATTTGTCCTTCGCTTCTGCTCGATTTGCCCCGCCACCTTTTGTGGACGAGCACAGGCCGATGCAGATTACGACTCAATAGGCGCCATTCGGCATGATCATCGTCTGAACGGTCCGCAACAGAATATAGATATCCAGCCATAAAGACCAGTTGCGGATGTAATAGGTATCTTCAGATTCCTGAACTTTCAAATCTCCATCGCTGCGCGTCGATACCTGCCACAAACCCGTCACTCCGGGCATCACGCTGGATCGGAGGCTGCGAAACTCGGCAGGGAAGCTGTTTAGATGGTATTCGGGGAAGGGCCTCGGCCCGACCAGGCTCATGTCGCCTTTGAGCACGTTCCATAATTGCGGCAGTTCGTCCAGGCTATAGCGGCGCAAAAACCACCCGATGCCCGAAACGATGCGAGGATCTTTCTTGAGCTTGTAGTGCCGCAGCCAGTTGGCCTTCTCCTCGGGGTTCGCTTCCAGATATTTCAGAAGGAGCTGCCCGGCATCCTGATGCATCGTTCGAAGCTTGTAGACCACGATGCGTTTACCCGCTTTCCCCTCCCGTTCCTGCAGGAAAAGAGCGGGGCCAGGGCTGACTGTTTTGATCCAGAGCGCCCAAAAGCCGACGAACGGCGCGCTGGCAAGAGCCAGCGGAGCGGCGATCGCGAGATCCAGAATGCGCTTAAGAACACGCTTCTTCTGTATGGGCGTTGCGTGCGAAACAAGCACACTCGGCTGGGCGGCAGCGGCGCTCATGCCGCGGAACTCGCATTTCCGTAGATGTTCATGAGTATTTCGTAATTCCGATCCGGCGTGTAGTTGCGCTCATACGACAGGCGCGCGCCTTTCCGCATATCTCGTCCGCCCAGTACCGCGCTTACGCACGCGGCCAGACTGTCCGGATTACCCGGTTCGAAGGAGTGCCCGTTTACGCCATCCTGGATCAATTCGGGCATCGATCCCAAGGCGGACGCCACGACGGGAGTGCCGCATGCAAGGGCCTCTACGATCACCATGGGCAGTCCTTCGTACCACTCGGAGGGGAACACCAGAAATCGCGCCTGACGCAGCAGTTCCAGAACCTGATCGCGCTGGCTCCGGCCGAGGTATTCTACTCGCGGCAGGGTGCGTATGCGCTCTTCGACAAAAGGCCGCAGCGGTCCGTCGCCCGCAATTTTCAGCGGCAGTTCTGGAATTTTGCGCCACGCTTCCAGTAGTGTTCGCAACCCTTTTTCCTCCGAGAGCCGGCCAACAAACGCGGCGTACCCCCCGCGGCCATTGCCTGTGCCCGGGTCGATTGACAGGAAATTCGGCTTCACTGAAATGAGGTTTTCCGGCAATCCGCCCTCAACGAATTTCTCTTTCGAAAACCTAGTAAGAGCAATGTACTGCTGAACTCTACTCGTCCAGGTGCTGGCCGCGCGATGCAGAAGCAGCATCGACACTGCAGCCGCCGTTGCTGCGCGGCTGTTCCGATAACACGCATGGCGGACCGCCGGCCACGAGGTCCGGGAGCGGATGCAATCTTCGCAGACTCGCCCCTTGCGATAGAGCGTCGCCCCGGCGCAGATCAAGCGGTAGTTGTGAAGCGTCTGCACCAGTGGAATCTGTTCCGCGGCCGCAGCATGGTGAAGCGCCGGAGAGACAAGCGGGAACGTGTTGTGCGCGTGCACTATATCGGGCTTTTGCTCGCGAAGCACGTCACGTATCGCGGCGTAGCTCTGCCGGTTCCAAACTGTCCGGATGCCCAGTTCAAGCGCCGGTATATCCTTGGCTGCATCGTTGTTTACGGCATAGCGGATCACTTCGTGTCCATGCCGTAGGAGCAATTCACGCTCGGCCTCGTACACTTGGTCCTCACCGCCCGGCTGCTGGTAGAAGTTGTGGACCTGCAGAACCTTCATGCGGCTGCGTGAACCGGAATTGCTTCCGGTGCTCCGTTTCTATGCTTGAAAACCGCGCGATGCGACACGCTGGCAAATGCGATCAACATTAAGAAGCCCACGCTAACGTCGTTTCCGGCTCCCGCGATGATGTTCTCCCCAGCCAGGCCGAGCGCAAAGGCCGGAAGATAGGCGAGAAGCGGTTTCGAATAGCTGGAGCCCTCTTTCCGGACCCCTTGCGCGGCATACAGCACGATCGAGCCGAAAAAAATCAGCCAGACGACTGTTCCTGCCAGTCCCCATTCGTACATCACTCGTAGCCATTCGTCGTGCAGAATTCTATTGGGATCGGGGTTGCGGGCGAGACCCCCGGCTAATTCCGCGCTGTTGCTCGTGCCGTGGCCGAATGCCAGTTCGCTGGTCGACGAAGCGCTTATGGCATCCAGTGCCCGCAAGTCAAGCTCTCTGCGGAATCGATAGGTTCCCAGGCCATACGATTTGGAATCCCCGCGGTATCCGGCGGTAATCGCGGCCGCGATGCGATTCGACGGGGCCTCCTGGGCGATGAGGTTCAGGATTACGCCGCCTTTGGCAACGCCGAGCACCAGAACAACCACCGAGAGCCCCACCACGCAAATCTTCGTCCAGGCCGGGACATTGGAAATGAGCAGAGCGATCAGCGTGCTGATCACGATTCCCAGCATCCAAAGTCTGCTTCCGTTGAATATAACCGCTGCGGCGAGAACGCCGCACAGGGGCAATCGCACTCCCAGCCGCAAAGACTTCGAACAGAGCGCAACGCAGTAAAGGGCAACCAGAAAGGCTGCAAACGATTGCGCGCTCGAAAACGACTTGAACCGTTCCGGCTCGCCCTCGAACGCCGGCGTGAAAATGGATCGGGCCGCGGCAAGCATCAGCGCTCCGATGGTTACGGGCAAGACAATCGCCGGCGTGAGAAACCAGCCCTTCGTGGCGCGCACGAACATCAGGCAGATCAGGAGTGAGGCGGCCATGTGGCCCACCAACTTAAGCGCGAACATCGGGTAAAGAGACCAGGCGCCCGCCACGCCCGCGTAGACCATTAGAATGCACCATGCAATCGGCGCGATGATCGTTTGCCCGTGCCCGGCGTAGTCGCGCAGCCGCCAAAGCAGGTAGGCCGGCAGCAGAATCGCTTTCGCTGCGTTCAACGCGCCAATACTGGCGTTCATACTGCCAAGATCGATGGTAGATAGCAAAAGGTAAGCCGCCAGGCTCCAACGCAGCGGCGCGAAGACCGCAATCAGAAACAACACGCCGTAGAGTGTGAGCGGCAGCGTCATTCGTCGGACCGAAGCCATACGGACTTTGAACCTGCGAGATCGCGCCGGCCTGAATCTTCGAGACAGTTCGTGATTGCCGCCTGGATGATACCCGCGACACGAGCGGGCGTGATTTCCAGTGCGGCCCTACGCGCGTCTTCACCCATCCTGTTGAGTGTTTCCGGCGATGCAGTCAAGCATTGATGAATGGCCTCATACATCTCTCGCGGATTGTCCGGCCTGAACGTCCATCCGTTCCTTCCATTCACCACTAATTCCTCTACGGCCTGGCTGTACACGCTTCCCAGCACCGGACGTCCTGCCGCCATCGCTTCGTTAACCGCCACACCCCAGGTGTCTGCGAGGGTTGGGAACGCCAGCACACTGGCCGTTGCGTACACGTTCGGAAGATGCGAATAAGAAACATTCCCCAGGAATTCCAATTGAAGATTCGACGGAACGGAAGTTTCCTGTAGTTTTGTTCTCAGCGGTCCGTCGCCTGCGAGTGCCAACTCGACTTTGCGCTCCGGGTGTCCTTCCACCCATTTCACGAGGGCCGATATAAACTGCAATAGTCCCTTGCGCTCGATTAACTGGCCTACGTAGAGCAGCCTCTTCGGGTTCTTCCTTTCGGCGGAAGCAGCTTCGAAGCGGCTGACATCGGTCGTGTATAGCAGCTTGAATATCTTTTCCGGCCTTGCCCCCAGGCTCCCCACGTAATCGACGCCGGCAGTGCCCAGCGCTAGAAATGCGTCCGCATGTTTCGCCAGGATCTTGCGAACAATTCCCCGCGCACGCCCTCGCCCGTGTTCTGTCGATTCGTTCACTTCGGTCCACAAGATCAACCGGCTGCCTCGCAGTTTTGCCGATGCCAGGGCGAGTATGCTTCGAAGGCCCATCTCAGCCGATATCACGGCATCGGGATGAAAGCTCCTGAGCTGCGAAAGAGTATCCAGCGGAAAATGCACTTCGGTCGTTTCACTGAATCCCCGTGGATGCCTCCAGCGGCCCTTCACCGTGATCGTCTTCTGCACGACAACATTAAGCCCTTCCCATTCCAATGCCCAGGGACGATTCGATTCCATCGGCGTCGAGAGCAGCACACGGAAATTGCCGGGTCCATAGCGGCTGGCGAGCGCATCGAGCACCGGCTTGTGGTACGGCGGTATGCAGTTTGTCAGGAACGCGACCCGTGGCACGGATGACCTCCTGGTGGTGTTCGGACTGGTGGTGTTCGGACTGGTTGTGTTCGGACTGGTTGTGTTCGGAGCCACAAGTTACGCATCCGATTCGCGACGCCTTGGAATACGCTGTGTACTGCCTTGGTGGCCGCCATCGAAGCTGGCATTATGCTTCGCGCCTCAAAATTGCACCCGATATTCGCCTCTCGGAAGCGCCGCGCGGCATGCGGGAACCAACGTCCTCGCTCGACTACGTGAACGTAGGGCAGAACCGGCCGCAGCGTGCAGTAGAATCCATCTGGGTTAGACCGGCTGCGCGCGGTTGCGTTCAATTCGAATTCCCAGGCATTTTCTCCATCTCGCAAGAGGTTCAGAAGGGCGGCGCGATTCCATATCCCGGCCTGTGCGGATACGCGAAAGGGGGCAAGGTAGTGGATCGAACCGATCGAGTCATGCCCATTCGCGCGACGGTCGGGAGGTGGATTGGGGAATAGCCGAAGCGCCGTTCCGCTAAACGCATGCAGCGCCTCCAGGTGCCTGTTTATTTCGGCTGTCGAGACACGCTGCGTCAGGAAGAAATCTTCCAACAGAAACAGAACGTATTCGGTGTCGATCCGATTAAGGAAGAGCCGTAAGCTCTTACTCCAGGATTCGTCGCTCCCAGCCTGCAATGTCTGAACCCGCGGGTCGTCGTAGTGCGACCGATTCGCACCCAGATACACCGGGTACGGGCAATCCGGCCAGTTACGCCAGAACAGAGTAAAGAAGGGCGTCCATAAATCGGAATATGCATCGCATGAACAGACGAGCACTGAGCACGATCCCGCATTGGCCTTCTGTTCCGGCCGCGCGGCTAGGTTCGCGTCACGCATAGGATTCCGCCGTACGCATCGTGAATGGATTCAGACCGCGCCGCTGCAGGACGACATAGATTCCGGCAGCGGCGGAAAATTGAGATATTACGACCGCCCACGCCATTCCGTCGTATGAAAAGCGTGGAGCGAGTACTACTGCCAGTGAGACATTCAGTACCAGCGCCGCGACCGTGACTCTTTGAAACTGACGTTCAAGTCCAAGTACTAATAGCCACTGGAACCCGAGGACATTCACCCAGGCGATGAGGGGAGCGCGCAAACTCAGGATTTGCAGAACGCCCTCTGACGGGGTGAATCCGTGGCCCAGAATGATCGGAACGATCAGGCTTGCGCCAAACCACATTGCAAACGTCAGAAGCACGCTGGCGCCCGCAACAATGTAAAGCGAAATAGCAGTTGCGCGCGCCGCTTTCGATATCGAATCCTTGACCAGGGCGGCTGCCCGCGGATAGAGCACCGTGGTGAACGGAGAAAGTAGCCCAATAGCGGCCGAGCCGATCTTCTCAGCGCCCGCGTAATACCCCACCGCCTGAGGAGACGCGAAAAGCCCGAGGATGAAGGCGTTTCCGGCGACATAAATCGTATGCGAGCTGCGGAACAGGAACATTGCCCAGGCCTCACGCAGCATCTTGAATCCTTCCGCGATACGAGGCCGGCGCGGAGCGTAGCGCGAGAACATCATGGCGTGGCCGATGAAGAGAATGATCGCGGATGTCAGGCCCGTGAGCGCGAACACCTTCCACGCATCCTCCGGTCCATGGACAAACAGAAAAATTCCGGCGGCCGACGCCGCGCGCGCCGAAACATCCAGGACGGACGCGGCGTAGACACGCTTGATTCCGTAAAAGTAATAAACCGGCACCAGGGCTTTGATGACCTCTGAAGCCGCTGCCGTCCACAACAATACCGGGTGTTGCCTGAATAGAGGTATGAAAAAGTACGCCAGGCAGGTCACAAGAAGCGCGAGCGTCGCCAGCAGAATCTTGGCTCCGCTCACTCCCGCGATGATGTTTTCCACTTCCTGATCCGTGTCGGCCTGCGCGATCTCTCGGGTTCCGGAATATAAGAAACCGTAGTCGACCAGCAGATTGGCGTAAATAGCGAACGATTGGGCCATCGCCAGCAATCCCCAGCTTGATGGCCCCAGAACCCGGGACAGGTATGGAACCGTTATCAGCGGCAATGCCTGGTTGGCAAAGTGCATCCCGTACACCGCCAGCATGTCGTTTAACAGAGATGCTTGTATCTTCAGTTGCCGCCAAAACCCGTCGCGCGGTCAAGCCTTGCGGCGGCCCTCCGCATAGTATTTCTTGTATTCGTTGTAGTAGTAATAACCGTTGGTCGAATGTTTATCCACTTCGTTTAGCACCAGCCCGAGGACATTCGCGCTAAGTCGGTTCAAGGTGCCTAGAACGGTTGCCACTGCGGACCGGCTGGTTTCTCCGGCTCGCGCCATCACCACCACGCCGTCTACCGCTGTCGCTACCTGCAGCGCCTCGGCAAATCCCAGCAGCGGCGGAGCGTCCACAAATACCATGTCGTAGTCCTTGGCTGCTTCATCCAGAATGTCAATCATCATGGAGCCGACTAGATCGGAAGCCCGGCGCGATGCGGTGCCGGCCGGCAAAACATCGAGATCCGGCCATCGATCGGCTTTGACCATCGCATCTTTCCACATCAATTCGCCCAGCAGGACGTTGGAAAGTCCTTGAGTTCCATTCAGGTTCAGCTTCTTACAAATGGTTGGGCGCCGTAAATCCGCGTCGATGATTAGGGTCTTCCGCCCCTGCTCTGCGTGCGCGATGGCGAGGTGAACGATGGCTGTCGATTTGCCCGCTCCGGGTTCAGCGCTCGTGATCAGGATCGACTTCACATCGCGATCGAAGTCGGGCAGAAGAATAGAATGCCGCAGAGCGCGGATTGCCTCTTCGTAAGAAGATATGCCCTGAAATGCGGAAGCTGGATACACAGCGGGCGTTTTACTCTTCTTTGATTCCTTGTTGCGCGCGCCCTTGTCCGCATCGGTGTATTTCATCAGGCCAAGGCCGGTCGCCGGTTCAGTGCCCGCATCTTCAAACACCGCGGGAAGCGCGGGTCGCGGTGCTGTGCTTGCAACCTTCCGCATCTCCTTCACGGCCGGCAGGCTTCCCAGAATGCTTGTGTTCAGAGCGCGCGCGGCCTGCTCCGGATCGCGAATCGTGTTATCAAGTACATCGGCCAGAATCGCGCCGCAAATCGCCAGAGCGGAGGACAGAATGAAAGCCAGGATCAAGCTCAGCACCGTCCGCGGAAACACCGGTGTGTCCGGAGGCCTTGCGAGATCGGCGATTCGAATGGCGGCATTCTGAAAACCCGCGTTGATGCCCGCTTCCCGAATGCGGCGTTCCAGATCGCTGTATAGCGTTTTGTCCGCCTCGGCGTCCCGTTTCAACTGTTGATACTGAAACGAATGTGCGTTGAGCTGATCGTATTCGCCCTTTGTCTGCGCAAGCGTCTTCTGCAGCATCTGTTCGCGGCTGACGGCCTCGTGATAATCGGTTTCCACCCGTTGCGCAACATTTGTCCGCATCTCGTCGAATTGCCGCTGCACTTCGTTCAGATCGTTGGCGGCTTTTCGGTACTCCTGGTGAGCGGGTCCGTAAACGGAGGCGATATCCGCCAGGTGTTGCTTCGCCTGGTTCACGCGTTCGTGCAACTTGTTCAGCTCCGCGCCTTGTACCGACGCTTCCGCGGCGGCCACGCTTCCGCTCTGCATCGCATTGTTGGCGCTCTCTTTGCGTACCCGATCTGCCTGTGCGGCCGTGTATTCCGTATTCAGTTGCAGCAGGCGCGCCGACAGGATGCTGGTCTTTTGCTCCGGGTTGATAACATTCAGTTCCTGCTCAAATTTCGCAAGCGCCAGGCTGGATCGCTCCATTTTCGCCCTCAACTCGTCCAATTGGCGCTCCATGAAAGCGGAAAGCGCGCTGGAGGACCGGATCCGAATATCAAATGTATGCTCCAGGTAAGATTGCGCGATTGCGTTTGCAACTCCCGCCGCCATTTGCGGATCAGGCGACCGGTAGCTGATATCCAGAATGTAGGTGTTGATGGGCCGTGTGATCTTCAACTGCTTCAAATACACCGGAGCATCGCTTTTCCTGCGCGCCTTTTCCGGATCGAGCTTTGCGAGCTGCATTTCGCGCTCCAGCAGATGAAACCGCTCGGCTACCGGCCGTAGCACTCCGTCGGACTGAATAAGCTGCGCTTGCGTCGCCATGAAAGCGTCTGCATCGTCGCCGCTCACGGTTCCCTGGGTAGCCTCCTGCCCAATCACACCGGCGGGGACGCGCCGATCGACATCAATCTTCGCGGTCGCTTCGTAAATCGGAGTTAAGCGCGAGCAAACCAGATAAGTCGCCAGCAAACAGCTCGCAACGAAGCCGAAAATTTTCCATTTCTGGCGCAGAACAACCAGCAGATAGTGCGTTGGAGAAACGGAGTCGTGCGTATGCTCCAGGGCAGGGTAGGACGCCGGCGCGAGTTGAGGCAGCCGCCGGGAGTTCGTGAGATCCAAAGATCCGCGTTCAAGTTGTTTCATTCGGAACGGCCCCGGCTCATCTCCAGATCAGCAGTCCCGACGCGGTGCTCGACCCGAAGCCCGCCAGTCGCTCCAGTGTTTGTGCGGTCATTTTGCGGCCCTTGCTGTCGGGAATATACAGAATATCGTTCGGCTGAAGTGGGACATCCGGCGACTTGCGATCCATAATGCGGCTGAGTTCGATTGGAATTTCATTGCGGCCGCCCTTGCCGGCTTCCGTCCGGTAAATGAAGGCTTTCTTGTTCGTGTACGGGAGCAGCCCTTCCGATAGGGCGATGGCCTTCATCACGGTTGTATGGGTCCCATCGAGAATGGGGAACGCGCCGGATTTTTTGACGTTGCCGACCACGTATACTCTGCCGACCGCAGGCACTCGGATCTCCTCGCCGCCGCGGAGGCGTATGTTGAGGGCTGGATCGGCGCTATCGATCAATCCCTGAACCGGTATACGCTGCACCAGGCCCGCGGAGCCGTCCGCGCCTGACCGGCTGACCAGGATTTCCGGACCCGCATCGGCGCTCAGTCCTTCCGCCTTGGCGAGAGCGTCGAGCAGGGTAACATTTCCGACGGCCTGGAACGTAACCGGACGCCGCACCGCGCCCATAACGCTCACCGGTACGCTGCGGTATTCGGCAACCGAGACCGTAACCACCGGCTGTACCAGCAGTTGTTCATCCATCAACGCCTGCGAAATCTCGTTTTCGATTTCTTGCGGAAGTTTGCCGGAGGCTTGAATTCTCTTCTTCAAAAGGGGCAGAGCGAGTGTCCCATTGGCCGCTACGCGAAAATTGCGCGTCAGTTCCGGGCAGTCCTCAACCGAAACGGAAACGAGATCGTTTGGCCCGACCGGCTGAGCCGGCAGATTCATCTCGGGATTGGACGGTGGCGGAGGAAGACTCCTCGGCACGGTTTGACCTTTCATCAGCACGGTGAACGCCGTGAGAAGCAGAGCTGCCTTTTTCATCCAGGGGTGTTGAACTATTCTACGCTTACAAATCGGGAAAGCGCACGTACCGCGATGCCACAATGGAATCTCGTGCCCGGTTCGTTGGTTCAAATTGGCGAGGTTTCAGCCCGTCCGCGATTGCCGGAGTGGCTTCGCAAGAGCGGAACACATTTCGAATCCGTCCACCAGCTCAAGGCGCAACTCCGCCAGCGCCGCCTGCATACGGTCTGTGAGTCGGCGCGCTGTCCGAACATTCACGAATGTTTTCATCGCGGCGCGGCAACCTTTATGATATTGGGCAACTTATGCACCCGCGGTTGCGGCTTTTGTTCTGTCCCGAAAGGCTCGGCAGCCAAACGCGAGTTTTCGCTTGACCCCGATGAGCCGCATCAAGTGGCCGATATGGCCGCGCGCATGAAGCTTCGATACGTTGTCATCACGTCCGTGAATCGCGATGATTTGCCGGACGGCGGCTCACATCACTTTGCGGAAACAGTACGTCGGGTACGGCTGGTACTCCCAAACGCAAGAGTAGAAGTACTCACGCCCGATTTCTGCGGCGATCTTGATGCAATAGCTCGTGTGCTGGCTGCTGGACCGCACGTCTTCAATCACAATATGGAGACCGTGGGCCGCCTCTATCGCCGCGTTCGTCCCCAAGCCAATTACCGGCAATCGCTGGAAGTGCTCCGTTTCGCAAAACAACACCGGACCGATTTACTGACCAAATCCGGTTTGATGCTGGGTCTCGGCGAGACTCCGGAGGAGGTAAATCAATTGCTGCGGGATATTTATAACTCTCGGGTCGATGTCGCCACCATTGGCCAGTATCTTCAGCCGACTCGCCGCAACCTGCCGGTTTCGGAGTATGTCGATCCCGCGCAGTTCGACGCGTATCGCGAATTCGGGCTGTCGCTTGGATTCAAGATGGTTTTCAGCGGACCCTTCGTCCGCAGTTCCTACATGGCGGACCGGCTCAGTGAAGGAGCTAGCGCTTCCCCATCAGAAACGCAATAAAAACGCCTGTCCCGAACGCGCCCGCTAGTATCTCCAGCGGTTTTCGCCGCACGTAAGTTCGCCAGTCAACGGCTTCTTGCAGCTTCGATTCGAGCTCGCGAACATGAATCTCAAGCCCTACTCTCTTGGTTGCAATTTCATGTTCTATCTGGCTTGGGCTTTGACCCATTCTGCATTCTCCTTGATTGTATGGACCGTCTTTTCCGGCACCGCGTGAATGCGGCGCAAGCGCGCCCTGCCGATTGTGAACAGGAGCCCGGCTACAAGCGCCGTTCCTATGCATACGATGAGCGCGGCCAGCCACGATGGCAATGCGACTGCGATCGCCAGCAGAATTGTGGTCAGTAAGAGGCCGAGAGCAAATAGTCCAAGAATGGCGCCCGCAACTGCCAGCGGGGCGGCGCGAGCAAATTGCCGCGCTTCCCCGGCCAGTTCCGCCTTCGCCAGCTTGATTTCAGAACGGACAATCCCGGTAACATCGCCGGCTACGTCCTGCAGAATCGAACTGATTGGTCTGTTAATTTCCCCGTCCATATCGTTTCCTGAATCAGAGGCGGCGTAATGCCCGACCGACCAGCAGCCCCGCTCCGGCAGCGGCGAGAAGAAAAGCCCCCGGCCTCTCCCGGATAGCATCCTTCAGATCGACTTCAACAAAGGCTCGGGGATCATTTTGGAAGCTGGTAACTTTTTCCCTGATAGTTCTTGCAGTGATACCGACGTTTTTTCCAATCGTCGCTGCGCATCGCTCGTAATCTGTTGCCGGTCCAATCATCGAAACACCGTCTCACCCGTTTCTTGCATGTCCCGGCCCACTCCACTCCTCGCGCCGTCACTTTTCACGGGTACCTCTCATCTAAACAATCGTATGTATTCATTACGCACCGGCTTGGGCATCCTTCTGCTGGCCGCGTTTGTAAGCTTTGGGGCATGTACACGGTCGAGCGAATCGGCAACCCAACGCCATGACGATGCCAACTCGCCCGCCGGCAAGGTCGGCCAGGCCGCACACACGGTTGCCGTCCATACCGAGAAAGCTGCCAAGGTTGCCGGACAGAAACTGGCGAAAGCGGCTCACCAGGCTCATGAAGGCTGGAAAGAGGCCGCGCGCCAGGACAAAAATAAGAGCAAGTAAGTGGTTTACTTGTACCACCGGGCCAGCCGGTTCGGCGACACCCCGCACCAATAGAGAACCTGCAACGCTGTCCAATGCAGCCACATGACGGCGAAGTTACGCCGCTCGAAGCGTCTGGACGACGTCACCATCCGGCATGAAACGTGAACAAATCGCCCCTGGCGGCGCAGTCGCCGCAGCAAATCCAGATCCTCAAACAGCGCGAGCGGCCGAAAACCACCGATTCGCTCATAGACTTCGCGGCGCACAAACATCGCCGAATCGCCATAGCAGAGACCCAGAAAGCGGAGAAATGGATAGATGGCCGTGAGTTGCCTCGCCGC
This sequence comes from Bryobacteraceae bacterium, assembly GCA_025980435.1. Lineage (GTDB taxonomy): Bacteria > Acidobacteriota > Terriglobia > Bryobacterales > Bryobacteraceae > Bog-105. Next base: position 17,716 of record JAICXK010000042.1, read on the forward strand.
GCGCGAATCGCCGTCAAAGAGCAGGCCGAAGTTTCCTCCGGCGACCGCTTCGATACCCAGCGCAGTGCGGATCTTTTCGAGAGCATCAGGAGGTGGCACCGTGTCGGCATGGACGAACCAAAGCACTTCCCCCTTTGCCGCAAGCGCGCCCGCATGCATTTGCTGGCCGCGCCCCTTTTGCGCCTGAACCACGCCCACCTGCTCCCGGCGGGCGAATTCGAGAGTCCGGTCCGTGCTCCCGCCGTCCACCAGAAGAATTTCCTTTTCGCCTGGAAGTTCCCGCAGAGCACGCAGCGTTCCGGCGATGCGCTCCTCTTCGTTCAAAGCCGGAACGATAATGCTGATAAGCATTTCACGTCCATCCGAGGCGGTCCAGATCTTCGGGTGTATCCACGTCGAACAGCGAATCAATTACTGCAACAGCAAAGCCGTTTTGTTCCAGCCGCGATCGGGTAGCCCGAGCCGTATCAGGGCTGCTCCAGGGCAGATTAGCGAGTAGTCCGGATGGACAGCGGCGCACCGCCAGCAGATAGAATCCGCCGTCTTCACACGGTCCAATAACAGCATCGTGGTCGCCCAGAGCCCTAATCGCGCTTTGAATATGCTCGCAGGAGAGAAACGGTATATCCGCGCCGACCGCTACGGCCGCGGCCGCTTCCTGCAGTCCCCGTTGCAGTATGCGCTCCATGCGCATTCCAAGATCGCCATCGCCCTGCAGCCAAACGTCGCGGCTGGTCAAGTCGATTCCGAAATCGCCCGGCTCCGCGGCTGCAAGTACCGGCCGCACTCTCGGACACGACGTCATCTTTTGCCACGCGACACGAAGCATGGCCGCCGCTACCAGGGCCGCGCCCTCGCCGCCGAGCAGCGGAATCAGGCGGGTCTTGACTTTCCCGGGAACCGGCGGCTTCGCGAAAACGCAGACCGGTATCGGTACGGCAGACTCAAACGGCAACTTGCAGCGCCGCAGGTCGTTCGCCTGCGTATTCTGGAAATTCGATATCCGCCAGCGCCGAGAGAAACTTCACGGCCCACCGATACACGTTGTTTTCTTCCACGGTCTCGCGCATCTTGTGCATCCGGCGTTTGCGGTCGTCTGGATGCATATTCAGCGCCAGGTCAAACGCATCGGCGCCGTCCTCGATTGAGAATGGGTTGATCTGAAGCGCATCCTTCAACTCCGTGCTGGCCCCGGTGAATTTGCTGAGAATGAGCACGCCCTCTCCGTCGGTGCGGCTGGCCACGAACTCCTTTGCAACCAGATTCATTCCATCGTGCAGGGATGCCACTACGCAGAAGTGCGCCAGCCTGTGAAGGGCGATCATCTCGACCGCGGGAAAGTGCCGCTTAAGGAGAATGACCGGTTTCCAGAACGGCGTTCGCCAGCGCCGGTTGATTTTCGCGGCCAGCAAGTCCACCTCTTTGTCGATCTCCCGATAGGCAGGTAAGGCGGAGCGGCTGGGGACCGCAACTTGCACGAAAACCAGCTTGCCCCGATATCCCGGATGCATTTCGAGGAAACGGTCCAGAAAACGCAGTCGCTCCGGAATGCCTTTCGTGTAATCCAGGCGATCGATGCCGATGCCGAGCAGCTTGCCGCTGAGCGACAATTCCTCGCGCCAACGACGCATGTGAGCCGCTACGGCTTCCGACTCTGCCACCGCGCTGTGCTCGTCAAAATCGATGCTGATCGGGAATGGACGCACAAACGTGGAATGTCCGCCTCGGCAAACCTCCGAGGCGGCTTGATCCACCCGAGCTTCCAACGCCCCAGCGGTGTCGATGAAATTCTGGCAGTGCTGCGGAAGATGAAAGCCCAGCAGATCGTTTCCCAATAATCCGTCGAGGATCTCCTCCTGCCAGGGGAATGAGCTGAACACCTGGCGATTGGGCCAAGGAATATGCCAAAACTGGGCGATCACGAGATTCGATCGCGCATTGCGAAGCATGCGCGGGAGCAATGCAAAATGATAGTCCTGGATGAAAACAAATGTGGGCTCGTTGCCTGCCTCTTCCAGCACCGCTTCGGCAAAACGTTCATTGACGCGCCGGTACATGCGCCAATGCGCCGGGTCAAAAACAGGCCGGGTGAAAGCAACGTGACACAGCGGCCAGATCGCCTGATTGGAAAGGCCCGAATAGTGCCCTTCGATTTCATCCTTGGAGAGCCAAACGCGGCGTAGCGTGTATTCCGGCGCCTCCGGCGGAACCGCGACGCGATCATATTGATCCACGGCTTGCCGATCGGCGTCGCCGCTGCCATGTGCGATCCACAGCCCTCCGCACGCTCGCATCACCGGGTCGAGCGCGCTCGCCATGCCGCTGGCCGGCTGGCTGCACTCAACCCGGCGGCCCACTCGCTTGTGTTCAAAAGGCTCGCGATTCGATACAACGATGAAACGGAAGCCATCCAGCTTGGTTCGGACGAACTCGCGCAGCACGTCACGTGTCCAGACCTTCACATTAAGCTCCTTTCATTTTCTGGATTGGAGCCCGGAAACGGGCTTAGGGTTTCAATCCAAGTAGGAACGAGTTTGCTTGTCTTCGGCGCGGAGCTTCAGTCCGCTCCTGGGGAGGTGGCGGTAGTGATGCCAGACTTGTTACCCGCCTTCTCAAAATGCTCCTCGATTTCTTCCAACGTCTTCCCCTTGGTTTCGGGCAGGAAGAAAACCGCCGTTATGAAATAGATTACCGTAAAACCGGCAAAAACGAAGAATATCGTCGAATACCCGTAGTTGCTCACGATCGGCAGGAATATAGCGGCCAGAGTAGTCGAGACCACTTGGTTTATAACCAACGCGATGCTCATGCCGTTTGAGCGGATACGAGTCGGCATCAGCTCTGAAAGGGCTAGCCAGACGCACACCCCGGGCCCGACCGCATAGAAGGCCATGAAGATGTAAAGGAAGATAGCTACCAGCCAGCCGTTTCGCGCATCCGGTACGGGGCTGAGGAACGCCTTATCGATTTTCAGGGGCGCAACGCGAGCCGTGTCCAGGCTGGCAAACGGGTTCTTAGAGAATGCCTCTACTTTATTGGCAGGGACACAGCTTTCGCGCGTGATCCGGATGGGCGCGGCCGATTTGTCCTCCGAGCGCGCGACATTTGTTTCCGCGGTGAAGCCGCCGTAGGAATAAACAATGACAAGAGAGGCTCGATTGGGGTCGATGGCTTGGGCGCCTCCTCCGTTTGCGCCGAGGAGCCGTTCGGCTTCGTCTGCATCGAAGCGCAGAGTCAGGGTCTGATCCGGGTTCACCATTGACTGAATTGCGCCCTGACGCTCCACCTGCCGCTGTTCGTTGAAGCGAAAGATTCCGCCCGTGATTCCGAGCGAAATAATAATTCCAGCGCTGCCCACGGTCAGCAGAAATTTGCGGCCGCTCCGGTCCACCAGCATCAGGCCGCCGATGGTCAAGAGAAAGTTCACGACCGTGAAAACGACGTAACCCCAATGCGCCTGAACATCGGAGAGTCCGCTCTGCAAAAGAATGTTGGTGTTGTACCCGATGATCGAATTGATTCCCGTAGCAGTGTTGCAAAACAGAATGACGCAGGCCAGAATGAACGGGATCACGTATTTCCGCCGCAGAAGGGAGTCCTTAACCTTCTTGCCCAGCGCGGTTTCATGTTTCTCGGCGGCCGCGGTCGCTTCCATCTCCTTGAGTTCGGCTTCGGCCTGTTCCGGGCTGCGGGAACGCAGGAGCGCCGCCCGTGCGCCGTGCGCCTTTCCCCGGCGGAAAAGCCAGCGCGGCGATTCCGCCACCAGCAGACTTCCGATCACAAACAGAATGCCGGGCGGGAGCGAGACCCAGAAGATGCGCCGCCAGGCCTGATCCTTAAAGGCGAAAAGGGCGGCGGCACTAGCGGTTCGGGCCACTGCTTCGACCCGGTAACTGTAATAGATGCCGATAAGGGCAGCGGCGACAATGCCCAGTGTCAACAGCCACTGGAAGATGCCGGTTCCCTTGCCACGTTTCGAAGCGACCAGGCACTCCGCCAGGTAGAGCGGCACAACCACTCCGATGAATCCGCCGCTTATGCCTTGCAACAGCCGTCCGAAAAACAAAGGTCCGTAGCCGTGGGAAAGCGCAATGATCGGGATGCTGGCGACGAACGTGATTCCACTCAGCGTCATCAGAGGTCTGCGCCCCATCCAGTCCGCCAGCATACCGGCGAACAAGGTGGAAATCACGCTGCCCAGCAGCACCGCGGCAACGATAATCGAAAGTTGCCCGGCATTCAGGCCGGAAGTGGCTTCCAGGTAAGGCAGCGCGCCGCCTATGATGCCGACGTCCACCCCGTAAAGCAGGCCGCCCAAACCGGCGACCAGCAGAAGGAAGCGGTTGTAACCAGATCGTTTGTCGTCAAGAGCAGTTGTGGCGCCCGCGCCCGTACTCACAATCGCCATAGAAATATTTGCAGAAACCTGGTCCTTTGGGGCCGGTCAGGACCGGACGCAAGAAGCCCCGTGCCTCAAGGAACGATACACCGAAACATCATGTATAGCAAGTCGCAGGCTCGCGAAGCGTTTGGTTTCGGATTGCTCCTGGTTCGCCTTGCGCCATGGGCGCCGAAGATTGTCATTATGAGAGTATGCGTACTGTCTTCGAGGCGGCGGGTGGTACCGATGGCTTGCACCGTCTTGCAAATGCCTGGCATCGTCGGGTGATGGCCGACGAGGTAGTCGGCCATGCGTTCAGCCACGGTTTCCACCCGCAGCATGTCGAGCGACTAGCCGCTTATTGGGCCGAGGCCCTGGGCGGACCGAGCACGTATTCCGGCTCTTACGGTGATGAGACCAGTGTCGTCAGGATGCACAGCGGAAACGGGGAGCACGACGAAATGGATCGCCGTGCGATCGCTTGCTTTGACCAGGCTCTGGTGGATGTCGGACTAGCCGACGACAGTGCGCTCCGACAAGTACTGCACGACTACTTCGCTTGGGCGACCACGACAACGATGTCCCGCTATCACCGTTCGGCTGACGATGTGCCTGGCGGCCTCAGCATCCCGCACTGGTCATGGGACGGACTCCAGGTGTAAGAGGCATCGCCTGCTAAAATCGCGGCGTGCCCGCAAAAGCTTCGATAGCGCCTTCCGTACAGGACCATCTCAAGCAACTGATTCGTGAAGTTCCCGATTTTCCGAAACCCGGAATCAATTTCTACGACATCACGACTCTTTTGAAAGACAAAGATGGATTTCGCGAAACAGTCGACGCGCTGCAGGAGCACTACCGCAAGACACCCATCGATGTTGTCGTCGGTATCGAAGCCCGCGGCTATTTCTTTGCCCCTGCTATGGCGCGTGCCCTTGGCGCCGGTTTCGTTCCTGTCAGAAAACCTAAAAAGCTGCCCTGCCTGGTCAAAAGTGTCGATTACGAGCTCGAATACGGCACCGATCAGCTAGAAATACACGCCGATTCCATCGACCCAGGTCAGAACGTGCTGATCATCGACGATGTCCTTGCGACCGGGGGCACCGCATCTGCGGTCGCGAAACTGGTTCGCATGCTCGACGGCCGGGTTGCCGGGCTTGGGTTCGTAATTGAACTCGCTTTCTTGCACGGGCGCCGGAAATTGGACGGCTACGACGTGTTCTCTCTTATTCAGTATTGAGCGCCTGTGCGGGTTACCGTTCCCTCGCTTGCCAAGCTCAATCTCGACCTGCGGGTGCTACACAAGCGCCCCGACGGCTTTCACGAACTCCGGACCATCTTTCAGACCATCAGCCTGCACGACACGCTCGTGATCGAATTCGATTTTGCGAAACGAACCCAAATTGACCTAAGTAGTTCTATCGACATTCCGGACAACTTGGTAGTTCGTTCGGCAAAATTGGTTCTCGACCACCTGCGGGTCAATGCGCGAGTTCGTTTCGTATTATCGAAACGCATTCCAATGGGTGCAGGACTGGGCGGCGGGTCCAGCAATGCCGCCGCTGTCCTGATTGCGCTTCCGGCCCTAGCCGGCAAACCGCTTCCGTTTGCCGACCGAGTTCGTTTGGCAGAATCGCTAGGCAGCGACATTCCGTTCTTCCTGCACGGCGGCACAGCAGTCGGTTTTGGCCGCGGATCTGAGCTTTATCCCTTACCCGATCAGCCCGCCCGTCCCGCTCTGGTAGTCGCAACCGGCGTGCACGTCTCAACCGCCGAGGCTTACCGGGCTCTCGGCAGAGATGTTACGAACGCGTTGACTTCACCGGCTGAGTCCTTTATCCTGAGAGAGTTTCAGACGATCGCCTGGACTCTGGACGATTCCGGTCTGGATCAATTCCCGCTAACGAACGATTTTGAAGAAGCCGTTTTCCGCATGCATCGAGAAGTGTCCTCTTCTGTACGAAAACTGCGCCGGTTAGGGGCAAAGCCAGTCCGGATGACCGGCAGCGGTTCAGCCGTTTTTGGCATTTTCGCCACCCCCTCCGACGCCTGGAAGGCGGCCGCCAGTTTTCACCCGGGCGCCGCTTTCCCTGTTCGTTTCGTGTCACGGCGGCAGTACGGAAACCTTTGGCGTCGCGCTTTGGGCCCGGCTTCTGACGCAAGCTGGTTTGCCCTGTGAGGAGATTTTAA
>JAICXK010000305.1 GCA_025980435.1 Bryobacteraceae bacterium
GCCCGCGTGCTCCGCGATCTGCGAACGAACTCCGCCGCGGAAATGCCGCTCGGTGAAGAGGGCAGCAGCTACTTTACCTTTCCCACCGCCGCCGAGATCCGGGAATTTCAGCGCCGCGGATTGCGGGCGATCTGAAACCCGTGCAGATCACCTTCGTTCTACGCTATCTGCGCGCCTGCCTTCTGCGTGCGTGCGGGCTGCTCTGGCTCGCCAAGCGTCGCATTGCAAAGCGCGGCGTGATCGTTCTGACCCTGCACCGGGTCCTCGAAAACGACGAATTTTCGTCCAGCAGTTCGCTTCCCGCAACCCTGGTTCACAGGAAGACGTTTCAACGGCTGATAGCCTGGGCCTGCGACCGGTTCGAAATCCTTGATCTGAAGGAAGGGGCTCCCTCCTGGGATGCAACCGCTTCGCGCCCGCGGATCGCCATCACCTTCGACGACGGCTGGCTCGACAATTACGAATTTGCCGAGCCGATTGCAACTCGCGCTCATTGCCCTATCACCATATTCGTTTGTCCCGGAATCGCGGGGATTCGTTTTCCGTTCTGGCCGGAGCGGGTGAGCCGCCTTCTGGCAAACACATCGGATGCTGCCGTTCACCGAATCTTCCCGGACCTTCCAAACGCCGGCCGGGAGCAAACCATCGAGGCGGTCATTGCGCGCATGAAAGAAATGACGCCGGAAGACCGGGATAGCTGGATCCGGCAACTCGAAGATGCGGCGCCGGGCAGGCAAACGCTCGAAGATCGTGAGCCGTTAAATTCTACGATGACGTGGGAACAAATCCGGGAAATCAGCCACCGCGGAGTAGCAATCGGCTCCCACACCTTAACCCATCAGATCCTCACGTCGATTCCCCGAGATATAGCCTCCAGTGAACTAACAACATCCCGCGATGCCATCGAAGCCAATCTGCAGCAGTCCTGCGTCATGCTGGCATACCCCAACGGCAATCACGACGCCGGCATTCGCGAGGCCGCGCGGGCGGCAGGATACCGGCTCGCCTTCGCCAATCAACGTGGATGCTGGACCAATAAAACGGACCTGTTCCAAATCCCACGGATCAATATCTGGGAGGCAAAATTGACCACTCCCCGGGGGCGATTCTCGCAGGCAATGGCCGAATATTATCTGTTCTGGCAGCCTGCCACAGCAAGTATTTGACATCAAATTGTTGCTGATTCCCGTGGCACTATAAGTGCAAATTAGCGCTTCGTGCAAAGGGTGCTTGATTCCGCCATACTCGGTCTGTTTGGGTTCCTCTTCAATGTCGCGGTGGTTCTACTCAAGCGTCGGAAAGCTGCTGTTTAAGCAGCAAAAAGCTCCTATTCCGAACTCCTTCCGGCTCGTTTCGATACATCTTTTACGCCATGCAATGTCCGTGTAACCTGAATCCATCTGAGCGAGATCTGTACGTGATCCGGTGCGGCGAGCTTCGTCTGCCCAGCGCATTTGAAAGTCTTAATTCCCATTCATTCAATTCGCTTGGCTGCGAAACTGCTTCACTCGGCGAGAAAGTGTTTCGCATTTCAGATTCACTGTCATTGGAAAGCAAATCTTAGCGAGAGTTTCGAACTTTTGGTACTTATTGCCGAACACGCCCGAATGATCACAGAACGCCGCGTTCAGTCCCGGTCGAATCTGCGCGTGCCGCTGTTATTGCTGGCGCAAGGATGGGCGCTGCCTGTCCGAACGGAAACCGAGAACGTCAGCATGGACGGATTCTTTTGCCGGACGCGAGAGTTGTTCGCCCCGGGGGACCGGTTTAAGTTTCTTCTTTTGCTTCCCGCCGCGGCCAGGGACTCGGACGCGAAGATCACGTGCCTGCAAGGCACAGCCGAGGTGGTTCGCATTCGCTCAAGCGCGCCTGGGGGCGAGTATGCCATTGGATGCCGCATGAGCGCTTATCGGGTAATCAACAATTTCGATCCCGCCTCCGAAGAAATGTCCGCACTGTTATCGGAGGCAGGCCGATTTGAAGCATGGCTCGCCAACAAATGATTTTTCAGAAAGTCTTACATCCGTCTGGCCGTCTAAATGCACACGATTCAGGTGTGCGCGGTTTGGGTGCAATGGTAGGAAACCAACTTATCCGGCTACTTGCGCTCGCGCCCGCGTTGTGCCTGGTTGCCGGCGCACAAGAAATAACTCAATCCGCCAGCGTTGTGCAAACCACGGAAGCACCGGATCCTGCCACACCGTTTCTCGTAGGAGCCGGACTTGTAGCGGTATCTATTATTATTCGCCGGCGCCGGAAGCGCTCAGCGAACAAGAAATCGACGGAAACACCGATCGACTAACCAGAAGAAACGCAGAGCGACGGAATCGATCAACCGGCCAATCGTCAGATCCGAACGCGACGGTTCGTACGCTGCTTCACAAACAGTTTGTGCTCTCATCGTAAAAAACGACTACGCAGGATAGACTCTCGGGCCGCCACTTTCTCTCCAAATTTAAAGCGGTCCTGAACGTAATGTAACTCGGCACTTCACGAGCGCGTCGCCATGCCGTAACTTCGAAACCCCCAGACTGACCCCCGCGCCTAGCGCCGTTCCCCCAATATTGATCAGCACATCTCGAATAGCGGGATCGCGTGCGGGGAAGATAATCTGTAACAGTTCGCTGCACGAGCCGAGAACGGCTCCCGCGATGACGATAAAAACGATCTTTCCGGGCGCATTCGGAAGTGCCCGCCAGAGAAGCACGGCAAAAATGAAGAACAAAGCGACGTGGACGCTCTTGTCGGCCAAAAGGTGAACGATATCGTATGAGGACGTGCCCGGCTGCAGATGCTTCACGAACAATTGGGAAAGAGCGCTAAAGGCTTCCTCGGACGACTCTCCCGCAACCGTCGTGGAGGAGAAAAAAATCAATCCGATCCAGGCGATCGCCGCCCAAAGCCAGGCATTCATCCGGACAACGATCATTCCGGTCTCGGACGCAGAAAGAAAAGGCTCAAGTGACGATTGTAACTTGAACTCGCCGATATTCTCTAACCTTCATCGCGCAACGCGACAACCGGATCGACATTCATAGCGCGCCGCGCAGGCAAATAAGTAGCAAGTAGCGCAACTGCGGTTAAAACGATCGCAACAGTAGCGAACGTGGACGGATCGCTGGCTTTGACGCCATAGAGAAGGCTCGCAAGTACGCGTGTGATACCAAAGGCGATGGCCAGCCCGGCGACGACACCGATAATCGCCGGAGTCATGCCTTGCCGAATAATCAGCTTCAGCACTTGCCCTCTATCCGCTCCCAGCGCCATGCGGATGCCGAGTTCCTGCGTTTGCTGCTCGACCGCGTAGGACATCAGGCCGTAGATTCCGATGGCTGCCAGAATCAGCGCAATCGCCGCGAAAATGCTAAGCAGCAGCATGTTGAAGTGCTGCCGCGAAACGCCCTGAGCAAGCACCTGCTCCATGGTGTGAACGTTCGAGACCGGCAACTGCCCGTCTACTGCCTGCAATTCCCGTTCGATCACCGGCCGCAGCGAATTTACAGCAAGCGAAGAACGGACACACCACGAGAGCGGGATGATGCTCGATCCCAAATGGGTAAGGGCATCGGGAACCTGGCTTTGCGGAACGTACATCACGCCGACATCGGTATCGCTCAAGCTGGTTTCACGAACATTCCCGACCACGCCGACGACTTGCCTCGGCGCATCTTCAAATTGGGGTCCAAGCCCTTTTCCGATCGTGATTACCTGGCCTACCGGGTTCTCCTTCGGCCAGTACTTCTTCGCCATGGCCTGATTGATCAGCACCACTCGGGCGGAATTCGCAACGTCGCGTTGATTCAGGAGACGCCCGCGCAGGAGCGGAATTTTGAAGACTCCGAAGTAATGCGGCGTGACGAAGCGCCATTGCTCATCGCCGTTATACATCTGGCCGGCTTTGGGCGGCTTGCCGGCGATGTTGAACGGCAGGTCGATCTCGTTTTCGGTGGGAAGAACGATGGCCATCCCGGCAGCTTGTACCCCGGGGACCGCCTCGAGCCGCCGGGTTACCTGCACCGCCAGATTGTCCACCTTCTCGGTACTCGAATACTTGCTGCCGGCCAGCGAGGTCTGAAAGGTAAGCACGTGTTGCGGGTCAATGCCCGGATTCGCCGTGCTCAATCCGATAAACGTCTTGATCAGAAGCGCGGCCGAAACCAGCAGAACCAGCGCGAGGGCCATCTCGGCGCCCACCAGGATCTTGCGCACACGATTCTGTTTGCGGCCGGTTGCGGACCTGCCGCTGGAATCCTTCAGTGTGGAGGAGACATCCGGATTTGAAATGTGCAGAGCCGGGAACAGTCCAAAGATGATGCCGGTCAGAAACGAAACGCCGATCGTAAAGGCGACGATTCTCCAGTCGAGCACGGACAATACACTTTGCACGTGATCCTGGCCGGTCAGTCGGGGGATATCGCCCGGGACCAGCAGAAGCAAGCTGCGTACTCCCCAGGCGCCGAGCAGAAATCCGAATATCCCGCCCAGGCCCGCTAGAATCACGCTCTCAGTTAGGAGTTGCCGGACAACTCGCCAACGGCTGGCGCCCACGGCTGCCCGGATGGCGAGTTCCTTTTGCCGGCTCGCCGCGCGCGCCAATAATAGATTCGCTACGTTTGCGCAAGCGATGAGCAACACGAAAGCGACCGCTCCCAGCAGAACGAACAGCGCGGTCTTCACGTTGCGTACCATCGCATCGCGCATCGGGGTAACGGCTACGCTCTCGCCCTTATCCATCCATTTCGGATTGAGACGCCGGAATTCTTCCCCGCGCAGCTTCATCTCGGCGCGTGCCTGCTCAACGGTCACACCCGGCTTCAGGCGCGCTGCAACCGCCAGATAATGCCCCTGATTCGTGCTGTTCGGATCTGCCTGCAGCGGAATCCAGATATCGGCCGGCGGGTCCGGTACAAAGTTGTCCGGCATTAGACCGACAATCGGGTAGGGATCGCCATTGAGTACGATGGTCTTTCCGATGATCTGCGGATCGCTTCCGAAATGCGATCTCCAGAGCTTTTGGCTGATCACCGCGGCTTTCGGGCCGTTGGGCGAATCTTCCGACGCCGTAAAGCTGCGGCCGCGGGCCGGGCTCATTCCGAAGACTTTGAAGTAATCCTTGGAAATGTGGAGCCCTTTCACTTGCTCCGGCCGGTCGCCCGTCGAGATATTCAGGCCAATGGCCCCCTGATCGTAAAGGGCCATGGCGGAGAAAACATTATTGTGCCGCCAGACCATGTATTTGGGAATGGAGTTCGAATATCCGGCGCCCTGCGGATAGCTGCGGCCTAGTTTCATGATCCGGTCGGGCTGTGGATACGGCAGCGGCTGGAGAAGGACCTTGTTTACGACGCTGAAAATTCCCGTGTTTGCGCCGATGCCCAGCGCCAGCGCGGCAATTGCAACGGCCGTAAAGCCGGGGCTCTTTCGCATGATCCGAAACGCCTGGCGGACATCCGTGACTAGAGACTCCATACCGCTGTATACGCTGCCGTTACCATGAGAGTTCCGGAATCCTCTCTTTAAATGTCTGACTCCAAACGTAATCAGGCGGGCGATGCAGCTCTCGGAATGAATACTCCCATTGACCGCCGGGACCTGCTGAACTCGACTCTGCTGGCGGCTGGGGCAGTTCTGGCTCAGGCCGTCAGCCCGATTGAACTGCTCGCGAAAGAGGACTGGACCGGC
>JAICXK010000243.1 GCA_025980435.1 Bryobacteraceae bacterium
CCGTGGATCAGTTCGATGTTGGGCGGCAGAATATCCTTCAAGCCAAAACGGTAGATAGCGTGTGTATGCCCGCCGCACACTTCCATGAAACGGTAATGCCGCGATGGATCCGTGAGGCGGCGAATCTCTTCCGTGGCTTTGGCGATAATCTCCGGATCCCGGAATTCATCTACAAATTTCATGTGGTGTCCTTCGAGGCCGAACTATCCGCATTCTCCAGGCCGTAGCCCTTCACTTCTTCCAAAGCGGCCGCACTCTCGCCAAGCATGGTGAGCGTTCGTATCTGCTCCTGTGCCTGCTCTTCGCTGATTTTGCTCATTGCGAAGCCCACGTGAACGAGAACCCAGTCGCCCCTCTGGGGAGGGTTGTCCAATAGAAGTCCGGTGTCGATATGACGCCGCACTCCGGAAACTTCCACCAGCGCACGATTCTGCTCGTCAGCAAACAGTTCAACAATTTTCGCCGGTATGGCCAGACACATTCCGCGCCTACATCGCCTCGATTTTCAGATAACGCCTCAAATCTCCCAAATTCATAACGACACCCGCCACGACGGCAGCGGCCACGAGAAATCCAGCGATCTTAAAAAAGCTCATTCAATAGCCCTCCCCGGCTTCCACAAACATCAGTGCTTCTTCTTTATGTTCAAATTCCCGCACCAGATTCCGGATCATCTCGACCGCCGGATCGACCGCGGCCTCGACTGCGCTGCTGAGGCCGATATAACCATCTTCTTCGTTTTCGAGTACCAGCGGCTCACAGCCGACTACCAGAATTCGATTCAAGCGAGCTCCCATACCTTTCGCCAGGGCGAGAACCTTGACAGAATCCAGACTGTGTGAGTTTACGCAGACGCCATCTGTATGAGTAAGCACGCTGTTCACATCGGGATCAATTACGTAAAGCGTCCCCGGCGCGCTGCCCCGCGCAGTTGCGTCCACCAGAATTGTGAGGTCGCATCCATCCAGAAGCGCAAACGCAAGGTCGATCGCACGTATGCCGAAATCCACAACACGGACGTGTTCCGGCCATTCAGACGCGGCAAGCCTCTGCGCAACCGCGACACCGAACCCATCATCGCCGTTAAATATGTTGCCAATGCCCGCGATCAGAACGGAGTTGTTCATACCAGGGGCTCCACTTCCGCGGCCGAGAAAAAGAAGCGGTGACCGGCCTGCCGCATCTCCCCCAGATCGCGCCCCGGATCCTCTTCGAGCACGACCGCTAAGTGGATGTTGTCTTCGTAGTCCTGCTCGACAGCTTCGATCACTGCGATTCTACCCTCAAGCAGCATGTCGAAGGGGTCGGCCCGTTTCCGCGGACGCAGGCGGACCCGGCTTCCGACTTCCGGCCAGGAGCGCGCTGGACGGACAACGCCGTGCAACTGCATCAGGTGTCCGGCTGGATTTGCCTCCAGCCTCTCGAGAATTTCCCGGGAGCGTTCGTCCGTTTGCCGCATCTCGGCTTTCTCGGCATCGGTCATCGTGAGAATGCGAAGACTCAGGATTTCATCGATTTCGGTTCCGTCGAATAGATCGCCGGTGCTTTCAGGAGCAACTCGCGGATAATCGGGCAGAATAATCGGCGAGCCCAGAACGGTATCGTGCGCGCCTTCCTCGCCTGCGAGCACCGGCCACACTCCGATGTTTTCGCAAGCCTCCGCGGCTTCGCGCAGGGAATCCGGCGGGTCGGTCTGGGAGACGAATTCACCATCGCGAAGCGTCAGCACCGCGTGCGCCGAGGCGAGGGAGTGCAGCAACGCTTCCTCGCGGTTCGAAATCTCAAGCACGGTGGTGTTTCGGACGCGGACGCTTACGCGAAAAACGGAATCCTGCACGGCTGTTGCCGATACGGTTATCTCGCCTGAACATTCGGGTGGCCCGAATGAGAATGCCTGCCGGTGCGAACTCGACACGATTGCTTCCAGAGAGAGACCGGGAAACTGGATGCTACGCTCAGTCCCCTCTTCCCAGCGCTTTTCTCCTGACCCGCGCGACATTAACTGCAGAAAACGCAACTTCACATCGAGCTTCGAGCGCTGGCCGCCCCAAGCAAGACACTCCATTTGAAAATAGGAGCGATCGGAACCGGTCGCCCAGGCCTCCGGATACAGGACTCCAAAATTCCAGCGCTGGCGGTTCTTGATCGTAGAAGGCCGATAGGGATAGAGCATATAGCCTTCGTACAAAACAGCGCGCGCGATCTTATCCACCCGCTCTGAATTCATGAGACTTCCAGGAGGTTTGCCGCCTGACTCCAAATCGCGACCGGGAAACGGAACCGGGCTTCCTTGCTCCACGGCACCGGGGCTACCTGAACGCCCCCCGCCATCCGGGAATCATAGAACACACGACCGCTGAACAGGAAAATGATCGGGACTTCCCCGCCCTCGAGCGCATTGAAGTATTTCGCGGTTCTGTCCGTGAGATCGACAGCGCAGAGTACAGGAACGGGATGGATAATGCTGCCGGTGAAAGAAGGAATGTTCGCCGTGACATTTGCCCACAACATAGACCGGAGCGTCTCCGCCCACTGCTCCGGTTCACCAAACAAATCGTGTAACCGCTTCTGTTCTTGCGAGCTATACCGGCGTCTTGCCGTTTCGATCTGAATCTGGCAGCGCAGCACAATCGAATAAATGGGTTCTTGAACCTTGCTATTCGTCACCTGTAACCGAAAAGCCAGGGCCGGAGTTGCCGGATCGCGTAGCGGCTCGACGCTAAGGATCTGAAAATCGAGATCAGGCATGCGCCTCCGCACGGGCTGGAACAGCACGCTGCTTCAAAGCGGCGAAAAAGTCCGTTATCGCTTCCCAGGCCTCGCTTCCTCCCGAAAACCCGGACCAGTGCTTTCGGATCACTCCCGTCAATCGATAGCACTCGTCAATCGGCGCCAGGTAATATTCGCGCTCCCGGCCGGTGCGATTGACCAGTAAGCCCTCCACATCCGGTAGCATGTTCCGGAGCAGTGGATTGAGTTGCACGATTTCTTCCCACAATTCGCTATCGACCGCGGCCTCGGTGGCGCCTGCCGGCCCGGGATACAGCGCGACAATTTGACCCGCTGCGCTCGAGATGTAGAAGAACACCAATCCGATTGGAATCATAAGGCTATTCCACAAGGCGTCGTCGAGATGAAAATCATCGAGACATCGAACATCGCTGGGGACGCGGCGGTATTGTGTCTGGCCGGCGCCGCTAAACAGAATGGCGCATGCATCGCACGCGCAAAGAATGCGGTGGACGCATGGTTCGATCAGATGCTGATGCTGTTCCGGTAGCCGTACGGCGCAGAGTTCGCAGACCTCTACAGCCGGTGTCTTCTGAACGAATCTGCGCAGTGCGCCCAAACCATTCATGTGTGATGCCGAGGTCATAGCAGCGAACCAGACATGAGATTGGAAAGCGGGACAAAGTTAGGCGCCGCCGGTTCCCGGAATCCTTCCACGACGATAGCCACGATTTCGGGAGCAGCCTGGTAGATCGCCGCATCGATCGAAGTCTTTGCTTGCGCGCCCGACCAGCCGTTGGCTGTATCGAGCCGCAATCGTACCGTGTCTTCCTCGATGGCCAAGAGCGAAACGGTGGCTCCCCGCGGGCCAAACATCTGCTGCAGTTTCTCGACTGCGCGGCTCACCCGCGTTTCGAGATCGTCCGGATGAAGCCCGTGTAGTAGAAGCAAGCTGCTCGCCAGGTCGTCAGAGGCCATGCGACGGATAATTTCCTCGCCGGTACTGCTGGAGTCCGCCGTAATTTCCAGCATTCGCTCCAACCCGGCAGCATGGAAATCCAATACGGCCCGAACCAGGTCCACTGCTATTCCGCGCAGCTTCGGATCTTCCATGGACTCAGCCCGGCGGACTAGTTCTTCTATGCGGTCGATCCACTCTTGCGAGCGGACCTCCTCGTTTGGCATTCTTGTCTCCGGCATCAGCTCAAATCGCAATCAGGCCGGCGGCATATTGGGCATCCGCGGATCGATGGGTCCTTTGCTCTTCGGGCCAATGCTGGTCGAATCTCTTGCGGTGCGTCCGCCGTGCTCGCGCCCTGGCTCCGGGCCTTTGCTCTGCCGCATTTCTTCGCCCCGGTTCGTGCCGGGCGTGTGAGACGAAATCTCCGATTTTTTCGTATGCGCCACGATACCCTCCTTACCCGTTAGGAATGAGCGCCCAGCATAGACGAATGCTCAGTCCGAAGCACCTTTCCATCGCCCAGATACATGTGGACCCCACAGGGCAGGCAGGGATCGAAGCTGCGCACTGCTCGCATAATATCGATTCCCTTGAAGTTTTCCGGACCGTTTTCTTCGAACAAAGGCGTGTTCTGAATTGCGTCCTCGTATGGCCCGGGCGTACCGTATACATCCCGCGGGCTGGCGTTCCACGGCGTTGGCGGATACGGATGATAATTCGCGATCTTCCTGTCGCGTATCACCACATGATGTGAGAGCACCCCTCGAACGGCTTCATGGAACCCGCACCCGATCGCCTCGTCCGGGACCTTGAAATCGGCCCAGGTTCTGGTCCTGCCCTCGCGCACGGCGTTCATTGCCTTCTCTAAGAAGTAGAAAGCGGCGGCGGCGGCATACGCCTGAAAATAAGTGCGCGCGCGATCACGCTCAATCGCATTGCTCCACTGGGGAATGTTCCATTCGAACTGGACTTCGGGAAGCAGCGCGGTTTTCGGTAAGTTGATTTTGACGCTGCGGCCGGTGGCTTGGATATAGCCGATATCGACCAGATTGTTCAGCGCCGTCGCCCAGAGCCGGGCGATGGGACCTCCGCCGGTATCGAGAGCGAGATACTCGCCGGTGTTCTTATCAAACCAGCGCGGCGACATGACCCAGGTGTACTTTCCTTTGAAATCGCGCTTCTGGGGCTTCGGCGTAGTGGTCTGATTCCACGGGTGCCGTTTATCGATCGGATTTCCCAGCGGATCAGCGTTCACAAACGTCTCCCCGCTATTCTCCCAGTCGTTATAGTAAGAACTCCCGAGCAGAATCCGCATTCCCAGATTGATATCCAGCAGGCTGTTCGTTACCACCTTGCCGTCCACAATGACGCTGGGAGTGACATACATAGCACGGCCCCAATCGGCCATGTTGTCGTACCTGTAATCACAGACCGCAGGGTCGTTGAAAGAGCCCCAGCAGCCGAGCAGGACGCGCCGCTGTCCTACCCGCTCATAACCAGGCAGAGCCTCATAGAAGAAGTTGAACAAGTCATCATGCAGTGGGACTGCCTTCTTCAGGTATTCGACATATTTCATCAGGCGGACCAAATAGTCCGTAAATACCTGAATCGTTGGAACCGTGCCTACGCCGCCCGGATAGAGGGTGGATGGATGGACGTGCCGCCCCTCCATCAGGCAGAACATTTCGCGCGTGAGGCGGCTCATCTGGAGCGCCTCGCGGTAGTACTCGCCGCTGAACGGGTTTAACGCCCGCATGATGCCCGCGATGGTCTTGTATCCATGCTTATCGGCGTTCGGAGCAGGTGTGTTCTCGGCCTTGGCTAGAACTGCCGGATTGGTCTGTTTCACCATCTGCTCGCAGAAATCGACCCCAACCAAGTTGTCCTGATAAAGGTTGTGATCGAACATGTATTCGGCGGCTTCGCCCAGATTGATAATCCACTCGCCGAGCTCCGGTGTCTTGCACTGGAATGCCATATTCGCCGCGTAGACAGCGCAGGTGGCGTGATTATCCCCGCAGATGCCGCAGATTCGGCTGGTGATGAACGGTGCGTCCCGCGGATCTTTGCCTTGCATAAAGATGCTGTAACCGCGAAAAATGGATGAAGTGCTGTAACACTCCGCCACTTCCCGGTTTTCGAAATCGATCTTGGTAAAGATGCCGAGGCTGCCGACGATCCGGGTAATCGGATCCCAATTCATTTCGACCAGGTTCCGGCTCTTTCGCTCAGTGCCGCTTAAAGGCTCGGTCAATGTCGCCATTTCTGTGCTCCTCTGTCAGTAGCTTGTCGGTTGGTAGCCGGTCGTTAATCGGGAACCGCGGTGACGCCACTTCGGCTCTTTGTTCCCGCTCGCGTTCGTGATCGACCGCAGAGAACGAATGAGTGAGCCGTAGCTGACCACCATAAGAGAGGAAAGAGTTGCGCCGGGCGGCTGGTCCATAAACGGCATGAATTTATCCGGGAAACCAGGCATCGTGCAGGCAATGCAGATGCCGCCCACGTTCGGGCACCCGCCAATTCCGCGCATCCAGCCGCGTTTTGTTACGTTGCAGTTTGCAACCGGGCCCCAGCAGCCTATCTTCACCAGGCATTTAGGCGAGCCGTACTCATGCGCAAAATCGCCTTGCTCATAGTAACCGCCGCGGTCGCATCCCTCATGAACCGTTTTCCCGAACAGCCAGGTGGGCCGCAACTGCTCGTCCAGGGGAATCATCGGAGATAGCCCGGCCGCCTGGTAAAGCAAATACAGAACCGTTTCCATCATGTTGTCTGGCTGGACGGGGCATCCTGGCACATTTACTACTGGCAGGCCCGCAGCCGATCGCCAGGATTTCCCCAGATAGTCAACCAGTCCCATGCAACCGGTGGGATTTCCCGCCATCGCGTGGATACCGCCATAGGTGGCGCAGGTACCCGCCGCGATCACGCCCCAGGCCTTCGGTGCAAGGCGATCTATCCATTCGCAGGTAGTAATCGGTTGGCCGGTATCGGGATCCGTTCCTTGTGCTGCCCAGTAGCCTTCACTCTTAATTCGTTCGTTCGGAATTGAGCCTTCGACGACCAGCACGAAGGGGTCCAGCTCGCCCCGCTCCGCCTGATAAAAGTACTTCATGAACTCATCCCCGACCTCCACGGCAAGCACGGGGTTGTGAAGATGGACCTTGGGCAATCCGGGGATTGCGCCCATTACAACATCCTCAATGCTGGGTTGTTCCGCATTTGTGATGGAGACGCTGTCCCCATCGCAGCTTAGCCCTGCGGTAATCCAGATAATGTGAACGTCGGAAACGGCGGGTTTGGGTGCGGCGGGTGGACGGAGTAACTGCGTCGCCATGAGGTGCTACCTCCTTGTGGTGCGGCACTCCGTGGACTGTGAGATGGAACTGTTCGTTACGGAAAACACAGAAAGTTTCGGACTCTTTTGGGGGAGGGAGTACCAAGTACGAATGCTGGTGCTGGAGGTGGGGGTCGAACCCACATGCTCAGTGAAGAGCGCGGGATTTTGAGTCCCGTGCGTCTGCCAGTTCCGCCACTCCAGCGCGCCGCAGAATCAACCCGAGTATAGCAACGGTCCGCAGGCTGTTACTGGAGGTGAAATTCCTCTCCGATATCCCGCAGGCAAACCCGTTCTGTGGCGGATCCCATCGCGGCAAGCAGGCGCTGAATCGGCTCACGTTGCGGCTCGCGGCCCAATCGAAACGTTTGATGGTGAACCGGCAAGATGAACTCGGCGCCGGCCTCATTCGCCATCGCAAGCGCCTGTTCCGGGTTGCAATGAACGCGAATCCATGGATCATAAGCTCCAATCGGCATGATCGCGAGATCTACCTGTGCGCTCGAGCGCAGACGTTTGAAACAGTCGGTATATGCGGTGTCGCCTCCGAAGATCACCCGGTAGCGCCCCACTTCCAGCAGGTACCCATTGAACCCCCGAAACACATCGCTCCGCATCCGAGCGCCCCAATGCGCCACCTCGAACGCTGTGACGCGCGCGGGTCCAACTTGCACAGCCTCGTTCCAGCCGAGTTCGTTCACTCG
>JAICXK010000194.1 GCA_025980435.1 Bryobacteraceae bacterium
CTCTATGCTCGCGCCATCAGCGATCTCTCCTATCACAGCGGGGTAGGACTTGGCATGGCGGATGTGGTGCACGACCGGCTGGTAAACGATGTCGATTGGAATCCGACTTACATCAATTCACTGACAGCTTCCACTCCGGCCTGCATCCGAACGCCGATACATTTCTCCAGCGATCACGAAGCCTTATCGAATATCGCGCGAACGGTCGGCAAATTGGATCTGTCGGAAGTTACTTATTGCCGGATTCGGAACACGCTGGAACTCGTCGACCTTGCGGTCAGCGAGAACCTGATTCCATCCCTTGCCTCGAACGTGAGTGTTGTATCCGAACCGTTCGAAGTAAGCTTCAACACGAACGGGGATCTCGAAGATTTCAAAACTTCTACCCACGTGATCGCGGGGAACGGACAGCTAGTCAGTTAAGTGGTACAGGCCAAGCAGAAACAGTCGGCAGCAGCGTGGGTCCCTACAATCCACAGCCTCCAACGGTTGCGAGCAGCGGCACCGGAATGTAGAGGTTGCGATCTGTACCGGCATGCTACACAAGTCGTCTTTGGAGAAGGGCCGCAGGACTCCAAAGTTGTAATGGTCGGCGAGCAGCCGGGCGACGAAGAAGACCGCAAGGGCCATCCCTTCGTCGGACCCTCCGGCCGGCTCCTCAGCAAGGCGATGCACGAAGCCGGTCTTGATCGCGAAAAGGTATATGTCACGAATGCGGTAAAGCATTTCAAGTTTGTCGAACGGGGTAAGCGCCGCATTCATGCCAAGCCGAGCGGAATCGAAATCTCCGCATGCCGGCCGTGGCTCGAAGCCGAATTGGCGACAATTGAACCGGAATTGGTGGTTTGTTTAGGCGCGACAGCGGCGCAATCTCTGATAGGGCGCGATTTTCGCATCACGGCGGAGCGGGGCAAATTTTTCCCTCATAAATGGGCAAAAGAAATTGTCGCCACAGTGCATCCCTCTGCGGTACTTCGCATGCCCGATCGATTCGACGAGGAATATGCGCTGTTTCTACGCGACCTGCGCGTTATCGCGGCCAGAGTTCACGAACTGAATCTCGCTGGTTAACTACGCTTGTGGAACGCCTGCATCAGGCCGCTCCATTTACGATTGACCAGCTCAGCCAAAGTAAGCGCAATCGCAAACGCCAGGAACACGGGCCAGAGGCGCCACGATGTGTAGATGTATTTGCCGCCTGACTCAAAAACTGACTTTGGAGACGGGTTGAAGCGGCCTCCCGTTAAGCTTGATATCCGCGCCAGCAGGGCTTCGTTCGAGCCGAAGTCGTTTGATTCCGGCTGCTGGCGGTAGAACCCGATTTCTGGAAACGCTGCGGATTCCGTAACCGGCCGGATACGGAACAGACCAGTGGCTCGGCCAATGTGAAGACTTCCGCCGTAGACGCGGCCGGCGGTTTTCTCCACATCGATGCGCTGTTCGAAACCTTTCGGGCCGATAACAAAGATCTGGGGAACAGCGGCGGGCTCGGGCAGTTCTGTCGAAAGCCGATAACTGACAATGATCTCGCCGTTAGCTGAATCATAATGAGCGCTCGCCTCCGTCTGAGCGGTGTGCGTTAGCAGGTCGCGCGCGGCGTTGATCCAAAACTTGTCAAACCCTGGCCAGTTGATCCAGGCTTCCGCCCAGCGGCTCTTCGCGTCGGAGGTGAACACCGCGGCCCGGCCCAAACCGTATTGCCAGCGGACGTATAGCGGGTCTCGTCCCTGATTTGTCGTGCCCGGAATGGCGGGTTCCGGCACGGGAGATCCTGCGCCGATTCCGAGGATGGTTTCTGCTCCTGGTTTCGCGGTAAACCGCGCGTAGCCCTTCAAAGCCGGTGCGGTATCCATATTCGTACCCTCCAGGATCTCCGCGCGCTGCTCCACTACAGGCGTGAAGCGCCTTTCCACGGCGGTGGATCCGCTGTAGTCCTGAACGTCCTTGAGCAGAATTTGTTCGAGTCCCTGCGGCTCATTCAAAAAATAGCTGCGGCCGCCGGAAGTGGCGGCAACTTTTTCAAGATAAGTGCGATTGACGTCCTGACCAAGTCCCACGGTCGAGATCGTAACCTCATGATTGGCCGCTTCCTTGGCCAGCTCGATGCTGTCTCCTTCTTCAGAGATGCCGTCGGTGAGCAGAACAATATGTTTGTACGTGGCTTTTGAGGGGAGCACCTTCCGATACGCTTCGTTTAAAGCGGGAGCGATCTGCGTCCCTCCGTCCGGCGTAATCCCCGAGATGAGGCGCGTAATCAGGCTCTTATCCACGGCGTGACGGATGGGAACGGCCCATTGATAGGAGTTGTCGAAGATCAGAACTCCGATCGTGTCCAGAGGCCGTAGATGGTCCACCACACCGATGGCGGAAAGCCGGGCAAGTTCGATCTTTCTTCCTTCCATCGATGATGACTTGTCAATGATGAGCACGACAGAAGTACCCTGAGGCGTTTGAGGAGGCGCAAGCTTTGCGGGTAAGGTGCGATCCAGCGCGTCCAGTTGCTTATCGGGCTTATACACCTGATGCTCGCCGCCAATCAGCAATAAGCCGCCGCCATCCTGCACAAACTTTTCCAGATTTCGCTTCTGCTCCTCGCTGAGACGATTCAGGTCGAGATTATTGAGGATCACGAGTTGAATCCCGTTCAGACCGCGGTTGATCAGCTTCCGATCGCGGGTAACATCCAGGTCCGCATCCTTAAGCGCTTGTAGCAGGTTCCCGTCCACGCCGGACGGATCCTGCGATAGAAACAGAATTCTGGCGCGCTTGAGTTCGACGGCCTGCTCAAATGGCAATTCACCCAAGCTGCCGGCGGAAATTCTACCGGAGATAGCGTTGACGCCGGTCGAGTTCAGGCGAGCGTGAATACGCACGAGGTTCAATCCGCGCTCAAGCCGGATAGAATTACGGCCGAGATTCTTCCCTTCCGCCTGAATGTCCACCGTGGCCGTCGCGCTGGCTGGGGAGGAGATCGTCAGGTCAATCGGAATCTGCTCGCCGGCATATGCTTCGCCGGGCATCGAGAGCGATTCCAGGCGAAGGCTGTTTGCGGAGCGTCCGGCCAATGGTATCGTATCGACCGGTACCTGGAGGGCTTGCAGTTCGGCAACGGCGCGGGCGGTACTGCCTTCATTCTCCTTTCCATCGCTGATCAGCACGATTCGGGGAATGTAGCCGTTTGGAATGGCTGCCATGCTATCCGTCAGGGCGGCTTCCAGGTTTGTACCATCGGCCGATTCGCCGGAGGTATGCAGCAGCTGCAGGCCGTTCGAAGATTCACTGGATTGGAGAGGGCGGACCTGAGCGGCGAATGGAACGATTTTCATCCAATTGCCGTGCCTGGCCCGCACAATGCCGGTGGTAATCGAAGAAGCCCGGGCGAGATCTTCTCGCGTGATACTGCCCGACGTATCCACAAGAACAAGTACACCTGTCCTGGCGTTCGGCATGGTGATCGTCGGCTCGGCAAGAGCAATCGCAATCAAAGCTATACTCAGGCCTTTCAATACGAGGGCAGGCCGCCGGGCAGTCGTCCCCCAGGCGAAAACAATCCAGGCGAGAGGAACGAGACCAAGCAGGAGAAGAAAAGGATGGCCAAAGCTCATTTGGACACCAGCTCTCGCGTTGGATCCGGCGAATGAGTGGAAGGTGCGCCAGGCAACCTGTCGTAACGGGCGCCTCTGCGACGATGCCCATAGAGCAGCCATTCAAGCAGCAGAACGGCAACGGCCAGAACGGCAAGCCACTTCCAGAGATCAATGGCTGACGGCAGAAGAACAGCGGTCGGCGGCAGGCCTTCCGCGACCTGAGGGGGACGCCATGCCGCGTCCGCAATGTCCGGAAGAGTGAGTGAAAGGATCCGCTCGTGATTTCCGGACGAGATCCGCACGACGTCTGGGCGAGCGGCGAAAAGCTGAACCGCGTGATCTCGGATTGTGAATGGAATCGGATTCCCGTTTTGTCCGGTCACACGAATTCCGCCGGCCCCTTCGCCCGGATCGAGACGAGTCGTGACTGCGCCAACCGGATCCGCCGTGATTTCGGTGGAACGGAACGCCTCCGGTGAAAGCCAGCGTATGAGGTCTGCGAACAGCAGCGGAGTCGTCACCTGAAAACGCAGATCCGTGGCGAACGGATCGAATCCGATCACGGCGAGCTTGGAATGCCCTGGGCGTTGCGGCTGCGCTACGACCACAGGGCCCTGCGCAATGCTGCCGACCAATAAATCATCGCTGAACGTCTCAAAAACTTCCGCGGCGGAAAGCTGCACGTCCTTGGCGTATAGCGCGGCCCCGAGCAGGCTCGATGAATTCCAGCGTTTAATGGACGCATTTTTGACGACAGTTTTCACGGGCACGGGCGATTTCCCTAGAGGCGGGTTAATCCACAGACACGGAATTTGAGGGGGCACAACGCCGGATATTCCGTCGATCAGCATTACGTCCGCCGACGGTTTTGGACTGTATTGCGAGGTCCCCGCGACGGTGATGCTGACGTCCTGATTTGCTTGCAGGAGAGGCCGCAAAACATCCGGCCTCTCAGTAAAGACCGCCAGTTTTAGCGGGCTGTTTCTGCCCAGCCAAACTTCGGCGCGATCGTCCAATGCCAATTCGTCATGCGGTTCCAACTCAAACGCAAGAGTCCCGGACGCGCTGGTTTCAAAGCTGTACTCTACTGTCTTGTCCTGGTTCGCAGCAAGTTGGACAAGCCGAGGGGTGAAGGAATATCCGGCGAAATGAGCATGGAGCCGCACCGAGCCCGCCACGCGGCTATAGTTCTTGAGAGTAACAATGGCGTTCCATAAGCCCGGACCGCCGCCGGGCTTGACTCCGACGTGCCGGATGCCGTAGTTATTTTGGCTTGCCTCAACGCGGATGAGACGGAGATTCGGGATCGTCTCGTGGTCGCGGAGGATACTTCGGGCCAGTCCCGGGCCAACATACACCACCTCGCCTTGGCGCCCGCCGGAACCCCTCAAAGCTTGAGTTGCGAACCCGAGCGCCTGTTCAATATTCAAAGCCGAGAAACCGGAAATGCATTCACTCACGGCTCGCTCAAGGGCTGCGTGATCCGAAGTGAAAGCGGTCGCGGGGGTCGCCAGGCTATCAGCCCGGACGACCATTACGCGATCCGAAGGAACCAGGCCGACCAGATACTGCCGGGCGAGTTCCTTCTCACGGTCAAGCAGCGTTCCCTCCCCCGCCCTTTGCGCGCTCCAGGCAGAGGTATCCAGCAGCAAGACGTGATCCTGACCGCGGCGCTGGCGGGTACCCCACTCTAATTGCGCGATGCTCAACAACAGCAGGAGCAAGCCGAGAATCTGCAGAAGAAACGACCAGGGCTCCCGCATTCTTCTGCGGTTCTGCTGTTCTTGCGCGCTCAGAGCCGGCTTCCAAAACCGGAGCGTGGACACGACCTTCCGGCGCTTCATCCTGTCCAGCAGATAGAGTGTGGCGACGAAGCCGGCGAGGGTCCCGAGCAGAACGAAGAATTCGCCGGCCGTGAGGTTCAGGAAAAACATCTAAGCTAATGGATGCGTGAGGTAGCGAAGAGCGGTCCAAAGACAACTTCTTCGATTGGATTAAGAGTCGACAGGCCGGCATAGCGCCCGCCGTTGCGCATGGCCAGTCTCTTCAGCTCGATTGAATGGCTGTCGAACGCCTGCGTGTACTCTTGGCGCGCGCGCTCGTCCAGCGCAATCTTGAAGTGCGCGGCGGACTCCGCATCGACTAGTTCGATCTCGCCGTTTCCGGAAGGCTCGCGGTCCTCGGGGCCCCAAAGCTGTATAAGTAACAACTCATGGCCGAAATCGGCCAGGTATTGCAGCGGACGCAGGCAATCGGCGTCATCCAGAAAGTCAGAGATGATGATCGTCAGTCCGCGTTGTGGGTACGTCGTCAGATAGTCGCGTGCAACTTCGAAGTAGTTGGTGCGGCCTTGGGGCTTCAGACTGCGCAGGAAGGTTTCCGCCGGTTGGAAGCGGTGGCGTCCCCCGCTGGCGAGAAAGGGTTCCATCAAACGTCCAGAGAACGGCTGCAAAAGAATGCTATCCAATCGCACTAGCCCCATGTAAACCAGCGCGGCAGCCAGCTTGCGTGCATAGTCAAATTTGTTGGCCTCCGAGGCAGTGCTGCCGGTAGCCATGGACGCGCTGGTGTCTAAAAGCAACCGGACCGGGACGCGAGGCTCTACCTGGAACACCTTCAGAAACAGCTTCTCGAAACGCAGATAGGCGCGCCAGTTCACCGCTCGGAGGTCGTCGCCCAAATGGAAGCTGCGATGGTCCAAAAATTCCTGCCCGGGGCCGGCGAAGCGCGAGACGTTATGCCCGCCCACCAGGCCATCGAACGACTTCTGCCACTGAAGAGTCAGCCGCTCAAGCTTCTCCAGAAAATGACGGTCGACAAGCGGTTCGGACATTTGGCACTGCTCGAAATTACTATGATCGAGAGCCGAGGCCGTTCAGGATTCGCTGCAAAATCGTTTCCGTGTTCTCTCCGTCGGCATGCGCGTCGAAGTTGAGGATAATGCGGTGACGAAGTACGGCGGGCGCAACTGCGGTCACATCGTCAATGCTGAGGTGCAGGCGGCCGCGCATGAGAGCCAGAACCCGGCCGCACTCGATGAGCGCCTGCGCGCCGCGCGGCGAACTGCCGTAGCGGATGTACCGGTTCGTAATTTCCGCGGCGCCGGACGCGCCCGGCTGCGTCGCCATAACCAGCTCAATCGCATAATGCTGAACGTGCGGAGCGACAATGACCTGCCGGCACACCGTCTTCACTTCCGCAATCTGCTCGCGCTGAAGCACCTGGCGCAGATCGGCTTCACCATCTTTGGTGGTCAGTTCCACAATCCGGTTCAGATCCTCTCGTGAGGGATACGTCACCAGAATCTTCATCAGAAAGCGATCAAGCTGCGCCTCGGGCAGCGGATAGGTGCCTTCCATTTCAATCGGATTCTGGGTAGCCATTACCAGGAAGGGAGCCTCGAGTGAATAAGTATTCGTTCCGCTCGTCACCGTGCGTTCCTGCATCGCCTCCAGTAAGGCCGATTGCGTTTTAGGTGTCGCGCGGTTGATTTCGTCCGCCAGTACCAGGTTTGCGAAAACCGGGCCGGGCTGAAACCGCAGGCTCTTGTGGCCGAACTCGTCTCCCTCCATCACCATGCTGCCGACAATATCGCCGGGCATGAGATCGGGGGTGAACTGAATTCGCGAATACCGAAGGTTCAAGACACGGCTCAGCGTCCGCAGCAGCGTGGTCTTCCCCAAGCCGGGAACGCCCTCGAGAAGCACATGGCCGCCGGAGATCAGACAGATGAGCACGCCATCAATGACATCGGTCTGGCCGACAATGACTTTCCCGATTTCTTCGCGCACCCGCCGGAGGTCGGCTGTCGCCCGGTCCACGGCCGCCGCGCCGGCGCTCAGTATTTCTGCCATTTCACATCATTTTAGAGGAGGCCGTAAACTACTGACGCAGCGAGTCACTGACAATTGGATGCGAATACCATGTGGGTTGGTTCCACACCGCGTTGGCGGCAGTGCGCCAGATATAGCTTCCCGTAGCTTTCCAATACGTAATCCGCGGCAGAAAATCCAAGTTGTTGGGCTTTCTGGTCGATCCAGTCACCCGGTCCCTCCAATTCCAGAAAATTCCCGATCGGGGTTTCGTCAATCGTGACAACGCCCGCATCCGGGTGGGCGGGCTCAACGTACTCGGTCCGGAACTTTTCGTATCGAAAAACGGGAAAGTAGCCCAGATGCTCCAGAATCTGCCGCATGGTTTCCAGCGAGGCCACCGACGTTTCAAGCTCGGGGCGAACCTTAAAGCGGCTGTGCTCGGAAGGTCCTTTCCAGGTGATCTTGGAATGCTCGCCGGATTCACGGAGGCGCAGAATGTTTTCGCCCCGGCGGAGCGATTGATCCGGCGTATCGTAAAGCGTGTTCGACTCAAACTGTCGCGGGATGCGAAGGCGAAAGCCGGAGCGCTGCAGCCCATCGAGAGCCTGACTGAGGTCGGAGATACGGATTTTAACCTCTGTTTCGGGGTTCATTTTTTAACCGCCCAATACCCCGATTTTGCATTGACATGCAGTTTCCTGTTCTTAAGTTCCACTGCAATGTGCCGGAACGTTCCGTCCTCAGTCGTGTTCCTGGGAACATAAGCCAGCACATAATATTCGCGCCCATCCGCAAAGGCCCGCCGGATGCCTTTTAAGAGGTCGTTATTGTTTTCAAAGAACAACCCGCCGGTTTCGCGAGCCAGTTCGGCAAGACCGTCGGTATTCTCATGAGCGACAGTCATCCGGTTCAGATCAACTTTGTTCGGTATAAACGCACCTTCGCCCGTGCTCGCGTCGAACGTGCTCCCTGCGAGGGAGGACAGTGTGTACACCCCGCGGGAATCTAAAGTATAAAACCTGACATCGTAGCGGACTGCCAGTTTCAGAACCGACTGCAAGCCATCGATCGTATCTCTCGGATTGAATTCGAAAATCCTGTCTCGTGGCCCGAACCCATCCATCACCGAATACAGCTCGCGTCCGGGAAACCGGTTAAAGCCATCGGAGATAAAAACAATCGTTCGCGTGGTCGGCATGCTTGCCGTGGCGGACACCAACTCCCGGAGGGCGAGAAGAAAGTTCTGATCAAGAATCGAAGTTCGTTCTCCAAAACTGGTGAGAAAAAGTCGAACCCTGCTCTTGGCGCCGGGGCATGTTGGCAGGTCAGCGTTTGTACCTAAGGCCTCGCAAGCGCAGTTGTGGCAATAGTCGTCTCTCATCATGTACGTGAACTGCTGAATTTCGGTGGCGACGCTTGCTGTTTCACTGTCCTGAATCGTCGTCAAGAATTTCTTACTCTTAACCGCTTTAAGTATTTTCTCGGGGTCGCGCGTCGAATCTTCGAGCACTCGCACGCCGCGGCCCAGCGCCATCAGGGCATATTGGGAATCACCGCCCTGTTCTTGCCGGAAGAACGCCTGCAACGCTTTCCGAATTCCGGCAAAATTGGCGAACGACGAGTGCAGCGTGTCTACACAGATCAGATAGGTTCGTTTGGGGAGCGCATCAGTGGTTTTGGGATTATGAATAACGGTTGGCCCTTGCGTGGCGATTGAGCCAGTCCCGCGGGGCATCTCTTCGTCCACCGCTTCCGCAACGGCATTGAAGGCCACGATGGTTTGAGGCGTTCCGTCTTCAAAAACTTGAAAGTCGCCCTGTTTCAAGCCCGCCACGTGGTGTCCGGCTTTATCGGTTACCACAACGGGAACCAGTACCTGCCTCACGGTTTCCTTTATGGTTGGAGCTTGGGTCTGCGCTAA
>JAICXK010000256.1 GCA_025980435.1 Bryobacteraceae bacterium
AAGCGGCGGTTCGGAGTCTGAATCCAATAGGAACGGCCCACCCGCCGAACCTCCTCAGCGAATCGCTGCTGGTCGGCGCGCGTTCCCACGTGCTCAATCACCGAGTTGCTGAAGACAATATCGAAAGCCTTGTCCCCAAACGGAAGCATACGGCCGTCGGCGGCAATCACGTCGAAACCGGCTGGTTCGCGCAGGAGAGCGGACGGGAAGTTGAGAATGGTCAAACGCGGGCGCACGGTAGCGAATTGCCAGATGAACGGCGAGCCGCCAACATCGAGGACACGGGTCTGCGGCGTGATGCGAAAGGTCTCTTCGAACAAGCGCATCCGCTTCGAGCGAAAGTGCCGGAAAAGCGCATGTAGCAGCCGGGATTGGCGCACGAGGTGGCTTTTTGCAGAATACCAGCGGCTGACATGCGGAGATATTCGTTATCTTCCGGCGGCTTTAGCGGCAACACCGCTGGTATTAACCAGATCGGGCCGGCTGACGCCCGGGTGTTGATCCTGGGAGCCGCGCTGGGACAGCGGGTCGGCAACGTACTTGAATGCCGGTTCGCTATTCCAGGGACCGCGCTCATCGCGGCCATTGGTGCTCATGTTGTAGTAAATGTGCACGGTATCATCGGGCGGAATATTGCCGAAATAAGCTTCGGTCAGCTTGCCCATCGAGGCGAGGGCCTCCATGAACATTTGCGTGTGCGAGACTTCGCGAGTAAGCAGATGGACGAGCGCTTTTCTGCTGCCATCGTCCGGAGCCCGCAGGATCAATTGCTCGTAGGTTTGGCGTGCGCCGGCTTCCGCCGCAATGTCAGCGCGCAGGTCGCGAACCACATCGCCTCCTTCGTTAATGTACTGAGCCGACCAGGCCGTTCCCATGCTGTCCAGAAAATGCGGACCTTTGCCGCGCATAGCGAATAGCGAACTTTCTTCCGCTCTGATTTTTGTCTCACCGCTGGTGTGCAGTTCGATCAGCTTTCCTACCATTTCGAGGTGGCCGATCTCCTCGGTGGCTATATCCAGCAGCATGTCCTTGATGCCACTGTTGTCGACGTGGAAGGATTGAACGAAGTACTGCAAACAGGCCGTCAATTCGCCCGTCGCTCCTCCGAATTGTTCGAGCAGGTATTGGCCGAAACGAGGATCGGGAGAATCGACCGTAACCGGGACTAAAAGCTCTTTTTTATGGATGAACATGCAATGGATTCCTACTTTCCACGCCCAGCCTAGCGCCGGTAAGTAGGTATATCCATCCGCAACATTGCTGGGCGGAGGTGACAGTTATAGAAATGGGAACTGGCTGTCCCATTTTCTCCACTTTATCCTCAGTTATAGCTGTTCGTGGGCCACAGCTTCACCGGCAGGCCGGTGGTATCTTTGTATTGCTCACGGAGTTGCTTTAGCTGTTCAACCAGGCCGTCGGCTATCGCCGCGTAGGCGGGGTTCACCTTGTAGCCGGACCATTCGAACAGATTTTCCATTTCATCCGGATCTTTGTCGAGGTCAAATAGCTCCCACTCGTTCACCGTATAGTAGCTGATCAATTTGTACCGGCTGGTACGAATCCCGTAGTGGGGAAGAACCCAGTGAGGCGGTGCGAATTCATAGTAGTGGTAATACATTGAGGTTCGCCAATCGGAAGGAGAATTGCCCTTCAAGATGGGAACCAGGCTCTTACCCTGCATATCGTGCGGTACCGGAAGGCCAACGAGATCGAGCATGGTCGGAGCATTGTCAATATTGACCACCCATTTTCCAGATACGCGCCCCGGTTTGATGCGGCCCGGATAGCGAATCATCCACGGCACGCGGAGCGCCTGTTCGTACATGAAGCGCTTGTCGAACCAACCATGATCGCCCAGAAAGAATCCGTGGTCGCACGTATAAACGACGATGGTGTTTTCGGCGAGTCCGCTATGGTCCAAAAAATCGAGTAGCCGGCCGACATTGTCGTCCTGTGATCGAAGCGTTCCCAGAAAATGAGCCATGAACTGCTGATAGTTCCATTGCCTGCGTTGACGCCCGGTCAGGTTCTCTGGCGGCTTGAAGTCCTGCATGTTTTCAATCCGCATTCGCGCCTCGCGGGCGGGAGCCGCGCGGTGCAAATAGTCGTCCCAAAAAGTGCCAGGTTCCGGGATTCTTACGTTGTCGTAGAGGTGTTCGTATTTATGGGGAGGATCGAACGGTCGATGATCATTAAAGAATTGCACCATCATCAGAAAAGGCTGCTTGAACTGCTGCATCCCCTTTATCGCCAGATCGGTTACATTATCCGTCATGTAGCCGGGATAAGTCTTCTCTTCAATCACGTTGCTGCCGAAGCGTACGTTCTGAAAGTAACCTTCCGCCCTGTAGTAAGGTCCGCCGGCACCATTCTTGTAGACGAAGTAATCGAAGCCCACATCTCCCGGATTGGCGGGCAGATGCCATTTGCCCACCATACCCGTCTGATAACCGCTCCGCTTTAAGATCTTCGAAACGGTCTCCTGACCGGCATCGAATGTAGCAGGTGTACCGGTTCCAATCGTATCCCGCGGATTGGTAATCATACCGTTCAGATGGTTGTATTTTCCGGTCAGGAGCGTTGCCCTGGACGGCGCGCAAAGGGCGTTTGTGACGAAACTGTTCTCGAAGCGCATGCCCTCGGCGCCGATGCGGTCAATATGCGGTGTTTTTATGAGCTGGCTTCCGTAACAGCTTAGTGCGGCGGTAGGCACGCCCTCACCCGTGATCCACAAAATGTTCGGCCGGCGTGACGATGCACGCGGGGGTTCCGGGGCGGATTCCAGGCGCGATTGTCCCGGGAGTAGGGAGGCAAAGAATGGCGAAGCAGCGATTCCAGCCAGCCGCTTTAGAGCCTCTTTGCGCGAAATTGAATTTCTATCGTTCATGTTTCTTGCCTACTTTGCGTTTTCCTGGAAGCGGCGCGCCATGGAGGCGGTGAACTGGATGGGCGCAAAGCGCGTGAGGAAAGCCATCGTTGCGTTGAGGCGTCCCGCGATAACCAGGGGCTTGCGTGCCTTCAGACCCTTCCA
Source organism: Bryobacteraceae bacterium (assembly GCA_025980435.1). Taxonomy (GTDB): domain Bacteria; phylum Acidobacteriota; class Terriglobia; order Bryobacterales; family Bryobacteraceae; genus Bog-105. Next base: position 3,032 of record JAICXK010000256.1, read on the forward strand.
GCCGATCTGGGCGACCGTCGCTGCATCCATGGCGCGCCCGCCGGCAAATAATTTCGTAGCGCTCGCACCCGCGCGCTTGTCGAACGCGGTCCGGGTAGGGCCGGGGCATAAGCATGTTACCGTTACGCCATGCTCGCGCGCTTCATTGTGAATCGCTTCAGAAAAGGAGACCACGTAAGCTTTTGTCGCGTAATAGACCGACATCAGCGGACCCGGCTGAAACGCAGCGGTGGAGCCTACGTTCAGAATGCCGCCGCGGCGGCGTTGAATGAAATCGGGAAGAAAAAGACGGCTGAGATCGGTAAGTGCAGCTACGTTCAAGCGGATCATCTCCATCTGCTCTGCTTCGCTCAGCTTCCAGAACCGGCCCACAAGGCCAAACCCGGCGTTGTTGATCAGAACATCGACGTCGATCCCCGAGGCCTTCACTTCATCGAATAGCTCACGAGGCGCCGCCGGGCTGGAGAGATCTTTAATCCGTACATGCACTGCACGGCCGAACTTCTGCCGGATTTCAGATGCCAGATCTTCAAGTGGCGCTTGCGACCGAGCCACGAGAACCACATCGTAGCCATCCCGTGCACAGAGGCGCGCGAACTCGCGGCCAATGCCGGTGGAAGCACCGGTAACAAGGACGGTTGGCACGTTTTCAATTGTGTCACCCGCGGTTCTTTAACCGTCCATTACTTTTGGCAGCGTGCAAACGAAGTTGCGGCATTCGTAGACAGTCGCCCGCCCCTTGCGTTCCAGACCGGCCAGAAACGGAGCGGCATGTTGTAAGTCTTTCACCTCCTGGTCCGTGATCGCGAGAACCACGGAATACGGCGCAAACCTCTTCCGATATTCCGCTAATAAGGCCTGAATTTCGGGATTCACTTCTTCGCAGCGGATCACAGTCTGTTCCGGTTCGGCGAGCCACCGTCCCAGCGCGACCAGCATCTGGGGAGCAATCGACGGCTGAGCTTTCAATTTGGGAACAAAGGCCCGCAGGGATTTCTCCGCCCGGCGCTGGAATTCATCATTTCCGGTCAGGTGATTCAGCCGCAGCAGAACATCTGTTGCCGCCGAATTTCCGGAAGGCTCCGCGCCATCGTAATCGTCTTTCATGCGAAGCAATAAATCGGGCGTATCCGATTCCGTACTGAAAAGGCCGCCGGCTTCCCGATCCTCGAACCGTCCGAATCCGCGTGTAGCGAGATCGATGGCCGTTTCCAGGTAGCCCGCACTCGCCGTAGCCTCAAACAGATCGAGGAGCGCTTGAGCGAAGAACGCATAATCGTCCAGGAACCCGGGAATCGCTGCGTCGTTTCCGGAATATCGGCGCAGCAGGTTTCCCGATTGCCGGTCATACATCCGCGCCATCAGAAACGAAGCGGCCCGTTCCGCGGCGTCCAGGTATTGCCGGTCCCCAAGAACAGTGAATCCCTTTGCAAAGGCCGATATCATCAGCCCGTTCCAGCCGGTCAGCACTTTGTCATCCAGATGTGGACGCGGACGTTTTGCTCGCGCGGCGAACAGATTTTCCGCCGCGTTCCCGATATCGATTGCAGGCTCAGCTTCATACAGGATATTGCGGCCTGTGAACTCTCCTTGGGGGTCTTGCTCCACGTTTCCTGCGGCTTCCACTCCATAGCGCCGGCAAAACTGCTCCGCAAGCCCGGGCCCGAGCACCGATTCGATTTCGGATTTCTTCCAGATATAGAACGCGCCTTCCCCCGAGTGGGACGGATTGTCGGGATCGGGGCTGTCGGCGTCCTCGGCGGAATAGAAGCCGCCCCCGGAATCGGTCAAATCCCGGCCAACATAACGGAAGATGGCTCGGGCCCTATCGGCGAGCGCTTGCTCCCCGGTTGCCTGGTAGGCCTCCAGATACGAAACCGCGAGCTGCGCCTGATCATACAGCATCTTCTCGAAATGCGGAACGAACCAGCGCTCGTCGACCGAATAGCGGTGAAAGCCGCCGCCCAGCTGATCGTGCATGCCGCCCCGCGCCATTCCGTGCAGGGTCGCGACTACCATATCGAGCGCTTCGGAACTGTTCTCTATCGCGAAATAGCGCAGAAGATAGTTGAGAACCACCGGCCTCGGAAATTTCGGTGCGCCTCCGAAACCGCCCCAGCGCGCATCGAAGCTCCGCCGGAACTGCCAGAAAGCGGAGCGAAACAGTTCGCGGTCAGGCGTCGCGCTGGCCTGGGCGGAGGCTATCATCGCCCGAAGCTGCTCTGTCACACTCGCGCCGGAAGATTCCACCCGCTCCCGCTCGTGCTTCCACGCGCGCGCCAGATGCTCGAGAACTTCGCGGAATCCGGGGCGTCCGTAGCGCGAATCGGGCGGAAAATAAGTGCCGCCGAAAAAGGGCTTGAGTTCGGGCGTAAGCCACACCGACATCGGCCAGCCGCCGCTTCCGCTGGATGCCTGGACGAACAGCATGTAGATCCGGTCCACGTCCGGCCGCTCTTCCCGGTCCACCTTCACCGGAACGAAATCGCGATTCAAAACCTCTGCCGTGGCCGGATCCTCGAACGATTCATGGGCCATGACGTGACACCAATGGCAGGTTGAATAGCCGACCGAAAGAAAGATGGGCTTGTCCTCGCGACGCGCCTTTTCGAACGCCGCCTCGCCCCACGGCAGCCAGTTCACAGGATTATGCGCATGCTGCCGAAGATACGGACTCTTTTCGTCAATCAGAGCATTCGTGTGCATGCGCCTTCAGTCTAACGTCACCGGCCGAATCCCAAGGGTGAAACATCCGTTCCCAAAATCGAATCATCCGGGAGCCGGATGGCCCGTTTTCAGGCGAGTTCGTCGCCTCCCACGTGGCACGTTAGCTGCTGATCACGAAACGCAAAGGGGAATTTGCATGGTACAGCGCAGCCGTGATTTGATCAGCGGGCAACTATCTTTGGATTACTTCATGCGAAAAGCGGCGGACGGCTGGAGTCTGCGCGCGATCGAATGGGTTCGGGAAGTGCCGGACCATGCGCAAGGCGCAGAATCGTTCCAGGTGGCCGTGGAGGGAGAGGAGCTTCCCTACGGGCTTCAGTTCGCGGCGGATGGCCTTCACCTGGAGCAGAATCCGCTGGAGCGAACCGTTCTGCTGCTGATCCTGGAGAAGATTGTCAAGGAACGTCGAATCACCGAAATCGCACGAGACCTGAATGCGGCAGGGCTGAAGACCCGGCAGGGAGCGCAATGGACCGCTCCGGCTGTTTTCGACCTTCTGCCCCGCCTGATCGAATGGGGGCCCAAGCTTCTGGATAGCGACGAATGGCGGCAGCGCCGGGCCGGAACCGGCCAGCCAAGCTGATCCGGATTATTTGCCTAGCGGCGCAGGCATCGGTTTGCGCGGCACGAACTCGTCGCGATTGGCAAGATCGTATACCAGCGTCGCAATCACCGCGGACGCCTGCATCAAGTCCTCGGGAACCGCATGCGAGTAAGTATCCACGTCCGAGTGGTGTGTGACGGTACCGTAATCGAGCGGATCCTGTATGAATTGAAAGCCCGGTAGACCGACGTCGTCGAATGACAGATGATCGGTGCCGCCGGTATGCTTCAACGTCGTCGTCGTCACGCCCATGTCGTGAAACGGGCGCAATAGCTGCTCGAATAACGGCCGGGCGGCATCGTTCCCTTCCAGGTAAATTCCGCGAATTTTTCCGCTTCCGTTATCCAGGTTCAGATACGCGTCGAACTTCGCGTATTGCGGTTTGGGTCGCATCGTTTTCGGATCCGCGAAATGCGCTTTGACGTATGCTTTCGAGCCGTATAGTCCCTGCTCTTCCCCGCTCCACAACCCGATGCGTACCGTGCGATCCATTCTCAGGTTCAGCGCCTTCAGAATACGCATCACCTCCATCATCACGGCGCTGCCCGCTCCGTTATCGGTCGCCCCGGTCGCGCTGTGCCAGGAATCGAAGTGTGCCCCAATCATAACCACTTCGTCCGGCTTCTTCTGCCCGGGAATTTCACCGATAAGATTCCCCCCATCCACGTCGTGATCGGAGGCCTTCACCTGAAGATTCAGGTGTACCGATACCGGCTGCTTCTTTTCCAGGAGCCGGGCCATGCGCGAATACTGCTCTTCGGTGACGACGAAGGTCGCCGGCGCCATTGGATCCTTGCTCTCGTGCGAACCTGCCGCCTGAACGAAAAGCAGACCATTGTGCGCGCGGGCGTCTGCCCGAATAATCCCCAAAGCGCCTTCATCGTGGAAGAACTTTGCCTCCTCCGTGAGAAGCCCGGTGCGCGCATCGAAAAACTGATCGACCAAGGCATCCGGAAGGCTCTGGAAATATTTGCGCGCGTCCTCTTC
>JAICXK010000205.1 GCA_025980435.1 Bryobacteraceae bacterium
TAAGTGTCGTCAAACACTTCGCCGTGACCGAACACCAAAACCTGGAAGTCCGAGGCGAGTTCATTAACGTGTCGAACACGCCGATTCTGAATGCGCCGAACCGCTCAATCGGTTCCAATCTCGGGGTCGTGAGCAGCTCACAGGGGGCGCGGAACATTCAGCTCGGAGTGAAGTACAACTTCTAGTCGCAGGCAGGACCTGTCCTGCGGACGACGCCCCGTCGGCCTAGCTTACAGGCGCTTGAAAACTCGAACAAGCGGGACGGGGCGTCCCGCGCAGCTCAAGGAGCCGCCCCACTAAATCTCTTCCCGAAACTGGAAAGCTAAATGACATTGGGGCGAAAATCCAGGCGCTGAGTCAGACTCGGCGCTTGGGTTGTGAGAAATGCATGCCCTAACCCGCTTTACCAGGCTGGTATTCCTCCATTTCGAACGACTGTCTTACCACCGCCCGCAGTTCCTCCAGTGAACCAATCTTACCCGCGCCCATTGCCTGAGCGAGAGCGTTTCCTACGGCCGTGGCTTCAGCGGGCCCGGCGATCACGCGGCGTCCGGTTACATCTGCTGCAAGCTGATTCAGCAGCTTATTGCGAGAGCCGCCGCCGACGATGTGGATGACCTCAATTTGCCGCCCCGTGAGTTGCTCCAGCAGTTCCAAAACCTCCTTGTAGCGGGTAGCGAGGCTTTTGAGGACGATCCGTACCGTCGAGCCCGGATCGTCCGGCACTTCCTGCGCGGTCTCACGGCAATATTCGCGGATACGTTCGGGGTAATTGCCGGGCGATGAGAACTGGTTGAGATCGAGTTCCGTAGCGGAAGGTTTCGCGGCCTCCGCCAATTCCATTAACTCCAGATATGAAAATTCCTTGCCTTCCATTGCCCAGGCTCTTCGGCATTCCTGCAAGATCCACAGACCGGGAATATTCTTCAAAAATCGAATGGTGTGCTCCACGCCCAGCTCATTCGTGAAATTGGCCTGGAGCGATGCATCGTTGATGATAGGTTGCTCCAATTCGACGCCCATCAGCGACCAGGTGCCCGAGCTGATGTAACACCATTGCTGGTTCGAAGAAGCGGGAACGGCGGCGATGGCGGAAGCCGTATCGTGCGATGCGGTCGCATAAACCTGGGTATCATGCTTCAGCCCGCACAGATCGGACACCGCGGGGAGAACGGGACCGAGTTCGGTCCCCGGATCAACGAGTTCCGGGAGAAAGCCCGCGTGTATGCCGATCTTGCGCAGCATATCCGTTGCGAAGCACGCTTTCAACGGATCGTAAAACTGTGAGGTGCTGGCGATGGTTCGCTCCGATGCGAACGAGCCCGTGAGGAAATAATTGAACAGGTCGGGCATGAATAACAGTTTGGAGGCGCAGTTGAGAAGCTCCGGAGAATTCTGCTGCATGGCATACAACTGGTACAGCGAATTGATGTCCATGAACTGTATTCCGGTCTGCCGGAAGATTTCAGCCCGAGAAACCGTTTTGAAAACCTGGTCGGGTATACCTTGAGTTCGGGGATCCCGATAGTGCCGCGGATTTTCGAGCAGAGATCCCTGGGCGGTGAGGAGTCCGAAATCCACTCCCCACGTGTCCACCGCGATTCCGTCGATCTCATCGGTCGTGCGGGCCGCCGCGCCAATGGACTCGCAGATTTCATGAAAAAGCCGCAGAGTGTCCCAGTACACTCCTGTGGGAAGTCGCACCGGGGTATTGGAGAAACGGTTGAGATGGGTGAGTTCCAGTTTGTGACCGTTCAGGTGCGCGAGGATGGCGCGCCCTGTTTCGGCTCCCAAATCGAGCGCAAGGTAACGGCAGCTCATTGCACAGCGAGTATATATCGCGAGTTAAAGTCCGCCTGCCGCTCCCATGGCCTTCCCGGATGGTTCCGGTTTTGTGCCGTTCATCACGCGCGCTTCCAACATGATCAGCAAGACCACGGCAGCCGCAATAATGGATCCAACAGCGGGCAGCAACATGACCCACCGTGCTCCGAGCCAGGCTTCCACGTAGCCAAGCAGCCAAGGCGCACTCATCGCACCGGTAATCGCAATGGAAAAGATTCCGTTATAGAAACCGGGATGATAGGAAAATCGTTCGTCCAGCGTTTCGGCGACCAGAGGGTAAATCGGCGCGAAGCCGCCCCCGATCACGATCACAGCGAGGCAGGCGACCGCGAACGATCCGGTGAGGCTGAGGAGAAAGAAACCGACCACGGAAGCTAAGGTGCTGCCGGCCAGGAATCTGCGATGGCTCCACCTTGCGAGCAGCCTTCGCGCAAGAAGCCTGCCTATCATTAGGGCCAGGAAGTACAGCGCGAGCGCCGAAATCGCCCACACTGGATTCGTACCCAGCTTGTGAATGAGGAAGAGCGGCAACCAGCCTGCGATGGCCCATTCGTTTCCGAACTGAACGAAGAGCAGAACGCTGAAAAGCACGGCGGCAACACTCCGAAGGTCCTTCAATGTCTCACGAATGGGATCCTGACGGCGCGCTACGACTGGCGCAAGCGCGACCGGATACTTTGTTCCGGCAAAGCTGATGCCAAAGACGAGAGGAACCACGGCCAGCAGAGCGGTCTCGATCCGTATGGAACCCGCGAAATAGGTCATTCCAACCATGGTCGTTACCACCAGGCAGCCACACCCGAAGAGGATGCCGGCGCGGTTGATCGTCAAGGCAGGCGCATTTGTGAAGAACGGCTCCAACGCGTACAGAAGCGCGCTCGCCAGTGCCCCGGCCGCAAGACCAACCACGCCGAGGCCCAGCATTCGCCAAGCGGCATCGACGGGGGGCGGAACGAAGGACAGGGCGAGTAAGCCGGCAAATCCAGCCCCGCAGGCAATTACAGCAACCGTTCGAATTGAGACGCGGGTCAGGGCGTATTGCGCAGCCGCAACCGCGATCACGTAGCCGGCGTTCAGCGCCAGGAAATGCAAACCGATCAGCCGCGGATCAACGTCGATGTGGTACTGCCAGGCAATCGCGATTGAACCAAATAGACCCAGCAGTACCCCGAGAAGAAGGAAACCGCTAACCCATTCACGGGCATGCGCATCGGACAGAAATTCTTGATGGATCTGAGCGGGATTGGTTGACACTTCGCAAACGTAATTTATACAATCAAGGCATCACTGAGGAAGGAGGTGGTCCAGTCGAAATGAATTCTGGTAGTGACTGTAGCATACAATCCACGCGCGAGGTGGCCGACTCTTAAAGTCGCCGTTCGTACGTTCAGGTTTCGTTCAGTGGCGAGGCCGAAGTTCCTGTGGACCGGCCGCCCCGTTGCGCGTAACGTGGCTAGAGTACAGCCGTAAGGCTCCTGGTTTGAGTCGTCGCCTCGCTGAGAGGCGTGGGCTCATCCGACAAGCCCCGGAGCAGCACTATGTGCCTGCTTCGGGGCTTTATGCTTAAGCGCGCTATAACGCGTGTTAAAATCGAGGTTCACCCCGTATTTCGAAAGGAATCCTAGACAAATGAAACCAGGGATTCATCCCGCCTACGATGAGGTAAACGTGATCTGCGCGTGCGGGTCGACGTTCAAGACCCGTTCCACTCACAAAGGCGACCTCCGAGTTGAAATCTGCTCCAGTTGTCACCCATTCTTCACCGGCAGGCAGAAGCTGGTGGATACCGAAGGGCGTGTAGACCGCTTCCAGAAAAAGTACGCCAAGGCGCGCGAGATGCAGGCCCAGAAAAAGGCGGCCGCAGATGCCAAGGCCGCCAGGAAAGTGCAGTAGACAGGAGAATCCATGCCGCCACGAATGGCGGCATGGCAGCGCTGGAGCGCCGCTCCACATGGCCTACTGAGGGGCAACCAGACCTTTGCGGATGGCAAATAGAACCAGTTCCGCCGTTCGATGGATGTTCATCTTTTCCATCAGGTTCGCGCGGTGGACGGAAACTGTATTCACGCTCAAATCCAGCAGCCCAGCAATCTCTTTGTTCGATTTGCCCTGCGCGATCAATTGAAGCACTTGCTTTTCACGGCCAGTCAGCTTCTTGAGCTCATCGTCCTGTTCCTGAGCGACGTATTTCAGGCCGGGGCCCATGAAGCGTTTGCCGTCGGCTACCGCCCGGATTGCCCCCACCAGGTCGACATCAATCGCGCTCTTCAGCAGATAGCCCTTGGCGCCGGCGTCCAGGGCGTTTCGGACGTAATTGTCGTCCGCATGCATGCTGAGAACCAACACTTCGGTTCCGGGAAGATGCTTCACAATTTCCTTGGTCGCCTGTACTCCGTCGAGTTCAGGCATGGAGAGATCCATGACGACTACGTTTGGTTTTAATTCGTAGGCCATCCGGATGGCTTCCACGCCATTGCTGGCTTCGCCCACCACCTTCATCCCTTCCTCATCTTCCAGAATGCGGCGGAACCCGCGGCGCACCAGGCTATGGTCGTCCGCTAACAGGACGGTTATCTCTTCACTCATGGTCTTTTCTTCCACAACTTGACTCGCGATGCTTTCATTCATGATTTTCGGCTCACAATCTCTTCTACGTACATATCGTGCTCTTCCATTTCGTTTGGACGGTCCTCCTGCCGTAAGGGCATCACTAATGTGACGACGGTACCTGTACCGGGTGTGGAGGAAATCTCTAAAGTGCCGCCGAGCAATTCGGCGCGCTCGCGCATGGCAATGAGCCCGAGGCCGCGCTGGTTCGAATTCCTGGCTGGAACGATTCCCTGTCCAAAGTCTCTGATGCTGACGGCCAGACTTGCCAAATCGAAGATCATCTCCACTTCCGCCGATTTCGTGCCGGCGTGTTTGGCAGCGTTGTTCAGCGCTTCCTGGACAATCCGGAAGCAGTGGATGGCGGGCTGCCCGATGATCCGAACGGGTTTGCCGTGCGTGATCACCCGCGTGCTCAATCCGGTCTGCCGCTGAAACACTTCCGCATACCACTCAATCCCTTTTGCGAGACCATAATCGTCAATGACCGCCGGATGGAGCATTTGGGAGAGGCTCCGCATTTTTTCCAGGGTGTTGTGTGTGATCTCGCGGACTTCGCTGAGTTCAGTCCGAAGCGGTGAATCGGCCGGCACACCCTTGCGCTCAGCGCGGGCGAGCATTGCGCCGACAGCCGTCAATATCTGTCCGAACTCGTCGTGCAACTCTCGCGAAACCGAGCGAAGCACTTCCTCCTGCACCGTGATCAATCTGGCCGCAAGGACGCGCCTCTGACGCGATAGGGATTCGAGCTGTTCGAAGATCTTCCGGTTGGAATAGATCAAATATAGGCTGGTGATGAGAATCGCGAGGATTGTGGCTGCAAGGAAAGCGTAGACATCGCGCTCGACGCCGTCATAGATGGCGGCCACCTTGCGATCTGCCTGCTCTTCGGCAGCGTTATTGCGTTCGAGAATGTGGGAGACGCGACTCGCAAGCGTGGACTGCTCGGGAAAAAGCTTGGTGGAAGCCAGGCGGCGGGCCGCCCCCTCTTGGCCCGCGCTAGCCGCGGCAAAAACCTGGTCGGAACCGCGCCAGAAGTCCTGAAGCGCTTGCATCAGCTCAGCTTGTTTTTCCGTGCGCCGCGTCAGCTGAGCCAGTCGCGCTTCGGCGTCGATGGCTTCCTGCAGGTCTGTCCGGAGGTGCTCAAATTGAGCCCGGTAAGCGGAAATCCCCGCGGTGTTGCGGGACTGAATCATGTCGCGGATCTGCAGTCCGGCCGTATCGACATCATTCTGGACACGCAACAGCAAAAGCGAATCATGCCGATTCAGATCGATGGTATCGGTCTGAAGGGTGCGGAGCCCGTTTAACTGGTGCAGGCCGTACCAGGAGAACCCCATGACGGCCGCGAGGGTGATCAACAGCCCTAGAAGCAGACGTAAAGTTGGCGATTTGGTCATTTAGCGACAGGCCGAGTGAATCAGGCGGTGAATGACCTCCCTAGCGTGGTTGGAGTGCTCACTAATATAGAATGACGATTGAAGAGGCGGGTTTGTTGCGTTCCGGCCCCTTTTCTCTTCCGCAACTTCGAGTTGCGGCCGGCCGTCATCTCAAAATGCCGCGATTTGTTCAGATTAATGTCCTGGGAGCCGTGGTTGGCATTGCAGCAATAACGGTGTGCACGTACGCTGCTGACGCCTGGAACAAAGACGCAGCGCAATGGACGGCCAAGGATGCCGAACGGGTGCTGACGGATTCGCCCTGGGCCCAGCAGACAAGCGCCCGATTCAGCCTTGCCGCAGACGATGAGGCGCCTCCTCCTCCGCCGCTGCCAAGCGCCCAGCAGGCCGGTCTGGCGGGCCCTGTGAATCCACCGGGAGTGCGCTGGGACGGAGGCGTTGGCCGGGCCCGGGGCCCCGACCCGACGCTGAACGTGCTTGTCCGCTGGGACAGCGCGCTGCCGGTGCGCGAAGCCTTGGAACGATCGAAAGACACGAGTTACCAAGCCCTTGCCGAGCGCGCGGCCAAGGAGTACATCATCACCATCGCCGGCCTGGTGCCCGCAGGGCGTTATCGATCCGTGGGGAGTGCGGAAACCCAATCGCGGAGCGACGATACGATAGATTCTCACAATCCGGAGCGAATGCTGGAAGGTCTGATGGCTTCCTCCCGCCTGGAACCGAGAGACAAGGCGCCAATCCGGCCGGACGATGCCAAACTGGACGCAAGTACGGGTACTCTACACATCTTCTTTCCTAAAACCGAGCCTATCTCAATCAGCGATAAACAGGTCACGTTCACGACGCGTTTCGGAGCCCTCACGATTCAAAAGCAGTTCCGGTTGAAAGACATGCGTTATCGGGGCGACCTGGAACTCTAAGAAGTTCACCAGAATTCATGGTGCAAGCGACGAATTGGGATCCCGAACTATACGAGGCCAGGCACTCGTTTGTCTGGCAATTTGGACAGGACCTGCTGGACCTGCTGAATCCTAAGCCGGGTGAGCGCGTTCTCGATCTCGGGTGCGGGCCCGGAAATCTAACGCAGAGGATTGCGGATCGCGGCGCGCATGTTGTCGGGCTTGATTCTTCGGCCGCTATGATCGGGCAAGCCCGCCAGAACTACCCGCGCTTGCAGTTCGTTTTGGGCGACGCCGCGGCGATGAAATTCGACGGCGAATTTGACGCGGTATTCTCCAACGCTGCCCTGCACTGGATGCTGGATGCCCGGGCAGTAGCGGGCGCAATCGGGCGTGCGCTGAAAAAGAACGGACGACTGGTTGCGGAACTCGGAGGCAAGGGCAATATCGAGCACATCGAGCGCGCTCTTGAGTCAGTGCTCGCGCGGTACATCGGCGAACTGCCGCTCCGAAGAACATTTTTCCCGTCGATAGGCGCATATACGGCGCTTCTTGAAGAACAGGGCCTTGAAGTACGGATGGCGCAGCTCTTTGACCGGCCGACGAAGCTGGAAGGGGAGAAGGGAATGGAGAACTGGCTGCGACAGTTTTCGTGGTACTACTTCGAAGCGCTGCCAAATCGTGAAAGAGAAGCCGCACTTCGGGAGGTGATCGAAGAGCTGCGGCCCGCGCTTCTCGGCGAAGGAGGATGGTTAGCGGATTATCGACGGTTGCGGATTGTAGCAGCCAGGGTTTAAATGCGGGCTGGAAAGATTCCGGCCCGCATTTGGACGATTCGCGCTCAGGCCCTGGCGGTGGAAGCGGCCTGCACGTTTACGGAAGATTCCGCAATCTGGTTCAATTTACGATCCGCTGCTTCCTCTTCACTTTGAGTTTGCTGGAGGAGGTTAGCGGCCTGCGTCATTCCAAGGCGTTTTGCAAATGCACGAGCAGTTCCGTATCCTGAGATTTCGTAGTGCTCAATCCGCTGCGCGGCCGCAATGAGCGCAGCGTCCTTTACGTCGGGATCGCCTTTGGCCTTAATCATTTCTTCGCCTTCCGCGATCAGGCCCTTCATGGCTTCGCAAGTTTCGCGTTTTGGTTCCAGGTTTAATTCGCGAAAGATGGTTTCCAATCGCGACACATGTCCCTGCGTTTCGGTGAGATGATGCTGAATCGCTTGTTTCAACTGGCTGGAGTTGGCTGCATCCGCCATTTTCGGTAGCGCCTTGGTGAGGCGGTTCTCGGCATCATAGAGATCTTCGATTTGATTTACGAAGAGATCTTTGAACGAATTCAAATCGGTGCTGAATAGTGGCATGATCTTTCCTTGAGCCTGCCGGGCCGGTGCGGCCCGTGATCTTTCATGACAGGCCACATATGGGACTCGCCGCCGACCGCTATGTTTCGAAGCGGCACCGTATAGTTCGTTGTGTGCACAATTTGCAAGCCCCTTGCGGAATTTTTTCCGCTCGCCGGCCAGCTTTGGAATCCTCCTCGAAATGATCGCAGCCGTTGTAATTCACCGGAATACCGGGGAAATCTTCGCCGGCGTTATGGAAAAGAGATATAGTCACTTGTGTGCTGGTAAGACAATTGCACGCGTTCGCTGAAGGGAGAATGAATGCCGTCAAGAGTTACGAAGGACCACGATGTCATCCGGGCTTGGGCAGAGGCGCGCGGCGCGACACCGTCTCATGTTAAGCGGACGGGATCAACGGAGGATGTTGGCGTCCTTCGATTTGACTTTCCCGGCTACTCGGGAGAGGATACGCTGGAGCCGGTCACATGGGAACAGTTCCTGGAGAAGCTTGATGAACGGGACCTGGTGCTTTTGTACGAGGAAGAAACATCAGGCGGGCAGAAGAGCAATTTCAATAAGATCGTTAGCTCGGAAACGGCTGCGGGGGTAGCGCAGCCGGCGAAGCGGGGGCAGACGCGAAGCGGATCACGGAAGGGGCCCGGAGTGACCGCGGCAGGGAGAACCCGGAGAACAGCGGCAAAGAAGAAATCAGCCGCGACCGCAAAGAAGAGTGCCGGGACGGCTAAGCGAGCGGCTGTAGCCAGTGGTTCCCGCACGGCAAAGAAGGGAACCAAGGCATCTTCGAGACCGGCTGCAAAGAAAAGCGCTTCCAGAAGGCCAATCAAAAAGGCTGCCAAGAAGGCGGCTTCGAAAAGCACGTCGGCGCGCAGTTTCGCTAAGAAGACATCTGCAAAGAAGACATCTGCAAAGAAGACATCTGCAAAGAAGA
>JAICXK010000258.1 GCA_025980435.1 Bryobacteraceae bacterium
AAGGTGTAGACAAGCAGCGAGGCGAAGCTGACAAATACGCAGGCGGAGGAGGCGAAGACCACCCGCCAGCCGGGATACCGGATGCTGCTCTCAGGTACAGTTACCGCTACGGATTGTGTCAGCACGTCGCCTCAATAAGTCGGCTGCGGATTATCTTCTACGCCGGAGAGAAACATCGATTCCGTTTTCATGCTCAGCCTGCCGAGGTTCCGGTCCGCGCCTGAATGTCCGAGGGAATTCGATTGTAGCCGCCTTCGGCGACGACCGCGGCTCTCTCCTTATAGCTCTCAAGATCCTTGGGCGCCCAGGTTCCGAGTCCATCCACATAGCGGTTGTACATACAGAAAGCGGCAGCAATCAGCACCGTATCGTGGATCTCCAGATCGCTTGCTCCAAGCCGGCGCGCATTTTCCACATCTTCCGCGGTGACCTGCTTACCGCCCCGCTGCACTTTTCCCGCAATCAGCAGGAGAGCTTTCAGTTTGGCGGAAACCGGGGCATTCCCGAGGTCGCTCTTGACCTGAGAAACCAAGTCTTCATTTCCGTTCAGGTGATAGGCGGCGATTGCGCCATGAGACGTTTGACAGTAGTAGCAATCGTTCAAAGAAGAAACGTAGGTCGCGATCAGTTCGCGGTCCGCCCGGGAAAGAGAATTCGGCTGATGCAGCAAAACATCTCCTAACCGGCAGAGAGGCTCCGCGGTCTCAGGACGGAAATCGAAAAGCGCTCGAATTCCTGGCAATCCTTCAGTCAAGTTGATGTACGCCATAAATTAACTCCCTTGCGAATGTACTCGATCACCTGATTGTTAGTAAAGATGGACTCCAGACTCAAACTTAAGGCGGACGCTGGAGCGCGGCCACCAGCTTCCGGCCGAAGGTGATAACTATAAAGACGGTGGTGTACTTGGCAGCGCTGGCGTTTGGACGCATAAAATGACGAGGGCAATGGATCTGCTTCCTAACCTCGGGAACCTGATTTGCGGGATCGCCTTGCTTTTCAGCTTTCTGCTTGTGACCTTGGAATGGATGCAGCGGCGGCGAGATGTCGAGCGCGAACGGCGGCTATTGGATGGGATCGAGCGCGAGTACCAGCTTTACCGGCACTTCGGCAGGCTTTAATTCTTACATCACGATCGCCCCTGTACGCCCCGTATCGTAGCCTGCAATCGTTCGTAATTTCTGCCGCAGGCCCGATCGATTCAGCACATCGAGCAGCGCCGCGCCGGCGGGAGTCTCGCAGGTCGTTTTCATCATGACCAGGTCAAACCGTTCCGCGGCCAAAGGACTAAATTCCAGGCCGAAGCAGCGCGCCGCCGACCTTGTAGCGACGCAGCAATCCGCGGAACCGGAAGCCACCCCATAAGCCGCGGGTAAATGCCCCTCCGCAATGCGGTCATAGCCGGTTACGGCCTTGCTCTGGATCCCGGCGCTTTTCAAGCCCGAGTCCAGCAGAGAACGGCTCCCCGATCCCTTCTGGCGATTGATAATGCTCACGCCCTTGCGGCCAAGATCCCCGACAAACCGGATCGCCTTGGGATTACCGCGTCCAGTGACCAGCCCTTGTTCCCACGCTGCGAACGTCACTACGATCACGCCTCCTTTGGGAAACAATCGCCTTACATCGGGCAAATTGTATTCGCCGCTTACCGCATCGCGAAGATGAGAGCCCGCTACGTGGACCCGGCGTTGCTTCAGCCAGTCGAGCGCCATGCGGCTGGAACACGGAACCGTTACAACTCGGAAACCCTGCGGCCTGAACAGTTGTTCAAAAAACGAGAGAGCCGGATCGCATCCTGCAATCAGCAGTATTTTTTCACCGTCAGGCAAGGGCGTGAGCGATTTTACACGCACGCCGGCGCCGTCTACTGCCTCGATGATGCCGTCCGCGGCCGGCAGATAGCTCGAAACAGGAGAAACGGGGAGCGCGATCATCCGTTCCCCCACGGGGCAAAGCTGAACCGGTTGGCCTGGAACCAGCTTTGAATCCGAACTTGTCAACAACTCGGCCCCCATATCGATGCCTTCTGCCAGAGGGAAAATCTCTTCGACGGAAGCACCCAATACGCGGCCCAGCCGCAGCGCGATCGCGGTATTGGGGATGAATGTTCCGTCTTCGATGGCATATATAGTCTGGCGGCTCACGCCGGCGGCCTTCGCCAGTTCAGCGGCCGGCAGCTTCCTCCGCTCCCGGATCGCCCTCAGTCGCGATTGAATCTCTGGCATTCCGTGTCAATTATACTGGACACGTGTCATGTTGAGAGTACTTGCACTGACCTGCGCGGCGGCTGTTTTGGCAAAAGCACAAAACACATCTTCTCTATCGGGCGTCGTGCGCGACCAGTCGGACGCCGCCATTGCGGCCGTTCAAATCACATTGACGGACCTCGATTCCGGCGCAACTCGCAAGACCGCGACCAACTCTTCCGGATATTACGCCGTCCTTCAGTTGCCGGCCGGAACATACGAGCTCAAAGCCGAAAAGAGCCGCTTCAAAATCGCGGCGCAGCGCGGGATCGCTCTCGCGGTGGGGCAGGCCGCCGTTGTGAACCTGACGCTCCAAGTTGGGCAACTCTCAGAGCAGGTCGTCGTGAATGAGTCCGCGCCTCTGATTACGCCCGAGGCCGCCGGGACTTCCGGGCTAGTGACGGGCCCGCAGATCAGAAACCTTCCATTGAATGGCCGCAGCTACGACCAGCTACTTACGCTGAATCCGGGCATCGTCAGTTTCACCAGCCAGAAAAACAACGCTACTCCCGGAATTTCAAATTCAGCGGTCGGCAATCTGTTTGCCGTAGAGGGCAGGCGTCCGCAGGAGAACCTTTTCCTTCTCGACGGAATCGAGTACACCGGCTCGGCAGAAATCAATATGACACCCGGCGGCACCAGCGGGGAGCTATTGGGAGTAGACGCCATCAGGGAGTTCAACGTGCTCAGCGGAACGTACGGCGCCGAATACGGCAAGCGGCCGGGAGCGCAAGTGCTGGTAGTAAATCGCTCCGGCACGAATGAGTTCCATGGCTCGGCTTATGAATTTGTCCGGAACAGTTTGTTCGATGCGCGGAATTTCTTTGACCGGGGTTCTGCGCCCGGCTTCCAGCGCAACCAATTCGGAGGGTCCGGCGGAGGGGCCCTCCGGCATAACCGCACGTTCCTCTTCGGAGACTACGAAGGTTTGCGGCAAAACTTGCGGCTTAGTTCCGTCACTCTCGTTCCCGACAAGAAGGCTCGCGCCGGGATTCTGCCGGACGACAGGCAAATCCAGGTAAATCCCGTTGCGGCCCAACTGCTGGCGTTGTGGCCGGTCCAGAGTCCCAATTCGCCGTTCGATAGCGGCGGTATCGCGGAAGCCTTCAGCTCACCGAAGCAAACGATCCGCGAAGATTTCGGAACCGCGCGTCTTGATCAGATCTTTTCCGAACGCGATACGTTTGCGGGAAGCTACACGGTGGACGACAGCGCCGATAAGACACCCACGGCGAATCCGCTCGCCCTCGACATCGAGAGCCTGCGCGAGCAGGTGGCGGCCGTGCGCGAGACACACACGTTCTCCGCCAATCTTGTCAATACGGCCTCTCTCGGCTTTTCTCGCGCCAGTTATTTCTATACGGGCGAACCGGCCGCCGACGCGCCTTCGTTTATTGCCGGCCGGCAGGTGGGCGCGGTCGTAATTGGAGGCAGCGCCACGCCTAACACCGCCAGTTCCATTACTATGGCGGGAAGCAACAACGGCAGCCATCTCTTTGCAACGCGCAATCTGTTCACCTATCAGGACCAGATCGCCGCCATCAAAGGAAAGCACCAGATCAACGCTGGAGTCTGGTTTCAGCGAGTGCAATCCAACGACACTCTCGCCCTGGGCCAGTACGGCCAGGCCACTTTCGCGAATCTCGAGACCTTTCTGCGCGGAGTAGTTACAACTTTTACGGCCGTGCCTTCCCCAACGCCGCTGGGTTGGCGCTCCTGGGAAGGGGCCTGGTTTCTCCAGGATCAGATGCGTGTTTCACCGCGCCTCTCCGTTTCGCTCGGTTTTCGCGCTGAATTCACCGACGGCTGGAACGAGGCGCACGGGCGCGCCGCCACGTTTATCTTAGGGCCAAACGGCGCTCTTGAAACTGAACCGCGCATCGCTACATCCGCATTTACCGTGAACCGTGCGAAATTTCTTCCGCAGCCCCGCGTCGCGCTTGGTTGGGACGTAACGGGAGCCGGCAAGACGGTTGTGCGCGCCGGATTCGGCATGTATAACGATTTACAGGATGCGCTTAGCTACCGGCTGGATCAGAACGCCCCGTTCAATACCAGCATCACGCTCCGAAACTTTCCGCTTTCGGGCTTTCCTTTGATACCTGGCAGTATTCCGGCTAACTCGAAGATTGCACCAGCGGGAGTTCAGGAAGACCTCTTCACACCAACAGTAATCGCCTACACGTTCAAAGTGGAGCACGCAATTACTCCAAATACGGCGCTCTCGATCGGCTATTCTGGCTCGCATGGTTATCACGAGACGCTCAGCGCTGATCTGAACCAGCCGTTCGCGACCTATAATCCTCCGGGAGCGCCCCTTGCCAATCCCGCGCTCGCGAGCACGTGGACCTGGATCTCCGACGGAAACAGTAATTACAACGCCTTGCAGGTCGACTTGCGCAAGCGATTCTCTACCGGGCTCCAATTCCGGACGGCGTACACCTGGTCGAAGTCTCTGGATAACGGCGATACGCTCAACGCCAGTGCCGCGGCGAATGCACCGGGTCTTGCGCAGGATGCTCGCAATCTTCGTGCAGATTGGGGTCCGTCTACGTTTGACATTCGGGAAGTACTTGCCGCGAGCGGAACGTATGAGCTTCCTTTCTTCCGTCGAAAGCCGCTCATAGGAGGCTGGTCCCTGAACGGTATTTTCACTTACAACAGGGGCTTCCCGTTTACGCCCGAACTCAGTTTCAATCCTTCCAACAACGGCAACACGACGAATCCGGTTCGTCCTTCGTTCAATCCCGCCTTTTCGGGGCCCATCATTCTGGGAAAGCCGGAACGCTATTTCGATCCGAATGCGTTCATCGTGCCTCCAAGCGGCACGTATGGCAACGTGGGGCGCAACGCGTTCACCGGACCCGGACTCGCGGCGCTCGACATCTCACTTATGAAGAGCGTCAGAATCCGCGAGCGGCTTACGCTACAACTCCGCGGAGAGGCGTTTAACATCCTGAATCATGCCAACTTCAACACGCCGAACCTGATTGTGTTCAACTCTGCCTCCGCGCCGCCCTCCGGTTCCGCGGGAGTGATTACGAATACGGCCACCAGCTCGCGCCAGTTGCAGATTGCGGCGAAGCTGATCTGGTGAGGCCTAACCCTCGTGAAACGGCAGCCAGCCGCGGGTAAAGTAATCGTTCAGGGTCAACGACATCATGATCAGAAACCAGATCACGCCGCCGGCAATGATGATCTGAACTAGCCGCATCTGGTAGAACCCGTGCATCAGAATGCCGGCTACCAGACAGGCCATGATGGTTGCCAGTCCTATCTCGATTACCGTGCCGAATCCGCCCAGATTGAGGAAAGCGATCAGCGTATTGACAAGCAGCAGTGCGAGTAACCCGAAATACGCGAATAGATAGGTTTTCCAGGTAGGCCCGCTCATTTGTGCAACCCCGGTAAATAGAAAATTGCGTAAAGAAAAATCCAGACTATATCAACAAAATGCCAGTACAGTCCAACTACGCTTACTGGCGTATTGTAGGCGGACGAAAAGCTGCCAATCATGTTACGGCTGATCAATCCCAGAATGAGAAAAATGCCGATGATCATGTGAACCGCGTGCAGTCCGGTCATAATGAAATAAAACACGAAAAACATTTGCACCGCCGGTGCGTGCGGCCCGGTGCGGTTGAACCAGACGCCCGGGGCTTCGTGTTGTTGATAGTGCTCGTAATACTCGGTGAACTTAATCCCGAGGAACGCCAGCCCGATCAAAATTGTAACCAACAGCAAAATGCCTAACAGCCGCTGCCGCCCTAGCTTTGCGCTGAGTTCGGCAAACCCCATGGTCAAGCTGCTGGTCAGCAGAATCGCGCTGTTAATCGAACCGAGCATAATGTCCATCGACGCGCTACCTTCCGCGAACGCCTGCGGATGGTTGAATCGGTAGACGGTATAGGCAACAAACAGGCCGCCAAACATCATGAGCTCGGTCATGAGGAACAACCACATGCCCGTATCTGCCGTGCCGCGTTGCTGTTCGACTGTCGCGAAGTGCTCGCGAAGCTCCAGAGTCACCGGATCAGACAAGTTCCAGGTCCTCCTTCATGGCCTCGAAGTCATATGGCAGTTTGCTCGTAACGACGGGAGTTACCTCGAAGTTATGCGTCGGAGGCGGCGACGTGCTCTTCCACTCCAGACCTGGAGCGCGCCAGGGGTTCGGCCCGGCATCTCGACCGTGATTCCAGGACCATAGTAAGTAGCAGAGCGGTAAAACATATCCGACGCCAAGAATGGTTGCGCCCGCGGTCGAAAGCACGTGCAACATCTGGAATTCTTCCGGGTAGGCAGCGTAGCGCCGAGGCATCCCGAGGAATCCGAGGACAAATTGAGGAAAGAAAGTCAGATTGAAGCCGAGGAAGACAATCAGAGCGGACAATCTGGCGAGCCCTTCAGGGTACATTTTCCCGCTGATCTTCGGCCACCAGTAATGCACACCGCCCAAAAACGCCATGACCGTCCCGCCCACCATGATGTAGTGGAAATGAGCGATAACGAAATACGTGTCGTGTACATGAACATCAAGTCCCAGAGCGGCGAGGAACAGTCCAGTCATGCCGCCGATCGTGAACAGGCCGATGAACCCGATCGCGTACAGCATGGGCGTATCCCACGATATGGAACCCTTGTGCATGGTGGCCGTCCAGTTGAAGACCTTTATAGCGGAGGGGACGGCCACGCAATAGCTGAAGAAAGAAAACGCCAGGGCGGAATACACCGATTCGCCGGCCACGAACATGTGGTGGCCCCAAACCAGGAAGCCGAGCACCGCAATCGCCACGCTCGAAAACGCGACGGCCTTATAGCCGAAGAGGGGTTTGCGGGAGAACACAGGAATAATTTCGCTGATCACCGCCATTCCGGGCAGAACCATGGTGTACACCGCCGGATGCGAGTAGAACCAGAACATATGCTGGAACAGAACGGGATCGCCTCCCAGCGCGGGATCAAAGATTCCGACCTTGGCGATGCGTTCCACCGCAATCATTACAAGCGTAATCGCGAGTACCGGCGTATTCAGAATGAGGACCAGGCTGTTCGCATACATCGACCAGATAAAAACAGGCAGC
>JAICXK010000288.1 GCA_025980435.1 Bryobacteraceae bacterium
ACGCGATTTCCGATGCGGCAGTACTCGCGAACAGAGGCATGTGAGTGCGCTGTAAAGTCATCACCAATCTGACAGCCTTCATATATGACGGCGTGCGGGTAAAGAACGGCATTCGCGCCGATTGTGGTCCGGTCGCCAACGACCGCGAAGGGGCCGACGGAAGGGTTCGGACCAATGCTTGCGTCCGGCGATATAAATGCAGCCGGGTGGATGCCTGGCGCAGGCTTCGGAGGGCAATAGAAGAGCGCGAGCGCGCGCGCGAAGTCGTAATAGGGATTGCTCGATACCAGTGTCGCGGCCGTTGTACCCGCAACCGGTTCGGCGGCAATGATTCCCGCCGCGCGGGTGGTCTTCACCTTCGGCGCGTATTTCATGTTCGCAAGAAAGGTAATGTGGTGCGGCCCGGCGGCTTCGACCGTGGAAACACCCGTGATCGCGGTTCGCGCTTCGCCGACGAGACTACAATTCAGTAGATCGGCTAACTGGCCAAGCGTAAAGGACGGCATCAGGTTTCCGCTACGACCGGGTTCCTGAGTTCTCCGATTGCCGGAATACGGATAATGATTTCTTCACCGGCGCGAAGATACCGCGGCGGCTTGCGCGCGAAACCCACTCCGGAAGGAGTGCCGGTTGAGATCACGTCGCCCGGCTCAAGCGTAAAGACGCTGGAGAGAAATTCAATCAGGTCGGGAACTTTGAAAATCAGCTCGCACGTGTTCGAATCCTGGAGCGTCTCGCCCTCGATTTCCAGTTCAATATCAAGGTTGTGCGGATCGGGGATTTCGTCGGCTGTCAC
Organism: Bryobacteraceae bacterium; assembly: GCA_025980435.1. Lineage (GTDB taxonomy): Bacteria > Acidobacteriota > Terriglobia > Bryobacterales > Bryobacteraceae > Bog-105. Next base: position 797 of record JAICXK010000288.1, read on the forward strand.
GATCCAGGGGCCCATGGGAGCGAAGGTATCGAAGGTCTTGCCCATCAGCCATTGCGTGGTTGCGCGCTGATAATCGCGGGCGCTGACATCGTTGACGATGGTGTACCCGAAGACGTGATCCTTCCAATCATGTTTGGATATGTAGCGGCCTCCGCGCCCGATAACGGCGGCGAATTCCGCTTCGAAATCGGGAGCTTTTGAGACCTTCGGCAGCACAATATTCGCCCCTGGTCCGATGACGGCGGTGGCAAATTTGTTGAAGATTGTAGGCACTTTCGGGATCTCCGCCCCGGTCTCTTTGGCATGGTCAAGATAATTCAAGCCGACACAGATAAGCTTGGGCGGCCTCGGGATAGGCGCAAGCAGTTTCGCGCCCCGGAGCGAATGCCTGGCGCGATCTGGCGCTTCGGAGGCGAGCTTTTGCGCTTTTGCAAGCCCTTCCGGACCGGCTTCGATCAATTCAATAACGGAGTGAAATCCCGCCCCGGAAAGATCAAAAATCGCATCGTCCCTTACGATGCCCGGGTGCGCTTTGCCTGCCACTTCGAAGGTAACGATTCGCATGCTGTCATCTTAGAATGGCGACGGAATCGGCTGGAAGGTCGATCAGCCCGGGTCGGACGTCGTATTCGGGAGACGAGCAGATAACATCCTTTGAGGTTCGGGTGACGGGGACCGCCTGACGGCCGGCCGCCAGGTTGCAAACGACCTCAAAATCGCCGCGCTTCATGACAAACCATCGCGCGGACTCATCGCAGCGGACCTCGACGCCTTCGAGATTTCCATCCGTAAGCTGGGAGTTCGACCGGCGCAGCGCGATCAGTTGTTTATACCAGGCAAGAATCTCGGAATGCGGCGGGCGGCCAATCTCGTCCCAACGCAATTTCGAGCGCTGAAGAGTTTCAAAATCCTGCGGGTCGGGAACATCCTCGGGCTTCCAGCCGAATACTGCGAATTCGCCCCTCCGGCCCTCGGATACCGCCCTGGCAAGCTCCTTATCTTCGTGATGAGTGAAGTATTGGAACGGCGAGGATGCGCCAAACTCTTCCCCTTGAAACAGCATGGGAACGAAGGGCGACATCAGCACCAGGGCTGCTGCGATCTTTTGCCGCCCTACGTTGACCAGTTGCGAGAGGCGCTCGCCTCGTGCGCGGTTCCCGATCTGATCGTGGTTCTGGGAATACCCAAAAAAGTGATGGCCGGAAAGCCCGATCACCGGACGGCCATGCAGCCGCTCTCGATGCTCCGAAAAGGCGCCATCGTAGACGTAAGCTCGCTTAAGCGCCTTTTCCATGTGGCTAAACGAGCCGAAGTCTTCGTAATAGCCGTTCGTTTCGCCTGTGAGCACAGAATGCAGCGCGTGGTGGAAATCGTCGCTCCACTGCGCGTCCATTCCAAACCCGCCGCCTTCACGGCCGGTAACGATTCGCGGATCGTTGAGATCGCTCTCGGCGATCAGCATCAGATAACGGCCAAGCTGCGATGCGAGTGCATCCACTTCCGCCGATAAATATTCCAGAAAATGGACGGCAGAACGATCGTAGAACGCATGTACCGCGTCTAAGCGAAGCCCATCGAAATGGTAATCGCGCAGCCACATCACGGCGTTATCGGAAAGAAAGCGCCGTACTTCGTGGCTTCCGCGATGATCCAGATTCACGGCTGCGCCCCAGGGGGTCTTGTAATCTTTCGTAAAGTAAGGACCGAAGCGCTCCAGGTAATTACCTAGCGGTCCCAAATGGTTATAAACCACGTCGAGAATCACCGCCAGACCCTTCGCATGACACGTATTCACGAGCGCTTTCAGATCGTCCGGCGTGCCGTAGGCATGGTGTGGCGCATAGAGGTCGACGCCATCGTAGCCCCAGCCCCAGTCGCCGGAAAACTCGGCCACGGGCATAATCTCGATATGCGTGATCCCGAGATCGACCAGGTAGTCGAGACGCTCCATGGCGCTTTTAAATCTGCCCTGCCGGGTAAACGTTCCTATGTGCAGCTCATAAACGACGGCGCTCGAGAGCGGCTTGGCCTGCCAGTTGTGATCGGACCAGGGAAAAGAGGAATGATCGATCAGGCGCGACGGACCGTTGATACCGAGCGGCTGGAACTGCGATCGGGGATCGGGAATCGGATCGCCGCCGTCGATCACAAACCAGTAATCGGTTCCCGGGCCGGCCTCTTCCACATCGCCGCTCCACCAGCCGCGTTCGGCAGGCTGCAACGCGTGAACGGCATCACCGATGCGTACCGCAATCGTTCGGGCGCGCGGCGCCCAGACTCTGAAGTTATGCATGAAGCTATCGTTTAACCAATAGAGCAGCGGGGAAGTCGGCCAGCAATCTGCCTAGATCAAGCTTTCCGGCACCTAGTATTCTTCTGCCGCTCAGGACGTTGTGCCAGTTTCCTTGTGGAATCTCGATTTGCGTATCGGCCCAATCGCCGGCGAGTTGCCAGACCAGGCGAGGAGCAAGTACCACTACGTGCTTACCGCGCATAAATCCGACCAGGTGATGCGCTTTCGCCCCGGTAGCGGGCAAGGGAGTGTACTCGCCGCGCTCGCCAAAGGAAGCCGGATACCGGCGGCGAACCCGCAGCGCCTGATAAATGGTCCAGAGTTTCGGAAGCCCCTCGTCGATGCGTTCCCAGACCTGAGCGGCACTAAGGCGAGGCAGTTCAGCAAGCAGGCTGCGACGCGTTTGGTAATCGACCGGCCGGCGGTTATCCGGATCGACAAGGTCGAGGCTCCACAGTTCAGTCCCTTGATACATGTCCGGAATGCCGGGAGAGGCCAGTTTCAAGAGGAGCTGCGACAACGAATTCACGCGGCCCGGCTCGATCAGCGGCCGCACAAACGGTTCAAAATCATCCAGAAATTCGCGATCGTTATAAAGGGCGTCAATAAAGCCGCGCGTCGCCTTTTCGAACGCCTCGTTTGGGGCAAGCCAGGACGTGTGCTGTTTCGCCTCGCGGCAAGCCTTCTCCATGTAAGTTTGGACCCGATCAAGCGAGATAGGCCACGCACCGAGCATGGTCTGGTAAATCAAATATTCCGTGTTCGCATCGGGACAGCCGCGAGTCTTGTGCTTTGAATTGATTGCGGACCATCTCTCGACGGCTTGCCGCCACGTATCCGGCATTTCGGAAAGAAGGTTAATACGCGCGCGCACATCTTCGCTGCGCTTGGTGTCATGGGTGGATGACGCGAGCATGGTTTTGGGGCTTGACCTCTGCGCCTGTTGGCAGAAACGATGAAAGGCCTCCGGAGAGATTCCAAAGCGCCCAGCATCGCCGCCGACCTCATTGAGGGAAACCAGCCGGTTGAAGGAATAAAAGACGGTGTCTTCGACTCCCTTGGCCATAGCCGGCCCGGTGAACTGCTGAAATCGCATGACAAATTCAGTTTCGAGCGGGCCGCGTACGCGCAACAGGAGAATGTCCCGAATGAACTCGAACAGATCGGGATCCAGGTCGGGCCTCTCCCCTTTTACGCTGTCGATTGTCTGGTTGATATAGCGCCTGTCGTCGGCCGCGATTTCATCGCGTTCTGGAACGACGTAAGTTCGGTAAACCGGAAACGCGGCGACGAGTTCGCGTATGGCGCGGACCACATCATCGCGGGTGTAATCGCGCCGCTCGCGATGCGATTCGCAGACTTCCAGAAGCAGATTCGCCAGACGGTTGACATCGCTGCCCAGGAGGTCGCGGAGCACGCGATGTTTACTGCTGCGGCAGATGGCCGCATAGTCCGTAGGCTCGCCTGTGAATGCCGCGTAAAAACTGGTGAACGTCTGCTCGTTTTCGGATTCGACGTATAAGCCCTCCACCTGGTTCAGGAAGTCATAACCCGTGGTTCCGTCGATCGGCCACTCGCTGCGGAACCGCTCTCCTGGTTCGAGGATCTTCTCGCCGACGATCCATACGTCCGGAGCATTTTGGCGGAGGCGCTCGAAATACTGGCGCGGGTCGCGGAGGCCGTCCGGGTGGTCGACGCGAATGCCGTCCAATACGCCTTCACGCAGCCATTTCAGGATGAGGGCGTGCGTGTCCGCGAAGACCTGCGGATCTTCCATCCGTAAGCCCACGAGTGTGTTGACATCGAAAAACCGGCGATAGGCCAGTTCCTGTTGTGCGGTCCGCCAGTAGGCCAAGCGATAGCTTTGGAGCTCAAGCACTTCGTCGAGCCGCGCCGGGTCGCGATTGAACTGTTCAAGGGTCCGATCAACCACTTCACCTATGAAAGGAGTTTCCGCAAAGAGGCGTTCCAGCATAACGCGTATCACTTCCTTGTCGCGGTGCCGCTCGGTGACGCTGGCCCGGTCCGTCAGGCTCGGTAACGGCAGGCGCCACAGAGAATCGGCAAGGAAGGCGAGATGATCGGAGCCGCTCTCTTTCGCGGCCGCAGAAAGGATAGACGGAAGAGAGCGCGGAGCGGCCGGAAGTTGGTGATCGAAATACTGGATGTAAAACTCTCCACCCCGGCGCTTGATCTCGATTTCGCCCCGCGCGAGGACCCGGCCATAATGATCTCCGAGAATCGGAACCAGCAGCTTGTTGCGGAGCTTCTCTTCGTGCGGCTGCCAGTCGATATCGAAGTAGACGGAGTAACGGCTGGACGGCCCATTTTCGAGCACGTCCCACCAGAGGCGGTTACGGCGGCCGCTGATCGCCATATGATTCGGAACAATGTCCAGGACCTGGCCAAGACCGCACGCACCGAGCCGGAGTGAGAAGCGATCATGGGCTTCCGCGCCCCCAAGCTCATCGTTCACTTTGTGGTGATCGACGATATCGTAGCCGTGCTTGCTTCCGGGCGCGGCCTGCAGATAAGGCGAGCAATAGACATGAGAAATGCCGAGCTCGTGGAGATAATCCGCGAGGCCGGCGGCATCGTCGAAGCCGAAATCCGCGTGCAGTTGAAGCCGGTACGTCGCAACAGGAACTCGCTGCATCTCTCTTAAGAGCGTAGCGGAGGGGATGTTTCGGTGTGTGGGTGATCAACGAAACAAAGCACCAAAATTTCTGGAACTCTTCGTCGCGGGATCAATCCTGGCGCAAGGAGACCAGCGGGTCGATACGGGACGCGCGGAGTGCCGGGAGGAACGAAGCGGCAAATACGGCTGAAACGATCCCGGCGCAGACCACGACCAGCGCTGCGGGATCGTCAGGCTTGACTTCAAACAGTAGACCCGAGATCAGCCGGTTTCCCAGGAATGCCAAGGCGATTCCAGCGAGCAGCCCT
>JAICXK010000041.1 GCA_025980435.1 Bryobacteraceae bacterium
AAAATCGGACTCACGCTGATTAAAGCCGAGCTCATTAAGAACAGCCTTCCTATGCAGGTCCTGTTCGGTAACCATCTTCCCGTTGAAGAACCGAACGAGATTATCTCTTCGCGGATAAGGAACGGCTGTCAGGCCAAACTCATGCAGATAGCGCCAATACTGCGTATATCCCGGATAGTAAAAGTGTTCAGCTCCGATATCCGCATAAAGGCCGTCCGCAAACGGATCGTGCCATGTTCTGACGTGGCCGCCGGGACGTCCACTCGCCTCCAGCACCAGGACATCGTGCCCCTTGCGTGTCAGTTCGTACGCGCAGCACAGACCGGAAATGCCTGCGCCGATGACGACTACACTCTTCTTTGAGCCACCGGTCCGGTCCGCTTTAGCTATTGGAAGCAAACTGCCAGCTAATCCGATCTTTATCAGCTCACGGCGATTCATCTAGAAAATCAACTTCAACGCGCCTTGAATGATACGCGGATCTCGCGCGGAGGTTATTTGTCCGAACGTGCTGTCGGACCAGGTTGTATCGGGGTTATTAAACTGCGGGTGGTTCAAGAAGTTAAAGAACTCAGCCCTGAACTGCAGCTTCAATCTTTCACCTAACGAAAAGACCTTATGCGCCGAGAAATCAATGTTGAAAGTTCCTGGCCCGATCAGGATATTTCGTCCGGCATTGCCGAAGGTGTTCGGCTGCGGCTCGCCAAACGCACCTGTTGTGAACCACTGCGCGAGCTTGTCATTCGTTGAACCCTGTGTGTAGTGCGGCGGTGCGACAACCTGGGCCTGGTCATTTCCCACCTCCGGAAGGCTATACGAATAATCACCGCCGGAAGTAATGTTCAAAGGGAATCCGCTTTGCCAGTTCAAAATCGCCGAGGTCTCCCAACCGCCGAACAGAGCTCGCTCTACACCCTCCTTTGGCGAGGGGAGCTGCCAGAGATAGTTCAGCACGAAACGATGCGGAACATTGAAATCGGAAACCCCTCGATAGGCGCCAAGATCGTAGGGATTGATGATATTAATTCCGCACAAATCGGTTTGATAGGAGACTTCATCGATACTTCTTCCCCAGGTATAATTCGCGCTAACGGTCACCCCGTGTGTGAAGCGTTTATCGACTTCGACTTGCAGGGAGTTATAGCTGGAATTGGCGTTGGAAGAATCCTGCGTGATTTGTTGAAATTGCTGGTAAGGTCGGCGCGCGTCCTCGTTATCGGCGGTAGCGTCCGGACTCGGCAGGGGAGCGTTCACATCGGTGTTATAGGCAAGATGTGTCCCTTTCGAAGCAACATAGCCCACGCGAAGCAAAATATTGTTTGTCAGTTGGTGTTCAACGGTCAGATTCCAATTCATCACGTTGGAAGGCGTCCAATTGGGCTGATAGGAGACCGCCAGCGATAACGGGTTGGCGAAGGCGACGTCGTGCGGTGGAACGAATGGTGCATACTGCGATGGAAATGGATTCGCGGCACCCCTATACGGGTTCATAAACGGGGTTCCGATGAACTGGTATTGCGGGCTCCAGGGAGCGCTGTCCACCATATTGTTGAACGCCTCCACAAACGGCGGCTGATAGAAACTGCCCCATCCGCCGCGAATCGTGGTCCGTCCCCTTCCGCCGACGTTGTACGCAAAGCCGAAGCGCGGCGCAAGCAGGTGCCAACTGGATTGGAAACCGCCCGCGGGGCAGCCCGGGTCGCCGGCAAAAATATAACCAGTGGGAGAATTCGGGAATTTCTGAGACTGCACGCCCGGCCGGAAGCATTCGGTCCGGCCGAGTGAGTCACTATAGGGAACGAACGGGTCCCACCGCAAGCCGAGGTTCAGGACCAATTCCTTGTTAACGCGGTAATTGTCCTGAAAAAACAGGGCACCCAGATTAGCTTCGCGCTCAGCAAACTCACCACCCCCCTGGACGAACTTCCGTGCGTAACCCACAAAGAAATCCGCCAAGGGGTCACCGCTGAAATTCGTGCTGCTAAACGTATACTGGGCATTCTGACGATAGGTGTTGATCAGTTCTACATGTTCACGCAGAAAATCGCCGCCAATCGCCATTTCGTGAGCGCCGCGTATCCAATGAAGGCTGTCGGAGATGTGATAGTCATGACGATTAGCCTGAGTCGGGTGCCCCGAGCTAATACTGAAATATCCCGATACGGAAAGGGTCAGTTCCGGCGGTGTCGTGCTCGCGACGGGAATTCCGAGGCTTGTCCAACTGAAGGGCGCGCCCGAGGTGATTGTTCCGTTATTTCGGTTATACGAAAAGATGAAGCTATTCAGTACATTCGGCGTGAAATTGTAGGTATCTCCTACTGCTGCTCCCTGATCGAAAAGATCCCGTCCGCGAGTTGAGGTTAAGATGTTCTGGCTTCCAACCACTGCGTCGATTCCGTAACGCGAATAGAAATACCGGCCGTAGATGCGGTTCTTGGTTAAATCGTAATCGACGCGCGTCAGAAACTGATTCTCGTGCTCATTGTCCGGCAGACTGTAATAAACCAGGTTGCCGGGTGCGGTGGCTTGAGGAATCAGACTCAGTAGTTTCACACTGGCGGGCGCGAAGTCGCCGGTTGGAATCTGGTTGTTCGGGAAAGGATCGCCTGTGACGGGGTTCACAAGTTGGCGTGGAATTTCCGAGAAGTCCCCGGCACGCTGGGCCGCCGAGGGTACCGTCGCGGAGTTCGCCTGCGTAACATTGCGCGATTGAGTTCCTTGGTACGAGCCGAAGAAGAACAGCTTGTTTCTGATAATCGGACCGCCGATACTGCCGCCGAACTGATTTCGTTTCAACTGATCCGGCTTCGCCGCGAAAAAGTTTCGCGCATTCAAATCACCATTCCGTATGAAGTCGAAAGCCGATCCGTGAAACTCGTTCGTGCCCGATTTAGTAACTACGTTCACGATGGCTCCGGAACCGCGCCCATATTCAGCGCTAAAGCTGTTGGTCTGAACGCTAAACTCCTCCAAGGCATCTGGATTCGGGAAGGGATTGTTTACGTTGGTGTACGGATCCTGATTGCTGCCACCATCCAGGTTGTAGTTGACCATGTCCGATCTGGCTCCGTTGGCGCTAACGGCCTGGGCCCCCGGATAGCTTGTGCTCTGGATCGCGCATCCCGAACCATTGGCGTTGCCCGCGTTCAAGTCCTGAGTTCCCGGCGTCAGCAGAATCAAAGTCGCGGCGTTGCGTCCGTTCAACGGCAACTCGACAATCTTCTGCTGCCCGACCACCTGGCTCAGGGCTCCCGACTGGGTTTGGACCATTTCGGCGTTCGCTTCTACCGTGACAGATTGGGTCGAGCTTCCAATTTCCAAACTCACCGGAACGGTCGAGGATTGGTCGGTCTTTACTTCGACGCCACGCTGCTCAAAACGCCGGAATCCCTGGGCCTCGACCGTTATGCTATAAACCCCGACCGGAAGCAGCGGGAACAAGTACCCGCCCGCGCTTCCGGTAGTTGTATCGCGCGTGAAACCGGTATTGATGTTCGTCGCAGTCACTTTGGCTCCTGCGATCGCCGCACCGCTGGGGTCGGAAACATTTCCCGCGATGGTCCCGGTGGGATCGGCTGCCCAGAGCGCCAGCGAGAAGGAAAGCAACACGGAGAGAACTGCGAGACGCATCAGACCAGAACTCCTTCCACCTATAGAGCGATGAGTCCGCGCCTCGGGGTACCCTCTGGGTCCGAGGCGAAGACTCGAATTTAGATCAGTTTGTGCGCAATCGTTTCGAATGTCAAGATATTTAGGAAAGATTTTTCAAGAACCAGAAATTTTTCTTCCCGTAGCGCGGCGGCCTGTGTATAATCGCTGCATGTCGCACCAGGACGGCGTCCAGGGCTTTCAATGCGGAAGCGCCCGGATACACATCTACCCGACCACTGAAGCGTTAGGAGCGGCGGCCGCTGCGCGAGCAGCCAGCCTGATCAGGAGCGCGATCGAGAAACACCAGCGTGCGCGGGTAATCGTCGCGACCGGTAACTCTCAGCTTCCATTGGTCAATGCGCTCGTGCAGCAGAAGCTCGACTGGAAAGCTGTCGAGATCTTTCACATGGATGAATACGCCGGCATGAGCGCCGATCATCCCGCGAGCTTCCGGCGCTGGATCCGCATGCGGGTCGAGGAGAAAGTGCACCCACGGAAGACGAATTATCTTGCTGGGGATGCCGCCGATTTGGATGCCGAAATGATGCGCTACACAGCACTCCTGAGAGCGGCCCCGATTGACCTTGCTTTCGTCGGTTTTGGAGAAAATGGCCACATCGCATTCAACGACCCCCACGTTGCGAATTTCAACGACCCGGCCACGGTAAAGCTGATAACGCTGGATGAAGCTTCCCGGAAGCAGCAGGCCGGGGAAGGGCACTTCAAGGACCTTGAATCGGTTCCGCGGAAGGCTCTTACCGTTACTTGCAGCGGGCTGTTTCGCTCCGAATCCTGGGTGTGCTGCGTCCCGGAATTGCGGAAAGCGCAAGCGGTGCGAAATGCGCTGGAAGGTCCCGTTTCGGAATCCTGCCCCGCATCGCTGGTCCGCCGACATCCGAATGCGGATGTGTATTTGGACGCCGACTCGGCTTCACTGTTGCACGCGGCGGTGGGCGAAGCGGTCAACAGATCGTAAATATTTCGAAGGAGCTTATTGTGAAGAAACTCTGTTCTCTCGGAGTGGCCGGCTGCGCAGCGGCTTTGATCGTCTCTTCAGCCAGCATAGCGGCGCGCGCGGCATCGGTGGAATTGAAGAGGTCGCAGAATCAGATTGAGGTCGTAATAGACGGCAAGCCGTTCACGACGTATTATTACAATGCCGGAACGTCAAAACCCTATCTGATGCCCTTGCGAACAGCGTCGGGTGAAATCGTCACTCGAGGATTCCCCGTGCTGAATGATGCCTCGATGGGGAATCCGAAAGCATCCTCGTTTGAGCCGCATCAGCGGCCGCTTTACTTTGCCCATGGAAATATCGACGGTCTGGATTTCTGGGCGGAGCAAGTTTTCGACAAGTATTATCACGATCACGATCACCAGGCGTACGGGCATATGGTCTTCAAGGGTCTCGAAGAACCGGGCGGAGGAAACGATCCCGGCGCCACAATACGGGCACGTTACAACCTGAACAGCCCGAACAATCGGGTGATCGGGGAAGAAACCCAGTCGTTCACATTTAGCGGCGATTCCCATACGCGAATCATCGATTGCGAATTCGTCCTGCATGCCACGGCCGGCCCTCTGGACATGGGCGATACCAAAGAAGGCACTTTTGGCATCCGGCTGGCTGCGGAGTTGAGCGGGTCGAACGCGCACATGGTGAATTCGAAGGGTGCGGAAGGAGAGAAAGCCATCTGGGGCAAACCCGCGGATTGGGTCGATTATTCCGGAACGCTTTCAGGGAAAAAGGTGGACATTGCGGTATTCGACAGTCCCAAGAGCTTCCGTCATCCCACTACCTGGCACGCGCGGGCATACGGCCTGTTTGCAGCAAATCCGTTTGGACTTCGAGAATTCACTCATGATCCCGATAAGGATGGAAGCTGGACCATTCCGGAGGGAAAGTCTCTTACGTTTCGATATCGTGTATTGATCAGCGAAGGTGGCCTGTCATCAGACCAGATTAATGAAGCCTACCGCCAATACGCAGCCGAGTAATGACGAGCAGCTTAAACGACCCCCGTTGTCCGTAAGGGATCGCAGGCGATGGTGGATCGTCTGGACCCTCTTATGTTCCACCGCGATTAACTACATCAACCGGCAGACGTTGTCCGTTCTTGCCCCGCTGATTTCAAAGCAGTTTCATCTTAATCACAGCCAGCTCTCGGACATATTCGGCGCGTTTCAGGTTTCCTATGCTCTGACCTGGCTGGTGGGCGGCGTCTTCCTCGATATCGTCGGCACGCGTCTGGGTCTCTCTATTGGGGTGATCTGGTGGTCGCTGGTCAGCATCGTCACAAGCTTTGCAAACTCTGCTCTTTCCTTTGGCGTGCTGCGGTTCCTGCTAGGGATCGGCGAGGGCCTCAACTGGCCCGGGGCGAGCAAAGCCGTGGCAGAACATTTCCCGGCTGAGGAACGCAGTATCGCGGTCGCTATTTTCGACAGCGGTTCCAGCGTCGGGGGCGCAATCGCCGCGCTGGCAATTCCCTGGATTGCCTTGCAATTCGGATGGCGCTTCGCATTCGCGTTTTCCGGCGTGCTCGGGTTTCTATGGCTGGCATTGTGGCTGGCAGTCTATCCGCGTTCCAGCCCTCGTACCGGAGAAGCTCGATCCAACTCGCTCAGGCTGGGCGACACAAAAAGCTGGCTCCCAATTTTGAAGCGCCGCGAGACCTGGGGGATCGTGCTTGGACGCTCCTTGACTGACCCCATCTGGTGGTTCTACGTTTTCTGGCTTCCGCAATATTTGAGCGATACCCGTGGATTCAGCTTGAAGGAGATTGCAATTTTCGCCTGGATTCCATTTGTGGCCGCCGATCTGGGGAATTTCGCGGGAGGGCTTACCTCTGGTGCGCTGGTGAAGCGCGGCATGCCCGTGTTGCGCGCCCGAAAGTGGCTCTGCGTCATAAGCTGCCTCCCGATGCTCGCCGGAATTCCCGCGGTCCTGGTGGCAAGTCCGTTTTCTGCGCTGGGGTTCATCTGCCTGGCATTATTCGGATACGCAAGCTGGTCCACCATGGGCCTAACGCTTCCTTCGGACCTCTTTCGGGCGGAAGTAGTCGGTTCCGTAACGGGCTTGAGCGGCCTTGCCGCGGGCCTTGTGAGCACCTTGTTCACTTTGCTGGTGGGCACCCTGGTAGACCGCTTCTCTTACTTGCCGGCCTTTGTTCTCGCCGCAACGGTTCCGATTGTGGCAACCGTATGCATCGTGTATCTGATTCCGACAGCAGGCGGCCCGCGCCTCGGAGTTATGCGAACTGATTCTGTTCCCGAACAAGTGTGACATGAAACCAAACCAGCTTCTTATATCGAGACGTCAGGTGTTGTCTTTGACAGCGGCGGCTTGTGCCCTGCCGGCCAGGACGTGGGCAGCGGAACTCTCCGGGTTCTACTATCGCGATTACTCGAAGTGTTTGCCGGATCATCTTTCGGCTCTTGCCCGCGCGGCGTATGAGAAGCGAAATCGCGAACTTGCGCTTCTGACCAACCCGGACTTCATCCGCAAACGCCAGGCGTGGGTGCGCGAGACGTTTTGGAAATTGATTGGCGGTGAGCCCCAACGCACTCCCTTGAACCCGCGCAAGACAGGCGAGTTTGAGCGCTCCGGCTACCGGGTCGAGAAGATCGTCTACGAAAGCCAGCCCGGTCTCTTCGTTACGTCGAATCTGTATCGGCCCACCGCCGGCAAGCCGCCCTACCCGGCTGTCTTGTTTCAGATGGGGCACTCCGGGGCCGGGAAGGCCTACCCAAGCTATCAGAAGTGCTGCCAGGGTCTCGCGCGACTTGGATATGTTGTCCTCGCCTTCGATCCGATGGGTCAAGGCGAGCGCATCGCCTATCTCGATCAGGCAGGCACGAATACGCGGTTGCCGTCGATTGACGAAGAGCACAGTTTCCCGGGTAAGCAACTCTTGCTCCTGGGCGATACTTCCTCGCGCTATCAAGTCTGGGACGCAATTCGCAGCCTGGACTATCTTGCTTCGCTTCCCTTTATTGATCCCGAGCGTCTTGCATCTACGGGACAGTCGGGCGGCGGCACGCTTACCATGTTGCTTGCCTGTGTCGATTCCCGCCTCGCCGCCGCAGCGGTTTCCTCGGGCAATACAGAGGACGTGGCCTGCGCAAACTTCAATCCGCCTGGTTCAACCGACGATGCGGAGCAGGACCTGATCGGCTCGGGGCCGCTCGGTTTCGATCGCTGGGATCTGCTGTACCCGATCGCTCCGAAACCTCTCCTCGTGCAAGTGAGCGCGCACGATTTCTTCGGGACCTACTCCCCGCGTTATCTTAGCGACGGCCGTGAGCAGTATGAGAAGCTGCTCAAGTGTTATGACGTCCTCAGCCAGGCGGATCGCCTTGGATGGACCAGCACACCCTTGCCGCATTCCCTGAGTTACTCACTTCGGCTGAATATCTATAACTGGTTTGAGAAATGGCTCAAAAGGTCAGAGCGGGTTATTCAAGAGGAGCCGCAGGTGGAACCGGAAACGGAAAAGACCCTTTGGGTGGGCCCGACCGGCAACGTCATACGGGATTTCGGCAGCCTGCGCCCATTCGACTTCATTAAGCGGCAAGCAGAAGCGGCCTCCGGTACGAAACCGCCGAAGCCCTGGAACGAAGCGATCGGGCTACGAAAACCGGCTCAGGATGTAAAGCTCAAAAAGTTGGCGCAAGTGGCCACGGAGGGCGCCGCGATAGAGGCAGTTGAAGTTCGATCGGGGCCGGAGGTTTGGATACCTGCCTGGTCGTTTAAGCCCGAAAAGCCCGCTACGGACCGGCCGGTCCTGCTTGTTCTGGACGACAGGGGCCGAAATGCCTATGCGGGCGAAGATGGCATCTACCACCGGCTTGCGCGCAACGGGCGGATCGTCTGCGCGGCGGACATTCGCGGGATGGGAGATATGAGGCCCGAAGTCGGGCGCGGAAATCCGGGATACACGATTCCGCACGATTCCGAGGAGGATTTCGCCTGGGCGTCGTTGATCCTCGGCGATTCGTTGCTGGCGCAGCGTGTTGAGGATATTCTGGCCCTTGCTCAGGCGCTGCGGAATGAGCCAGCTTTCGGCAACCGTCGTCTGACGGTGGCTGCAAGAGGCCGCCTTGCGGTGCCCGCTCTGTTTGCCTTCGCGGCTTCGCCCGGCATCGATTCGCTTTATCTCGTCAACGCGCTGGTGTCATATCGGAATCTGCTCGAGACAGAGAATTACCGCCAGCCGCTTTCGATATTTGCTTGGGACCTGTTCCGCTTCACCGATCTGCCCGAACTCGCGGCGCAGGCAGCGCCACGACGCATTCATTTGGCCGGCTCGGTGGATGCCGCGAACAATCGCATCGACCTGTCCGTGCTCCGAAAGATCTATCCAGCTAAAAATATCGAGATATCAGCCGAACCGCGCTGGGACGAGAACGCGCTGGAGTTGGCTTAGCATGAAGAGGAAGTCGTTTAAGGACGTGGCAAAAGTGGCAAACGTGAGCGCGGCTACCGTATCGCGCGTTGCCAAAGGCCAGGTCAATGTAAACGGGGACATCCGCGCCCGGGTTCGAAGAGCCGCCGAGGGGTTGGGCGTCGATCTCGATCAAAAGCGCAATGAAAAGGCGAATATCGTCGCGTTCATGTTGGCGAACCGGGATCTTTTGCACAACTTTCAGGCGCGAGTTTTGTTTGGCTCCGAAGCTTATTGCGCCTCGCAGGACCGTGAGCTTTTGTTCATGTCGTTCCGGTATTCGGCTGCGACGCCTGCAAAGGAACTGCATCTCCCCAGGACCCTTACTCAGCGCGGGATTGTTCGAGCAATGATTCTGGGCGGAACCAATTCCGCGAACATGCTTCACGCGTTGCGAGACCGGGAGATTCCGTTCGCAGTGCTCGGAAATAACGTTTTGGGCGACTGGAATGGGAACCAATACGACGCTGTATATTCGGATGACGTGCAGGGCGCCTTTGATCTGACAGCGCACTTGATAGCGGATGGGCACCGCGACATCTGGTTCATTGGCGATGTGGATTTACCCTGGTACGCCCGCTGCGCAAAAGGCTATAGCCAGAGCATGACGAATGCCGGTTTGGAGCCCCGGTTCAGCGAAATTCATTCCGACGATCACCAGTTGGGCTATCTGGCGATGCGATCGCTTCTGACCCGGCGCGAGCCCGTGACAGCGGTCTTCGCCGGTTCGGATCAAATCGCCCGGGGAATCTATGACGCGGTCAGGCAGGCTGGCCTCACCATTCCCGACGACATGAGCGTAGCCGGCTTCAACGACAGCGAGGGCGCCTTGATGGACCCGCCTCTGACCAGCGTGCGCGAGTTTCCGGAAGAATTGGGGAAGCATCTGGCCGAGTTTGTCCTGAGGCGAATTCAGAATCCCGACCGGCCGCAGCAGCAGTTAACGATTCCGACCCGCGTAGTGGTGCGGCAATCGACGCGTGCGATCCCGGCCAGAAGAAGCGGCGTGCCGGTGCTGGATCGCGCCCTCTAATCCCGGCGGCCCGAAACGTGAGATCGTGCAACCGGCAGAAGCCCGGCTTCGTCCATACCTTGCGATTTGCGCTCGAAAGATCTTTTCGTACCTGGGTTATATTGAGCATTCACCCTTGGGAGCGGCCTTCGCCAGATGATCAGGAGATGACATTACCGGAATGAGTTACTGGGCGAAGCCCAATCGCGCCAGGCCAGCAGGCATCGTTGTCCTTGTATCGGCTGCTTTTTTTCTACTAGATTGCGGATCTTCAACCAGTACGAAAAGCGATCTCGCGGCGGGGGATCAATCCGCGGATGCCAGCCTGTTTAGGGTCTCCCAGGAGCAGCTTCCGCATTTGCACGTCGGGCCGGTAGAAAGTACAACCTGGCAGACCAGTGTCGAAACCACAGGAACAGTGGATTGGGACGCCGATCACACCACCCAGGCAATCACACAAGTAAGCGGTCCGATCACGCGGATTTTGGTCGACTACGGATCGCACGTGCGGGCGGGAGATCCGCTCCTGTATGTGGCGAGCCCCGACATTTCGAATGCAATAGCGACATATAAGAAAGCCCGGGACCAGCAGGAACTTACGCGCAAGGTTCTCGACCGCCAAAAGGAGCTACTGGCGCACGGCGCCGCCGCGCTGAAGGATGTCGAGAGTGCCGAGGCCGATTACAACGACGCCGCGACGGATGTCCAGAACAGCTTACAGGCGCTCAAGATTTTTGCGATTACTTCGCAGCAGCTGGACAACGCCGAGCGGCAGGCCGCCTCTATCAGCCCCGATCTGGCGGTCCGCGCGCCCATTGGCGGCACTGTCGTGCAGAAGTTAGTCATGCCTGGCCAGTTGATTCAGGCGGGGTCCACCATCTGCTTCGTCCTGAGCAACACCTCTACGGTTTGGGTTCAGGGGCACATCTTTGACCGCGATCTGCCCCTGGTGCATACCGGAGACGCTGTATCGGAAACGAACTCCTCATTCGACCGTACGTTTCGGGGACGGGTCTCCTACGTTGGAGCGATGGTGGATCCGAATACACGCACAACCCCGGTTCGCATTGTTACAGGAAACCCAGGGGATCTTCTAAAGAAAGATATGTACCTGGAGGCAAAAATCCATACGAAAACGGAAAGGAATGTTCTCAGTATCCCTGTTTCCGCGGTTTTGCACGATACGGAGAATGAACCGTTTGTGTACGTGGAAGTGCGGCCGCGCGAATTCGCCCGGCGCTCTGTGAAGGTTGGCGCACAACAGGACGGCAGAGTTGAGATACGGAGCGGTCTGAGGAAAGGCGAAGAAGTGGTTTCGGAAGGCAGTGTATTTCTGCAGTTCGCAAGCAGCTATCAATAGACCCTCCGAATGATTGCCCGCCTGGTCTCCTTTGCGCTGTCACAGCGGTTCCTGATCGTAGTCGCCTCGCTCGCCCTGATGATCTGGGGCGGAATTGCGTTTCAGAACCTGCCGATCGATGCCTATCCCGATCTTTCGCCGCCCCACGTTGAAATCATCACCCAGTGGCCCGGCCACGCCGCGGAGGAAGTCGAGCGGCTGATCACGATTCCCATTGAAATCGAGATGAACGGCATTCCCAGGCTGCAATCCCTTCGATCGATTTCACTCTACGGGCTCTCGTCGGTTCAGATGAATTTCGACTATGGCGCGGATCCTTACTTCGTAAGGGAGCAGGCCTTTGAGCGGGTTGCGAACGCCGAAATGCCGCAAGGCGTTACTCCGAGCCTGTCTCCGCTCTACAGCCCCAGCGGGCTGATTTATCGGTATGTGTTACAGAGTCCCGATCGGAGCCCGCGGGAGCTGAAGACGATCCAGGATTGGCTGCTGGCGCGAGCCTACCGATCGATACCCGGAGTAGCTGACGATTCGGGTTTTGGTGGCACGACCATGCAATATCAAGTGCTGCTTGACCCGAACAAACTCTTGACATACGGCATTTCTGTCGCGCAAGTCCAGCAGCAGCTCAGCACAAATAACGCGAACGCCGGCGGGGGTTTCTATTCGCAGGGCGGCCAGATCTATTACATCCGCGGGCTCGGATTGGTAACAAATACGGCCGATATCGGAAATATCGTCCTGGCGACGCACAATGGCATTCCGGTCTATGTGCGCGACGTGGCGGAGGTGCGAATCGGCCATGCCGTGCGTCTCGGCCAGTTTGGATTCATGCGGCAGGAGGAAGCCGTAGAGGGCGTCATCCTGATGCGCGTGGGTGAACAGGCGCAAGTCATCCTGAAACGCGTCGAAGAGAAAACGGATGATTTGAACCGCAACGTCTTACCGCGAGACGTCAAGGTTGTGCCGTATTACGACCGCAGCTATTTGATCGAAGAGACGACTCGCACCGTGGAGCGAAACCTGCTGCGGGGCATGATTCTGGTTCTGGTGATCCTCGGCCTGATGCTCTTCAGCGTGCGAACGGCGCTGATCGTTGCGGTGACCATCCCGTTTTCATTGCTGTTTGCCTTTATCTGCCTTGATCGGAGCCATATTCCGGCGAACCTTCTATCCATCGGCGCAATCGATTTCGGCATTATCGTCGATGGCGCCGTCGTCATGGTCGAGAACATCTTCCGTGAGTTGGCGGCGCGGCACGGACAGAGCTATAACCTGCTTGATGTTATCCGGCAGGCGGCGCGCGACGTCGAGCGGCCCATTTTTTATGCCATTGCCGTGATCATTGCCGGATACCTTCCCATCTATGTACTGACCGGCCCTTCCGGACGCCTCTTCCGGCCCATGGCGGATACCATGTGTTTCGCCCTGATTGGCTCGCTCCTTTGCGCCCTGACGCTATTGCCGGTACTTTGCGCCTATTTCCTCCGCAAGCATGTCCACGAGCCCGAGCTAAAGCTCTACGATCGTCTGAAGGACTCATACGGAAGGGCGCTCGAAGTGTGCCTCCGCAATCGAATGTTGACAGTGGTCGTCTGCCTCGTGATCTTTCTTGCTTCCCTGTTATTGATCCCGGGAATAGGCGCGGAGTTCATGCCGCATCTCGACGAAGGAGCGCTATGGGTACGCGCCACGACGCCGTATACAATCTCCTTCGAAGAAGCATCCAGACTTTCCCCGCAGATCCGCGACGTGCTGCTGAGTTTCCCCCAGGTCACTACCGTTGCGAATGAACTGGGACGGCCGGATGACGGAACGGACCCCACCGGCTTCTTCAACAATGAGTTCTACGTCGGGCTGCGTCCCTACGAGGATGCCGCCTGGCAGCACAAGATTCACACCAAACCGGAACTGATCGCCGCTCTGCAGCAGAAACTCTCCGCGTTTCCCGGGGTTATTTTCAACTACACCCAACCCGCCGAAGATGCCGTCGATGAAGCCGAGACCGGTTTGAAGAGTTTGCTTGCGGTGAAGATCTTTGGTTCCGATTTGAAGGTGCTGGAACAGAAGGCAGAAGCAGTAAGAGACATTCTTTCTCACGTTCGCGGTATTACCCATATCGTGATCGTTCGGGAACTGGGGCAACCCAGTCTGACCATCAAGCCGGATCGTGCCAAGATTGCGCGCTACGGCTTAAACGTCAGCGATGTGAACAACTTGATTGAGACGGCCTTGGGAGGAACGGCGGCGACCCAAGTGATTCAGGGAGAGGAACAGTTCGATCTGGTGGTCCGAATGCAGGAACCGTTCCGAAGCGATGAAAATGCCATTAAGAACCTTCTCATTACGACGCCGGACGGGCAGCACCTTCCCTTGAGCCAGTTCGCCGATATCCACGTTGAGAACGGCGCCTCTCTCATTTACCGGGAAGCGAACTCGCGCTATATCGGAGTGCAGTTCAGCGTTGACGGGCGCGATCTGGCCAGCGCCGTCGGAGAGGCGCGCAGAAAGGTGGCTCGTAGCATCAATCTGCCGATCGGTTACAGATTCGATTGGGGCGGAGAGTATCAGGACTACTTATCTTCTATGGCTCAAATGAGAGTGATCCTGCCGCTTACGGTGCTGCTGATTTTGCTCATTCTGTTTGCTCTCTACGGAAACTTGAAATTTCCGCTCATTATCTTCTTCAGTGTGCTCATCACGCAACCGGTAGGCGGATTGATCGCTCTGCGCATCACCGGGACAACTTTCAGCGTGTCCTCCATGCTGGGATTCGTGGCGCTGATGGGCCTGGCCGTCCAAACCAGCGTGATTCTATACTCCTTCATCAACAAGCTACGGCTGGAAGGGAAGGATACCAGGACAGCAACCCTGGAAGCATCCGTGCTGCGCCTCCGGCCGATCGCGATGACTGCATTAGTAGCCTGTTTCGGCCTGCTGCCCGCCGCCATGTCTACAGGAATCGGGAGCGACTCGCAGAAGCCGTTCGCGATTGTGATCGTGGGTGGCATGATCTCGCGCCTGTTTCTGTCAATTTTTCTGGCTCCTGTGCTCTATTCGCTTGTTGCGCGAAAAGGTGACGTGTTGCAGGTGTGACGGCGCCGGAACCACGGACCATCTACGCTCCTATGAGCGCTACTTTTGCTTAAGATCGAAGCGATCGAACTCAGGAATCTGAGTTGCCGGTAGTTGCCCCGTAGCGTCAGCCAACCGCCCAGGGCTCGAGAGTGGCATACTCGCGCACCAGGCGACTTTCATATAAGCCGCTCAAGACGTTAGAACATTTTCTGAGCCATGACGGCTACGGAGTGGTTTCCCCTACCGTATCACTTCCCGCCCGACTGCAAAATTCACCTGATTAGCGGCGGAAAGGTAAGCACCCACAAGATTCAAATAGCTAAGTTGGGTATCGCGATAGCTCTTCTGCGCATCCAGAAAATCCAGCAGCGATGCGCCTCCATGCAGATACGCAAATGAGACCGAGGATCGCACATCTTGCGCTTCTTTCAAATACTTGGCCTTGTACGGCTTCAGCAGTTCCAGCGTGCTTTCCAGAGTTGCATATGCTGAATCGACATCATGGAGCGCCGCCAGTTCGGCGGCATCGCGCAGCTTTTCGTTGCGTCCAATATCGAGCAGCGTGTGCGCCTTCTCGCCCTGGTTCCGGTCGAAGATGCGTAGCGGAATGCTAACGGCCGCGCCTATGTACGCGTCGAGTGGCGGAGGCTGATGAGATGCGTCGACGCTGAACGTCGGGTCCGTGGAACCGTTTGCGATTGCCAGTTGGTGATCGGTTCTCGCTTTTTCGAGGGATTGCTCAGCTTCTTTCAGATCCGGCCGGCTAGCTATGGCGAGGTTTTGAAGCTCGCTTAAGGTCGTGACAGGCTGCTCGAAATCAAACGGTTCGGAAATGTCGAATTCATTCACAGGAGTCGCGTCTCGCAGCAGGCTTAGCAGGTCAATTTTTGCCGTACGCAAATTAACTTGCGCCGTCGCCAGGTCCGATTCGAACTGAACTCGTTGCAAATCCACCCGCTGGAAGTCGACCTGCGAAATATCTCCGGCATTGAGGCGGTTCCGGCTGATCGCAATCTCTTTGTCGTAATAATCGAGATTCTCTTGAGCAACGTGCAGCACGGCTTTTGCCTGGAGAGCCCGCACGAAAGCGTCGCGCAAAGTGAACATCAGGCTTCGCTCCAGGTCCGACTGGGCCGAAATCGAAATGGCAGTCGCCTTTTTTGCGCTTGCCAGGCGCAACTCACGCTTGTGCTCGCGTTCGTGCAGGTAACCCACGCTGCCGAACAGATAGGACTGCGCAACCGGCCGATAGGGATTCGAAGAAAAAGGCGTGAGCTGGTCCCATCCAATGGTCAGATCGGGATTCGGCCTGAGATCCGCGGTGATCTCGTCGGCGCGCGATTCATCTATGGTTGCTTGTCCAGCCAATAACGTCGGGTTGCGAATTCTGAATTCGTCCTGGGCTTCTTTCCAGGTAAGTGTATGAGGAGTCGGAGTCTGGGCCAGGCAAGTCGCGATTGCAAGTTGCAGGCACAAAGGGCTCAAACGGCGCACATAACGAGTCATCGAAAATCGTGTTTACTCTACAGGCGTGTCCTCCATCTTTTCATAGGCTCCAATGTGAACATTCGTTCCGCAGTGAAGGAACTGGCCGCGTGGCCTGGTCAGACTTCTTCAGGCACCACGAAGGGAGCGCGGTAGCCGCGGTCGCCATCGCGCAGCAGCAATGCCGCCTCTTCATCTCCAATAACCTCCTGCGTCTCCGGGTTGAAATGCAGTGTCCGGCCTAACCGGTAGGAGGCATTTGCCAGATGCACCATCGCGGTCGACATGTGCCCCTCTTCGATCGGCGCATGGAGATCCGCTTTGTTCCGGCTGGCGACGCAATCAATGAAGTTTTGAAAGTGAGCCCGTTCGCTGCCGCCGTGAACCGCCGGTTGCTTCTCCTGATCCTTGCCCAGAGTCACTACGTACGTGCACGCATCTTCGTCGCCGGTAGCCAGGTATCCCTTCGAGCCGTAGAAAATATCGCCGACAGTGTTATGACTACCCGAGCTTGGGCCTAATTTTGGACCTCCGGCGGACTTCTTTGGTTCAGGCGTCCCGAGTTCCGGCGTCCCAATGCCGGCCTCATGGTTTGTGATCCAGTGCCTGACTTCAAAGGTAATCATTTTGCGCTTTCCACCCGGAAGATCGAATTCGAAAGCGCAGTTAAGATCGTTGGGCGTCTCCTGGTCATCATCAAACATGAAGTGGCCGCCGACCGCGCTCACCTTGTTGGGAAAACCCACTCCCATTCCCCAGCGCGCCATGTCCACCTGATGAACTCCCTGGTTTCCGATATCTCCGTTGCCGTAATACCAAAACCAGTGCCAGTTGTAATGGAAGCGGTTGCGGGTGAAAGCGTGTTGCGGAGCGGGGCCAGTCCACAGGTCGTAGTCAACACCGGCGGGGACTGGGGAAACGGGCGTGCGCCCAATCGTGTCGCGCCACTTATAACAGAGCCCCCGCGCCATGTAGGTATCTCCGATTATCTCGCCGCTTTGCAGCTTTTGAACCGCCTCGCGCGCCGCCGTCGCCGAACGGATTTGTGTTCCATGCTGCACGATGCGGTTATAGCGCTGCGACGCTTTGACTAACTGCTTTCCTTCCCACAAATTGTGTGAGCAAGGCTTCTCCACATAGACATCTTTGCCCGCCTGGCAGCCCCAAATGGCCATCAACGAGTGCCAGTGATTGGGAGTGGCGATCGATATCGCGTCGATTGATTTATCTTCCAGCAGCTTTCGAATATCAACATAAGTAACGGGCTTCGGCAGTCCCATCTTGTCCATCTGGCTTAACCTCTGCCGAAGGACGTTTTCATCGATATCGCATAGTGCCGCGATCTGCGCGTTCTTAATCTGCGAATAATTGTGCAGATGATCCCGCCCTCTTCCATGCAGGCCGCAGATCGCGACTCGCACCCGATCATTTGCTCCGAAGACACGCTCCGGGTGGGCTAAAAACGTTATGCCTCCAAGCGCTGCAAGGCCCGTTGTGCTGCTGCCCAGGAAGTCCCTGCGATTGATCTCTTTTGACGCCGCCATTTCCATTCTCCTTAGCTCAAATACTTTAGACTCTCTTCCACCAGTTTCTTTGTGCCTTCAAGCGGGTCGCCCGAACCGGTGTCGTATTCCATCGAAAAGTAACCACGATATCCGCTGGCCTTTGCGATCGCGAACATCTTTCCCAAATCCACACGATAAAGCTCACCCCGCTCCCGGACGCTGTCCTTCACATGAGCCATGCTGTAGGCGTGTTTGAACATCGCCGTAACCGCTCTCTCGTTGTAAGCGGCGTCGTGTCCGGCGAGCGAGTTGCCAAAATCCGGGAGCGCACGCAAATAAGGGCTATTTACCCGTTCAATTACATCAACCAGAAAGAACGGGTCCTCCGCAACGGGGTTGTCATTTTCAAGGTTCACGATGATGTTCCGCTTGGACCCATAGTTCGCCATTTCGCCCAGGCTCTCCGCAGCCAAAGCGGGATCGGGCTTGCTGCCCCGATGCCCCGAAATGTGCTGGCGAACACTGGGTGATTTGACAATAACCGCGATATCGATCCACTTGCGTCCGTAGTCCACGGCCGCCTTACGCTTAGACGTATCGGAATCATAGAAGCTCCCGCCCGAAAGGCCTAAACCGGCCATATGGGAGCCGGCCCTTTCGACTGCCTCACGAAATTCATCCAGGTACCCGCGATCGGTCGAGCGGAAATGGCTGCTTAGAGGATTGATGTTATGCACGCCAAATCGCTTCACGACGAAACCGGGAAAATCCTTCAGGTCCATTCCTGGCTTGCTGGGATCGTAACCGCTGTTGGTGGGGCTTTGGATAAATTCTCGAAACGGATATGACGTAACGGCCAGCCTGGCCCGTGGCTCCTTCGGGAATTGGAGTTCGGGAACATCGGGCGAACGATCACTCGCTCGGAGCAATGAAGCCCCAGCGAGAGCAGGTACGGTCTTCAGGAGACTGCGGCGGGTTTGAATCAAGAGTTACCTCAGTCCATCATGAACATTTCACACTGTCAAGAAATATATCTCAAAATGAATGAAGGTTTCCGATTCCAGGGAGTCAAGTCGGGCGACCGGCTGAGATTGGGCAGTCCATCGCGTCCGCAGTCTCGTATCGGGATATCCTAATGACTTCGTGGCTGCCAAGGGACAACTCGATCTGGTCGAAACAACGTTTCAGACCGCGAGACCTCCGAATCCGCTCTTTTGCCACCAGGAATTTCTCGAAAAGTTGAGCGAGCACGGCCGGGATTCCATTGGAAGGCGAACCGCATTTTTGCTGCAGCGGCTTTCTTTCGATTCGCAGCGTGTGCACTATAAGCCGACCCAGGGCGTTAACCGGGGCTGGCGCCGCTCGCGGCTCGGCGGTAATCATGGAAGTCATTTCTACGCGTGGTGGGCACCCAAGAACGCCCTGCCCCTGAAAGAATCGGGCGAGTTCTCGGGTCTTCCGGACGGCGCGCTCTTTCTGCGTGACATCCGTCACCATGACGACCATGCCCTGCTGACGCCGCAGTCATTCGAAATGAATTACATGCCTGTAACGGTGCATGACCTGCGGCGTGAGGAGTACGCTCCGCTGCCGTGGACGCAGCCGCAGGTACGGTTTGCCGCGGCCCGGCAACCAGTACGCCTCTTGAAGGGGCATCCGGGATCGGGTAAAACAACTGCTCTGTTGCACGCCGCGGATTCGTCCGGCGCGGAACGCACTCTGTACATCACCTATTCGCGAAATTTGGCTGCGCTCGCGCGCGATTATTTCGATCGCTTCTGCTCCTCTCATAAGCGGTTTCATGTCATCACCTTTCCGGAGCTGGTGCGACAGGTGCTTGGGTCGGACGCGCCCGTGCTTCTCGAGGGCGAAACCAGGCAGCGCTTCCTGCGGGATTTGTCGCCCTTTTCGAGAACTCTCGGGGCTTGGGCCAACACGCAACGGGCACTCTACGACGAACTATATGCGCACCTTGCCGGTGATGCTCT
This sequence comes from Bryobacteraceae bacterium, assembly GCA_025980435.1. Lineage (GTDB taxonomy): Bacteria > Acidobacteriota > Terriglobia > Bryobacterales > Bryobacteraceae > Bog-105. The sequence continues at coordinate 19,521 of JAICXK010000041.1, forward strand.
TCCCGTCGGCATCGGCCGGTTTACGGCTTCCAAGCACCCCCGCGTTTCCGAAAAAGCCTATCGGGAACGGCGCACACGGTACCTGGGCCAGGGACCGGTTACGTCGGCCCTGGAAGCTGCTGTTCGTCTGGAAAAGCTCGATTCTAATTCGCTGGCCGAACGCTATTTCCCGGAACTGGCGCTCGCCTGGCGCGCGGTGGAGCGGTTGCGTACGCCGGCCGCTGCGGGCACAAGCGCGAACGTCGATCCGGCCTTGCTCGATTTTGATTGCATCGCAGTGGACGAGTGCCAGGATCTTACCCCGATCGAGGCGTTTCTCATTGTCGAACTGGCGTCGTCCATCAATCGCCGCCGCCGCTTGGCCGTTCCGCTGCTCCTATCGGGCGATGAGGCGCAAACCGTGCGCCCGACCGATTTCGAATGGGGCTGGCTAAACGATCTGCTGCATTCCCAGATCGGCACGCCGTCGGAACACAAGCTCTCGTCCAATTTGCGTAGCCCGCACCGGATCGCCGAGCTTGTGAACCGCGTGTGGGATCTCTACTCACACCTTCAAAAGCAGGACCGCCCGAGCGGTACCGGCTATGCCGAAATCGAAGACGACGCAACCGATCAGATTCTGTACTGCAGCGCGAGTCCGGGCGCAGAACTGGACCAGCTTCTGATTTCGCTGGCGGCCCGCGAGGGTCTCGCTCTAATCACCCTTGAAGATACGGTCCCACCCTATGTTCCGGAAGCGGCCCGAGCCGCGGTGCTTACTGTATCGGAAGCCAAGGGGCTCGACTTCAATTCCGTTTGCGTCCTCGACGCAGGCCGCAACCTTGACCGAATTGTTCACGATGAAGGCCGCTTGCGCGTGGACCAGGATATCGAGGGGTTAAGGAGACGTTTGGCAATCGATCAACTTCGCGTTGCCCTCAGCCGCCCGACCGAGCGTCTGTTCTGGCTGGACGTGAATCCTTCCGATCAGATGGTTCGCCAGAGCATCGGCTTCCTGAACGGCCGGGATGCGATAACGGGAGTGGCTGCATGCGTGCCTGCAGCGCTGCTTACTACCCTCGAGGAGGACGACCTCGATGCGGAAGAGCGTGTTCAGCGCTGCCGCGCCGATGCCCTGCAATATTTGGATATCAAGCCGGAGATCGCCTGGTCACGTGCCCAGCAAGCAGTCACGTTATTGGGCCGCCCCGGCTCCCTCGCGGCGGTAACGGATGAAGCCGCACGGAACGCGGCTCATCTCACTTTGGCCCAGGTGTGTTTTCTCCTGGGCCTGCGGAATGCACGATTAGCTGCGGAACTCGGCAGACCCGATCTCTTTCATGAAGCGTACCGCGCGGCATTGAACGCGAATCGCTTCGGGTTGGCCGCGATACTCGATGCCGCTGGGCGCGTCCATCGCGCCACCGCACAGAGCCGGCTCCAGGCTCTGGTCGAATTAACGCAGGTTCTCCTGCCGCGTCAGGCGGAAGTTGAGCCATGGCTCCTCGTTGAGTTTGCAGCCAAATCGAAACTCTGGGTGGAAGAACTCGAGGCTGCTCTCTTCAATAGCCACAACGCCGGCGTATTGATCAAGCTGCTGCCCCCCTTCTATGAAGCATTGAATGTTCCGGATCGGGTCGCGCGTATTCAACGATTGCAGCAGAAAGCAATCCAGTTGCTGATGAAAGATAAGCAATTCGCGCCTGCTCTCGCGACCTTGGCCGAACTTCCGGAGCGCCAGCCAAAACTTGAAGCAGCGTGCCACGAAGGGCTCGGCGACTTTCGCAGTGCCGCGGAGTGTTACAAGGCCAGCGGGAATTTGAAAGAAGCTTTGACTTGCTACCGCTCCATTCCCGATCTCCAGGCAGCCCTGAAACTCGTGAAAGAAATCGGCGAGCATCCTGCCGCCGAGTCCCTGCTGTGGATTGCGGAAATGCAAAAGTTGGTGGAAAAGCGGCCAGAGAAGTTTACGAAAACCGTTCTGCCGGCGGAAAAGAAGATGCTGGAAGAGATCCTGGAGCGATCATTGGGCGTTGCCCGCCGCAAACCCGCGCCTCGAAAAACGGCGGCGAAAAGGAAGGCGGCAGCTCCCAGGAAGCGAGTACCGAAAGGTGAAAGCGGCCGCAAGCCTTACTTTTGATGTGTGGGCTTCGTTCGGGCCGGTGTGCGGGAAACGGATCGGGTGATCTATGAGCACCTTCAGCTTTGCGGCGAAACTTCAGGAAGCCGGGCTTCCCGTTCTGGCTCGCAATCGTGTCACCACGATTCAGGTAAATGTGGGCAAGGTATGTAATCAGGCTTGCCAGCACTGTCACGTCGATGCCGGCCCAAAGCGAACCGAAAGCATGCAACGCGAAATTGCCGAACGGGTCCTGCATTTAATCAGGCAAACACCGGGAGCGGCGGCCATCGATATCACCGGCGGCGCGCCCGAGTTAAATCCTAACTTCCGCCTGCTTGTCGCGGAGAGCCACGCGGCCGCTAAGCATGTCATCGATCGCTGCAACTTAACAGTTCTGCTGGAACCGGGTGTTCGCGACTTACCCGAATTTCTGGCCGCGAACAAGGTCGAGATAATAGCGAGCCTGCCCTGTTATACGCGCGACAACGTGGACAAACAGCGCGGCCGGGGTGTATTCGACAAAAGCATAGAAGTGCTCCGGCTTCTAAATGGAATTGGATATGGCATCTCCGCCGGGCTGGTTCTGAATCTTGTCTATAACCCGCTGGGTGCCGTTCTGCCTCCGCCGCAGCAAGCGCTGGAAGCGGATTACCAGCGCCGGTTAACGGAGGATTTCGGCATCCGCTTCAACCAGCTTTTCACTATCACCAATATGCCGATCAGCCGGTTCGCCGATTTCCTGGAAAGAACCGGCCAGCTCGAGAGTTATTCCAAGCTGTTGTACGATGCTTTCAATCCGGCAACCGTTAACCAACTGATGTGCCGATCCCTTATCAGCGTGTCCTGGGACGGCTATTTATACGATTGCGACTTCAATCAGATGCTGGGGATTCCTGTGCCTGGCCGCCCGACCGTTTGGGACATCGACTCATTTGAGGCGCTCGAAAATAGGCGCATCGCAACCGCGGGTCATTGCTTCGGCTGCACCGCTGGCGCCGGTTCGAGCTGCGGCGGCACTCTGGCTTGAATTCTTCCGTTTTAAAGGCGGTCTGAAATACTGAAGTTTTATGAAAGTCCACGCTTTCGCAGTGTGCCTGATCCTCGCATTCACTTGCCGGGCTTCGGCGAATGCTGCCCAACAACACCAGCCCACGCCGGCATCTCGCGCGGAAACATCGCCGCAGGATCCAGCGGCTGTCGAGCGGGGCCAGGCGTTATTCCGCTCCACGTGCGGATTCTGTCACGGTGAAGATGCAACCGGCGCGCGCGCCCCCGACCTGGTCCGCTCCGCGATTTTGAGCCACGATGATCACGGAAATCTGGTGGGGCCCGTGATACGCAACGGGCGCCCTGCAAAAGGCATGCCGAGCTTCGCGACGCTCAGCGATGACCAGGTGAGTGACATTGTAGCCTTCCTGCATCATCAGGCCTACGCGGCGCTGCACAGCGGCCACGTGCCGGGCGATTACCCCCTTTCGAAACTGCTGACTGGAAATGCGCAAGCTGGAGAGGCTTTCTTCAATGGTGAGGGCGGCTGCTCGCAGTGCCATTCCGTAACGGGAGACCTGGCAGGTATCGCAAACAAGCTGAAGCCAATCGACCTCCAGCAGCGCATGATCTATCCCAGCAAGAAGATTCCCAAAACTGCCACTGTCACTCTTTCCAACGGAACCCGTTACGAGGGCACGGTTGCTCATCTGGATGAGTTCAACATCGCTCTGGTTTGCAAAGACGGTTGGTATCGCTCCTGGCCCCTTAACGAAGTTAAGGCGCAGGTTCATGACCCTCTCGCCGCTCACCGCGAGTTAACGGACAAGTACACTGACGCCGACATGCACAACGTATTTGCCTATCTGGAGACGCTCAAGTAGCTATGAATAGATTTCTTTCCGCCAGCTTATTGCTCTGCGGCATCGCACTGGCCAGCCCGGCCGCGGACGAGGGGCTGAATCCGCAAAATCTGCTGAAGCCGCTCTCGAAGGAATGGCCCACGTTTAACGGCGATTATTCAGGTAAACGCTTCAGCAGCCTCTCGCAAATCAATCAGAGCAACGTTCAGAAGCTTACCCTGGCCTGGGTTTTGCAGCCACAATCGGTCGGAATAAAATCCACGCCGCTGATGGTAAACGGAATCCTGTACTTCACCACCCCGGACAATGTCTGGGCGGCGGACGCGCGCACGGGCCGGACTATTTGGCATTACTTTCGCGAGTCGACCGGGGATCACATCGGACAGCGCGGCGTCGGAATGTATAAGGACTGGCTCTATTTCGAAACTCCGGATTGCCATCTGATCTCGCTGAATGCGAAGGACGGCTCCGTTCGCTGGGACATCCAACTGGCCGATCCGAAGCGCGGCTATTTTGCGACCATGGCGCCGCTCGTTATCCGTAATCACGTGATCGTCGGAGTGTCGGGCGACGTAACCGACATCCCGGGCTTTCTGGAATCGATAGAACCGGAGACCGGAAAAGTCGAATGGCGGTGGAACACGGAACCAAAGCCCGGCGAACCCGGTTCCGAGACATGGCCGAAAGGGACCGACGCCATCAGCCATGGTGGCGGCATGACCTGGATGACCGGCACTTACGATCCCGAACTCAATCAGCTCTACTGGGGCACAGGCAATCCGAATCCGGTATTGAATGGCGATATCCGCAAAGGCGCGAACCTCTACACCTGCTCCATCGTTTCTTTAAATCCGGATACGGGCAAACTACTCTGGCATTTTCAACCTTCACCGCATGACACGCATGATTGGGATGCGGTGCAGACGCCGGTACTGTTTGACGACGAATAT
>JAICXK010000019.1 GCA_025980435.1 Bryobacteraceae bacterium
CAGCAGCGCGCCCATCTTCCATGAGGAACGCGGCACCGAGGGCTGCGGCGCCGGCTGCGACGAAATGGCGGCGGGAAACGTTCATCATTTTGAATTGTCGGGTTTAGCGTGTAACGCTAACTGATTTGCCATCATATTGCACAATCTTATCCGGCTCTCCGGTGATGTCGATGCCGTTCCCGTGTCCGGCACCTACGAATACGATGTGAAAGCTGCGATGCTGCAGCATACCCGGATATTGACCCTTGCGATCGGAGATCGTCAGTCTGCGGTTGGCATCGCTCCAATGGATCGGAATCGTGGAGTAAGCGCCCTTCTCATAATCGTAGGTCGTATTGTCGTCTTCATAAAGAGTGAAGTCGCCGTCGGCTCCGGGATAAATACGGAGTTCGATTGGATCGGCGGGCTTCTGTTCGGCGTACTGAAGATCGGGGCCCATGGGAATGATGGAACCTGAGCGCACATACAGGGGAATGCGGCTGAGCGGCGCGGGCGCTTCGAATTCCGCGCCGCCGTCTTTCCCTGCGCCGGTCCAGAAATCAAACCATTTCGCCCTAGGCAGATAGACGTGGCGGGTGACTGCTCCCTCTTCCGTTACAGGATTGACCAGAATACCGGGGCCGAACAAGAACTCATCGCCTGTGTTTTGCGCTTTCACGTCATCGCGGAAGTCCATGACGAGCGGGCGCATCGGCGTGTAACCTTCGCTCGTGATCTTCCACGCAATCGAGTAAATATACGGCATGAGCCGGTAGCGCAAACGATCGAAGTTAGCAAGAATGGATTCAGCATCGGGTCCATAGGACCATAATTCATTCTCGCTCGGCGAGCGCGTGCCATGGGTTCGAAAGATCGGGCAGAACGTGCCGTACTGGAACCACCGGACAAACAATTCCCGGTATTTGGGATCATTCGGATGGCCCAGAATAAAACCGCCGATATCGGTCGTCCAGTAAGGAATGCCGGACAGCTCGAAGTTCAAACCCGCCGGAATCTGCCGTTTGTAGGTAAGCCAATCGGACAGTATGTCGCCTGACCATGCCGTGACGGCAAATCGCTGAATCCCCGCGTAAGCCGACCGGGACAGAATGAACACGCGCGCTTTGTTTGTGGCTGCCCGCTGGCCCTGGTAAACACCCATTGTTGTCATCAGCGGGTATAGATTTGCATAGCGCGCGCCATTACCGATGAAGACCTTGTGATCCAGCAGGATATTTTCCTGGCGGCCTTCGGTCTCCGGTTCCGTGGTGTCCATCCACCAGGCATCCGCGCCGATTTTGAATAATGCGCCATCGATCAGGTTCCAGTAGTATTTCCGCGCCGCCGGATTGAAGGCGTCGTACAGCGCGGCGCCCTTCGGATGAAATGCCCCTACCGCGGTCTTGGCGATAAAGTAGCCGCGCTTGTCCATATCGGCGTAGGTCTCTGAGCCGGGATCGAAGAAGGGCCATACCGAGATCATGAGATGAAAGTGGTCACGGTGAAGCTGATCAACCATCGCCTTGGGGTCCGGATATTTGTCGTTGAATTTGAATTCGCCGGTCCGCGTCCACCAGAACCAGTCCTGCACGATATTGTCGATGGGAACGTGCAGTTCACGGTATTTTTGAGCGACCCCCAGGATTTCCTGTTGCGAAGCGTACTTGTTCTTGCTCTGCCAAAAGCCGTAGGCCCACTTGCCGTACAGCGGAGCTGCGCCGGTCAGAGTGCGGTAATCGGCAATGATCCGATCGAAGTCCGGTCCGTAGAAGAAGTAGTAATCGATCGCATCGGCCACTTGAGAGCCAAGGAACAAATAATGGATGAAGCGGTTGTTGAACGTGCTGACGGAGGTATTGTTCCAGAACACGCCATAACCTTTGCTTGAAAGGAACATGGGGACAGAAATGTTCGTGTTGTCCTGGGAGAGTTCGAGCGCCTCGCCGCGATAGTTCCAAACGCCCGCCTGGTGCTGGCCAAGTCCATAGAGCGCCTCCTCCGAGCCATACATCTTGATCACATCTTCAGAATGATATGTGCGCTCGCCATTGACTACGGCGGGTGTCATCCGCTTGGGACCCTCGGTGAACAGACCTTTACCGCTCCGGTCGCTGTAGGTGATCATCCCGTCAGCACGCGACAGGCTCACCTTAAGCCGGGCAGTGACGATGCTGACGTCCTTGTCCCCGGATTCCATGGTCCAGGAAGCCGGCGCCCAGTTATTCTTCGTGACCACGTAGTTCTTGCGCTGCGGCGCGGGCCATACGGGGGCGTAGACAACGTGGATGATGGAATCTGTGCAGACCTGCAGCTTCAATTTGCCGGTCTGCATTGTGAAGAGAACGCCGTCGGCCTGTTTTTCAACCCGGGTTACTGGATTCGCCGGAATCCATTGGGCGTTCAGAAGAGTCGCGGCAAAAAGACAAAGCGAAATCGCGGCGAGCGAGAAGGAGCCGATGGAACGCATCATGTGTGTGGGCGGTGCCGCCGCAATGATGCAGCGGCTTCAGGAATTATATTGCGCGAGATCGACTCGGTACCAACCTCGATGCGAGCGCATGGCCCAGAATGCGTTTACCGCCGCTCGATACTCAATGGCGACTGCAGTTGGAATGTGAGTACGGTTTCCGAAGGGATCTTCACCTGTGGTCCGTGGGTCAGCGCGTTGATTCCGAATCCTGCGCCGCCGCCGGCGGCCGATCCGATCGCTGCGCCTTTTCCGCCTCCGGCGAGACCGCCGATGATCGCGCCCGCGGCTGCACCGATTCCGGTACGGATCGCAGTCTGTTTGCCGCGAGCCTTCCCCTGCTGCTCAACCACGCTGGTATCGGTCTGGTAAGTATGCCCGCGGTAGGAAATGCTTGTCAGGCGAACAGCCAATTCGCTGCGGCCCTTGATGCGGCCCGCTGAGGCGACATTTTCAAGAGATACCGTGCATGGTGTGCCGGCAGGGAGTACTACTCGGTCACCCGAAGTGACAGGCGCATCGAGCGATGCCTGAAACTCCTGCCCTGGGGTGTTCTTGGACGAATCGATGGCATCGGTCATCCGAACCGAGATCCGTTGGCCGGCAGGTACTGTCGCGGAAGCGGACGTTGCAGCCCGCTCGCGCCGGTCTGAATCGGAAGTGGCGGGAGTAGGCGTGCTGGCAGCGGAGGCGGAGGACGCTGGCGGATACGAGCTTTGTGCCTGGGCGGGCGGAGGAGTTGATGCCGGATTGCTCGCGGCAGCGGCGTTCACTTTAAGCTGGTCGCTTACGCTCTTCACGCCGGCGGCCCCATTGGCAATCTTCATCGCTTCCAATTCGACGTCCGAGCTTGGAACATCGCCGCTCAGCGTTACAACGCCGTCTTTAACAGCGACGTTGATATTCGCGGGCTTCGTGGTTGCGTCCGCATAGAGCTTCGATTGAATATCCGTCGTCAACTGCTGGTCGTTCGGCGAATTCCCTCCGCAGCCGAGCGACAGACACGCGAGTGCGACAGGAATCAGAAGGGCGAGCCATTTTCGCAACATTAGTCTTCTCCTAGTCAGTAATCCTTATCACAAGCCTATCGCGAAGCGCAGGAAAACTAGATACATAACCAGGACAGTTCCCTAAAATCCCAGCAGGCGTTCGCCTTCGCGCACGATGTCCCCGACCTGGGGAAGAATCTCATCTTCCAATTGAGGATTGTAGGCCACCCAGGTATCCAGGGCCGCAACGCGCCCGACCGGTGCATCCAATTCCGTAAAAAGCTCGCTGGAAATGCGCGCCGCGATCTCCCCTCCGTAGCCCCACGACAAGGTATCCTCATGCGCAATCAGCACCCGGCTGGTCTTGCGCACAGAGGACCGAATCGTTTCCCAATCGTAGGGAGAGAGGGTACGCAGATCGATTACTTCCACGGAGACACCGTGCCTGTGCTGTTCCAGTTGCAAGGCCGCCTGCAGCGACTTCTGCACGAGCGCGCCGTAAGTGATGATCGTCAGATTGTGCCCAAGCTTCACGGTTCTTGCCTTGCCAAAAGGGATGGTGAAATCGGGACCGGGGTAAGGCGAGCGATTGTACGGCTCGCGGTAGAGCTTCTTGTGTTCGAGAAAGAGGACCGGGTCATCGCAGCGGATCGCGGTCCGCAGCAAACCGCATGCGTCGAGCGCATTCGATGGAAATACCACCCGCAAACCTGGCATGTGTGTAAAGATCACTTCGCCGCATTGGCTGTGGTAAATCGCTCCTCCTGTCAGATAACCGCCAATAGGGACGCGAATTACCATCGGGCTGGAGAAGCCGTTGTTGGATCTCCAGCGAAATGTGGCCAACTCATTACGTATCTGCATCGTAGCCGGCCAGATGTAATCGAAAAATTGAATTTCCGGAACAGGCTTTAGCCCGCGTACCGCGAGACCGATCGCGCGTCCGACGATACCCGCTTCCCCAATCGGAGTATTAAAGCAACGCTGGCTTCCGAATTCGCGCTGCAGACGGTTGGTCGCCTTGAACACTCCCCCCTTCCCTTTCACCTCCGGCAAATATTGCTCGCGGCTGCAATCAGCGACATCTTCCCCAAACACAATCACTCGACTATCGCGGCGCATCTCATCGAATAGCGTTTGATTGATGGAATCCACCATGGTTCGCGGCTCGCCGCTTAGCTTCGGTTCGGCGCTAAAGGCATCCGACGTTGGATCGAGGTCGCTTGAGTAGAGATGAACAAATATAGAATCACGCGCGGGACCGGGTTCGTGCAGAACCCGCTGTGAGATTTCGGCGACTTCGTGATCGATCTCGCGCATAATGCGATCGATTCCGCCGCGGTCAAGAAGCCCTTCGCGAAGCAGCAAGTCAGGAAATGTCTTCAACGGGTCTCGCGCCGCTTCCTGATCACGCTCGATGCGGGGCTTATAGAGCCGCTCATCATCTGAAAGCGAATGCGAATACGGGCGAATGACGGAAGCATGCACTAACGCGGGTCCATGGCCTGCGCGGCAATATGCAGACGCGTGTTTCAGAGCATGAAACGAATCGATGAAGTTTGTTCCATCCACCTCGATCCGCAACAGCCCGGGAAAGCCTTCCAGAAGACGTGAGATGCTTCCGCCGGCGGTTTGCTTCTCAACCGGAACCGAAATAGCGTATCCGTTGTCTTCAACCAGCGCAAGCAGGGGGAGCCCCTCCAGGCAAGCGATGTTCATGCATTCCCAAAACTCGCCTTCGCTTGTTGCGCCTTCCCCGGAGCACACCAGAGTGATCTCGTCCGAATCCGGATTGATGAAGCGTTTGCCTTCGGCGCAGCCGGCGGCATGCAGATATTGCGAACCCGTTGGCGAAGAGCCCGTCAGAACGTGCAGGGATGGCGAAGACCAGTGAGAGGGCATCTGCCTTCCGCCCGAACTCGGATCGCGGGCCGCGCCGACAGCCTGCAGCAGCATGTCCTCGGCGGTCATTCCCAAAGTGAGCATCAGGGCGCGGTCTCGATAGTAGGGCGCAATCCAGTCAAACCCGGGCTTCAGCACCATTCCAGCGGCAATTTGGACGGCTTCATGTCCAGCGCCGCTGATCTGAAAAAAAATCCTGTTCTGCCGCTTCAGCATGACCTCGCGGTCATCCAGACAGCGCGACAGGTACATGATCCGGAAGGTCCGGATCAGCGCCTCACGATCCAGTTCGACTGGAACAGAAGCGCCGCCGGACATCAGGTGTTGGGACACATGACTTTGGGACGTCACCACTTTGCATTATCTCGCGAGAACTCAAGATGATACTACCAACGCCGATCGCAAAGCCGCGCATAAGCAAGTTATATAGAATCAAAGCGGGAGAGATAAATAAAATTCATGGCGAGCGCAGGGGCAGGTCTCGAGAACGTTGTTGCGACATCGTCCCAAATCTGTTTCATCGACGGCGACAGAGGCATACTCAGCTACTTCGGATACAACATCAACACACTGGCCGAAAATGCCACGTTTGAAGAAGTTATCTATCTCCTCTGGAATGGAAAGCTGCCGAATCGGAGCGAACTCGAAGGGCTGAAGCGTTCGCTGACGGCGGAGCGCGAACTGCCGAAGGAGGTCACATCTTTTTTGGGAGCCGTTCCGAAGGGAAGCCTTCCCATGGATGTGCTGCGCACGGCGGTTTCCATGCTCAGCTTGTATGACCCGGAGGCGGCCGATAATTCTCAGGAAGCGAACAGCAGGAAAGCCATAAAGCTGATGGCCCGCGTTCCTACAATCGTTACCAGCTTCGACCGGCTTCGAAACGGGAAAGAGCTGATATCGGGCGACCCGAACCTGGGATACGCAGCCAATTTTCTGTACACGTTGAGCGGGAAAAAGCCGGACGACCTCATGGAGCGCGTTTTTGACGTTGCGCTAATCCTGCACGCCGATCATGAATTGAACGCGTCAACCTTTGCCGGCCGGGTGACCGCTGCCACGTTGTCCGATATCTACTCCGCGGTGACATCCGCTATTGGCGCACTGAAAGGCCCACTGCACGGCGGCGCGAATGAGGCTGTCATCCAGATGCTGCTCTCCACAAAGTCTCCCGAGGACGCGGTAGCGAGAGTGAAAAGCGATCTGAACAAAAAGGTGAAAATTCCGGGCTTTGGCCACCGCGTATATCACGTGCTCGACCCTCGGGCCATTCATCTGAAAAAGATGAGCGCGGAACTTGGGAAACGAACCGGGCACACGGAGCTATATGAGAAATCCGCGCGCGTCGAGCAGACGGTTCACGATCTTAAGAATTTGAACGCGAATGTCGACTTCTACTCCGCTTCGACCTACTATTCGCTCGGTATTCCCGTCGACCTGTTCACGCCTATTTTTGCGGTGAGCAGGATGTCGGGCTGGACGGCGCACATTCTGGAGCAGTACCGCAATAACCGCTTGATCCGGCCCAGAGCCGAGTACACCGGCGCTCCTAACGGCCAGCCCTGGATACCTATCGAGCAGCGTTCGTAGACTTCACTGCTTTTAGACGGAGCCGCGCGGGGTAGCAAGCCGGTTTGAGCCATGTACGATCTCACTTTCTTTCGAACCAACCTGGAAAAAATTCAGCAGCGCCTGGCTACGCGGGGTTTTACGCTTGACATCGAATCCTTTCAAGAGCTGGACCGGCAGCGCCGCCAGTGCGTGACAGAAAGCGAGCAGCTCAAAGCAGAGCGAAATCACGCCAGCGCTGAAATCGCCAAACTGCGGAAAGCCGGCGAAGATACCTCCAAACGCCAGCAGGAGGTCCGCGCCATCGGCGAGCGTATTGCCGAGCTCGAGAACCACGTAGACAAATTCGATTCCGAGTTCCGGGATTTTCTAGCTCGAATTCCGAACCTTCCGGATGAAACGGTCCCCGTGGGTCGGGATGAGCGCGACAACCGGGAAGTCCGCCGTTGGGGAAAGCCGCCTGAATTTTCATTTGAGCCGAAAGCTCATTGGGACCTGGGCCCCGAATTAGGGATACTGGACCTCGAGCGGGCAGCCAAGGTCGCCGGCGCCCGCTTCGCCGTGTACTGGGGAATCGGCGCAAGACTCGAGCGGGCACTGATCAACTTCATGCTCGATTTGCACACCCGAGAGCACGGCTATCAGGAAGTCCTGCCGCCTTTTCTCGTCAATTCAGCAAGCCTCTATGGCACAGGTCAGTTACCCAAATTCGCCGAGGACCTGTTTCGTTGCGAAGGACACGACCTTTGGCTGGCGCCAACCGCGGAAGTGCCCGTCACGAATCTGTTTCGTGATGAGACTCTAAACACCGATCATTTGCCAATCTCTTTGTGCGCCTATACTCCGTGTTTCCGCAGCGAAGCCGGATCTTACGGCCGCGACGTGCGCGGAATCATCCGGCAGCATCAGTTTCAGAAGGTCGAGCTGGTCAAATTCACGAAGCCGGAACAGAGCCGCCAGGAGCATGAGAAGCTCACTCGCGATGCCGAGGACGTGCTTCAGCGCCTGGAACTGCCATACCGAACCGTAGCGCTTTGCACCGCCGATCTCGGCTTCAGTTCGGCCAAAACGTACGATATCGAGGTCTGGTTGCCGGGCCAGAACGGCTACAAGGAAATTTCGTCCTGCTCGAACTTTGAAGCGTTCCAGGCCCGCCGCGCGCAAATTCGATCAAAGAGCGGCAAGGGCAAGGCCGAGTTCGTACACACGCTGAACGGGAGCGGACTGGCCGTGGGGCGCACCTGGGTGGCGATCGTGGAAAATTATCAGCAAGAGGACGGAAGCGTCGTGATACCGGCTGCGCTTCGGCCGTATTTAAACGCGGAGAGGATTGACCGTAGCGGCGGCAGGTTGTTGTAACCGGTTTCACTCCGGCTTCGCGGGCTTGTTGGGGGAATTCGGAGATGATTGCTTTGGGAGCTGGCGCGTCACTAATACCAGCTTCCAGATTTCCTGGTCTTGGAAATCCCAGCCCGGCATGCCAGTAAACCGGATGCCATTCCTGATGAGATAGAAAATCTCTCCGTCGGTAAGTTTTTGTACAGGTGTCGCGCGGAGATCTGGTACATCGGGTGATAAACCTTTCGCTGGGTTTGTCCTTCCCGCGCCATCGTTGCCGTGGCAAACCGCGCAGTTTTCTGAATAGTATTTGGTCCCCGATGCAAGTGCGTCCGGAGTTGCTTTGACAGGATTCTTTGCCTTCTTTGCGGCTCCGGGAATCGACAGGTTGAGAGCATAGTTTGCAACCGCGCGCTCGAATGTACCCGGTTTTTTACGAGCGCTGAGATCGCCCGACTTCAGGAGTGAATAGCAGATGACGACAATTGCGAGAAGCAGTGCGGTTACCGTAATTGCCACGATGCTGGCAGTTCGCATGGGAATACTCTTCCGTCTGAAGAAACGATTTGAGCCGCACCCGGGGGTTAGATCTTGCGAGCGAGAATTTGGTCGTAAACGTTCGGTGAAGATTTCGTGCCGGAACGGGTTGGCTGGACTCGACTCGGCCTCAACCTTTCGATGGAGTTCGAAACCGATCTTTCGCCTGAAGACGAAGCGGCTTTGAACTGTTACGGTATAGCTAATCCCTTTAAACGCACTCTGGTGTGTTCGGAGCTGAGCCCCCTCTTAGACCCCAAGTGGCTCAGCTCCACCTAAAGCCGAACCGCTCTTCAAGCCGAACCGCTCTTCGCACGTCCTACGCTACGATACAAGCGGCAGGCGAAATGAAGACCACCGAAGGTCCGTTTACGACCATCAGCGGAATACCGGTCGAGCCTCTATACGGTCCGGAGAACCTGAAGCATTTCGATCCCGGCCGCGAACTGGGCAACCCAGGGCAATATCCTTACACGCGCGGAATTCACCGCGACATGTATCGAGGCAGACTGTGGACAATGCGGCAGTTTTCCGGCTTCGCCACGCCGGAAGAAACGAACCGCCGTTACCGGTACCTATTAGAACAAGGACAAACGGGCCTTTCGGTCGCGTTTGATCTGCCGACCCTGATGGGCTACGATGCCGATCACTCGATGAGCCAGGGCGAGGTGGGCAAGTGCGGAGTGTCCATCTCTTCGCTGGAGGATATGGAGATCCTGTTCCGCGGCATCCCGCTTGGTGAGGTGACGGTCTCCATGACAATTAACTCGCCGGCGGCCGTGTTGTGGGCTATGTATCTTGCTGTCGCCGAGCAACAAGGCGTGGAATGGAAGCGTATTTCGGGCACGCTTCAGAATGACATTCTCAAGGAGTACATCGCTCAGAAGGAGTACATTTTTCCACCGCGCCCATCCATGCGGCTGGTGACCGATACCATTGAGTTCGGTTCGCGCTACACGCCGCGATTTAATCCCATTTCGATCAGCGGATACCATATCCGCGAGGCTGGATCGACGGCCCCGCAGGAACTCGCGTTCACCCTACGCGATGGCATCGAGTACGTCGAATGGGCGTTGCGGCGCGGTCTGGAGATCGACGATTTCGCCGGGCGGCTGAGCTTCTTTTTCAATGCTCATAACGATTTCTTCGAAGAGATTGCGAAATACCGGGCGGCGCGCAAGATCTGGGCACACGTGATGCGCGACCGGTATGGCGCCAAGGTCGAGCGCAACTGGAAGCTTCGTTTCCACGCCCAGACCGCGGGATGTTCGCTCACCTGGCAGCAGCCGTACAACAACGTTATGAGAACGGCGTGGCAGGCCATGGCTGCTGTTTTAGGCGGCGCGCAATCCCTGCATACGAATTCGCTCGACGAAGCCTATGCCCTACCCAGCGAGCACGCCGTGACGCTTGCCCTGCGGACACAGCAGATTCTGGCATATGAGACCGGAATAGTGAATACTCCAGACCCGCTAGGAGGTTCCTATTTCGTCGAGAGTCTCACGCTGCAAATGGAATCGGCCGCCAACGAGTATATTGAGCGGATCGACAAAATCGGCGGCATGATCGCCTCTATTGAATCCGGATTCCCCCAGCAGGAGATTGCGGCCGCCAGTTACCGGTACCAGCGCGAGATCGAACAAGGGGAGCGCGTCATCGTCGGCGCCAACCGGTTTCAATCGGACCAGGAACCAATTGACTTGCTGCAGGTCGATGAGGCGGCGGAAGACCACCAGGCAGCAAAGCTCGCTGCCTTACGCAAACGCCGTAGTAACGCGGGCGTCGAGCAATCGCTGGATGCCCTTCGCCGCGCGGCCGAAGGGACCGGGAATACCATGCCGCTCATCCTCGATGCGGTCCGTGCCTACGCGACCGTGGGAGAAATCTGCGATGCCCTGCGCCACGTATTTGGCACATACAGCGAAACTACCCGGGTTTGAATTTGAGTCCATATTAAAGGAGGCTCGAATAGGCATATGAGAAATACTTCCAAAAACGGCGTTGTCGGGGCGGTTCTCATCGGTGTCGGATGCGGCTTGACGGTTGCCGGTTTGGTACTGGTGATCCCGGCGTGCGCGAACTGGTCGTTAAGCCTGACTGAGCAGGCATGGCGAAGAGGTCGCGAAAGTGTGGAGAACGCCGCAGCATCCCTGGGGGAGTTTGCGGGACGCACGCAGCAACGATTCGAAGACGCCGCAAAGACGGCAAAGTCCACCACATCGAAAGCCGCCGGGGCGGTAGAAACAGCGGCGCGCCACGTCCGCGAATATACTTCCTGATCTGCTGCCAGAATGTAAGCGATGGCAACCAATCGCCTGGACATTCTCAAACAGATGGTAGACAGCGACCCGAGCAACGCATTCGCGCGTTATGGTCTGGCGATGGAGCACGCCAACCGCGGCGAATTGGAGCAGGCTACCGCCGAGTTTCGCTCGCTCATCCAGCAGGATGACAGCTATGCTGCCGCTTACTATCACGGCGGCCAGGTGTTAGCGAAACTCGGCCGCATCGAGGAAGCCCGGGATATGTATGAAAAGGGTATCGAAGCCAGTACCCGTAAGGGCGACCTGCATACACGTAGCGAGATTGAGGCGGCGTTGAGCCTGCTGCCGGCCTAACCGCGGACTTTGACCGGGCGCACGGCCTTGAGGCGGTTTCGCGTGAAGCTCCAGGCACGTTCCAGATCTTTGGGACGGATGAAAAGAACATAAGCCGAAAGGACTTCCCACTGGAACAGCGGGATATTCAGCCAGTAAGCGAGATAAATATGAAACAATGCTCCGATTGCCAGCAGCGGATACCGCAGTTCTTTGAACCAGATCAGGACGCCGAGGGAAAATTCAATCGCCAGGGTAAACCAGGTTTCTATCTTCAGCAGCAGGGGATTCTGGAGAACGGATGGGATTGGGAACCGTCGAAGTTCATCTAGATGAGCAATGTAGTACATCGCAGTACCGTTCACCCAAGGGGCCCCCGACGATTTCCAGCAGAACGTAACAAAGTAAAGTAGCGCCAACTCGAATTGAATCATTCGCTGCGCCCAGGGCGGCTTCGGCTGAATGTCTTTACTGTCGCGGCCGCTTCTGACGCGGATCAAACGATCGAGCGACAGGGCGGCCCCGGCCGGCGCAAAAATCAGGAAGAACCCGGCTACTCGCAGAAACGTGTCTCCGCCGTGAAGAATGTATAGGTTTCTCTGGTGAATCGAAGTTAGACAAAGAAATACAATCACGCTATTGATTCGCGTCAAAAATCCGGCGGTCAAAAGGAGCACACATGCCAGAAATACCCAGAACAGGCCTGTGATCCAGCGGTTATCGGCCGGGAGCACTGTAAACAGATTGAGCCGCACGCCCGGTTCCAGCTTCGCCATCGCCGGGATACTCACCCAGGCGTTTGTCCCGAACCAGGTCAACCAGTCCGGATAGAGCAGTACAAGGTTGGCAAGCGCCAGGCATCCATAGAGAATGCGAAATACTGCAATGGGAAGCGGTGACTGGGGCTCAAAGAAGAAGCGGTTCCAGGCTTCGAAGAGTATCCGGAGGCTCACTTCAAATCCTCCGGCTTTACGTTGTACTCAAAAAAAATACGCGCGTGCTCCGGAACCTGTGAAGAGGTGGCCGCAGCAGGGACAATATCGGACCAGTAGCGGATTAGCATGACAACTTGCGGCGGGTCCGCCGGGTTATTGTTCGCGCGGGCAATGCGCCGGGCCACATCGGGCCAGATAAGCGCGTGCGAATCCTCCTGCAAGTTTTCAACGAATTTTCGATAGCGCTCCTTGTACGTCCGCGCCGCGAAACCAAGCTGCTCCATTCTCGGAAATTTCCACGTACTGATGCGGCCGCCTTTCAAAATGACGGCCGCTTCTACGTGGGCGTTCACCGATCGTGGCGTGGGAGAAAACATATCCCAGGCCTGGAAGAGTCCCGACCATAGCATGTAAGGGCGAATGGCGCCGCGAACCGACAGGATTAGCGCAGAGTTTAAAGGCACACACCAGCACGTTATTGCGACGAGGTGGAAAACTAAAAAGACATTAATGGCAATTGACTTTGCACGCCGCATACTTCAGGTCGCCAGAGGGTAACTTCACCCCAGATCCGCGGGCGGGCGGAGCAACTTCACCGGCAGTTTGATGGTGCGCCCGTTGCGGTAGATGGTCAAGACGATGGTATCGCCGACACGCTTTTCAGCGATAGCCTGCACGAGCGCATCTTCCCGGCGTACGGGCTGCCCATCGATGGCCGTTATGAGATCGCCGCCGATTCCGAGTTCGACGTTGCCAATATCCACTATTTGCCTGGCTCCGCGTACGCCCGCGGCGTCTTCCGAAGACCCGCGCTGCACACCCTGCACTAATAACCCTCCCTGCCTGGGCAGATCGAGAGCCTGCGCAAGATCGCCCGCCACATACTCCGTAGAGATCCCGACCTTGGGTCGTTCGGTGACGCGCCCCGCCTGATAATCCCTCAGAAGCGCCTTCGCTCGATTGATCGGCGAGGCGAAGCCAATACCGATATTGGTCTGCCCCAGGATCGCCGTATTGATTCCTATGACGTTGCCGCTGGAATCGAGCAACGGGCCGCCACTGTTGCCGCCATTGATGGCCGCATCGGTCTGAATCATTCCCTGAAGCCTCTCCGACCGTTCTGCTCTAATCGAGCGCCCAATAGAGCTTACGACTCCAACCGTAAGCGTTCCCTCCAATCCAAATGGATTGCCTATGGCGAGAACCTTCTGGCCTACCTGTAAGTGATCCGAATCACCCAGGCGAAGATACTCCAGCTTGCGCTTTGGATCGATCTTGATCAGCGCCAGATCGTCGGACCGATCCGGATCCAGTGCCGTCGCGTAGTACTGGCTTTGATCGGACAGGGTAACCTGAATGCGGCTACTACCTGAAATCACGTGGAAATTCGTCAGAATGAAACCGGCGTCATTGATCAAAAAGCCGGAGCCGAGGCTCTGTGAAGCAACGGGGCCATAAAAAAAATCGCGCCTTACGGCGGTGCTGGTGATGTAAACGGTAGCAAGCCGCGCGGCCTTATAGATATCGATGTTATTCTGCTCTTCCGCGGTCAGGCCTGCTCCGTGTGCCTGGGCGGGCTCCGACCATTTCAGCGCGGTTCGAGATAATGGCGCCATGAGCCCGCGGATACTCCAATTCGCGCGGGAGGTCAGCCATATCAAGGCCAATGTGATCAGAAACGTAAAAAGGAAAATGCGAAGTTTCATGCGTGATCTTCTGCAAACTGCTTCAAATCCCGATATACGGCTTCCACCTGCCGTGTGGTTGCCTCTTTTGCGCCATCCGTATCGATGATGTAGTCGGCGTAGAGTTTCTTCTCCGCAAGCGGCATTTGTCTGCTGATCCTGGCCAAAACCTGTTCGCGAGTCATGCCATCGCGTTTCATACCTCGCGCAATCTGCGTTTCGGCGCCGCACGCGGTGAGAACCAGCCGATCGAGTGCTGCGTACCGACCGGTTTCTATCAGAATAGCGGCTTCCAGCATCGCGATGCCGCGCGGATCTTCGGCTGCGAATCGCGCAAGCAGTTGCTCCTCCAACCGAAACACCGCCGGATGAACAAAGCCATTCAAACGCTCAAGCAGTTCGGGAGCGGCAAATACGATTGCCGCGAGCTTTTTGCGATCGATTCTTCCAACGGCATCTAATATGTCGCGTCCGAACGCTTCAACGGTGGGCACAAATGCGCCGCCATCCGGCTCCAATACCGCGTGTCCCAACCGGTCGGCATAAATCACATGGCAGCCCAGGCGCTCAAATTCAGCCGCCACAAACGATTTTCCGCTCGCATAGCCGCCCGTTAGGCCGACTTTGATCATCCCAGGTGCTGCTCTGCCAGGGCCACGGTGTTGGCCATCAGCATTGCAATCGTCAGCGGCCCAACTCCGCCGGGCACGGGAGTGTATGCCGATGCGATCTCGCGCATGGCCATGGGATCGACATCGCCCACCAGTGTATAGCCGTTCCTTGCAAAAGCGGCGAGACGCGCCTGCTCATGGGCGAAGAGCCGTACAACCTCGGCTTCGTTCGTAAGCCGGTTCATACCGACATCGATCACCACGGCTCCTGGCTTGATGAAATCGGCTGTGATCGCAGCCGCCCTTCCCATTGCAGCAACCAAAATGTCCGCGCGGCGGCATTCGTCGGCAAGATCCCTCGTACGCGAGTGACAAATGGTTACCGTCGCGTTCTCGTGGAGCAGCATGAACGCCATCGGCTTCCCGACAATATCGCTGCGCCCGACGATCACTGCCCGCCGACCGGCAATCGGGATCTGCGATCGTTTCAAAAGCTCCAGAATTCCGGCGGGCGTGCAAGCTCGCGGAGCAGGCCTGTTTGCGACCAGGTTGCCGACATTACATGGATGGAAGCCGTCGGCATCCTTGGCCGGATCTACGGCCTGGAGCACTCGCTGCGTATCGACTTGCTTCGGAAGTGGCGTCTGCACCAGAATTCCATCGACTTCAGGGTTTCGATTAAAGTCTTCAATGATCCGGAGAAGTTCACCGGTTGAGATGGTGTCAGGAGGAGTTGCGTCGAAACTCCGAATCCCCAAATCACGGCAGGCCCGGACCTTGTTCCTGACGTAGATTTGAGAGGCGGGATTTTCTCCAACCAGAATGACCGCCAGTGCGGGCGCTCGCGACAGGCGCTCGATTCGCGGGCGCAGTTCATCTTGTATTTCCCGGCTTACCTTCTTTCCATCGAGGATAGTCCCGCTCATGCACCCGTGAGGATAACAAAGGCGGCGGAGACAACTGCGAAAGGGCGGTTTCACGATTATAATTGGCCTCACATGCGAAAATCCCGGTTTCCGTGTGCTTTTCAGGTGCTTGCTGTTCTGGCGACATGCCTCGGGTCCGCAACCGCCGCCGGAGCCGCGGATCCCTTAGCTGGGAAGGTCACGATCTACCGCGACCACTTCGGAACGCCGCACATTGTAGGCGAGACCGAGGCAGCAACATTCTTTGGTTATGGATATGCCCAGGCGCAGGATCACCTTACGGAGATGATGCTGCAGTACCGGGATGCCCAGGGACGGCGCGCCGAAATTCAAGGGGAAAAGGCGCTAGGGGACGGATATCTGCACTTCATTCCCTATGAGTACCGGTGGGATGGCGATTACCTTCAGCGATTGCTCCGCACCAAGAAGTGCGTAGAGGAGCATCGCGATCAGATCGATCCTGACACATACAAAATTCTGGATGGCTTCGCACGTGGCGTGAATGAATATATTGCGGAGAACCGCGGCCGCATCGAGAACTGGATCACGCCGATCACCGCTGAGGATGTTGAGGCGCTGGAACGAAGCGAGTACATGCGCTTCTATAGCATCCATGACGCGTTGATAAAACTCTCGGAGGGCGCTTCCAGTTTCCCTAACTTTGGGTCGAACCAATGGGCAATCCTGCCGTGGCGCTCGGAAAACGGCCACGTGATTCATGTGGAGCATACACACATGCCTTGGGCGAATCGGTTTCAGAACTACGAAGCCCATTTGATTACGCCGGGAAAGCTGGACGCCGCCGGAATCAGTTGGTTTGGCAGCCCGGTGTTTCTGGACGGGTGGAATGACAAAATCACCTGGT
Organism: Bryobacteraceae bacterium; assembly: GCA_025980435.1. Classification (GTDB taxonomy): domain Bacteria; phylum Acidobacteriota; class Terriglobia; order Bryobacterales; family Bryobacteraceae; genus Bog-105. Next base: position 16,398 of record JAICXK010000019.1, read on the forward strand.
CAGCTACCTGGAACGAGCCGAATATTGCGGATGTGTATGAGGAACGCCTGAATCCGCGGAATCCGCTCGAATACCTGTACGGCGGGAAGTGGCGCGCCATAAAGGTAGAGCACGAGACGTTTCGCGTCAAGCGAGGCAATAGCTTTCGGACCGTCACCCTGCCGCTTTATTACACGCTCCACGGGCCGGTTGTGAAATATGACCGCCGAAAGATGCGCGCCTATTCGGTAAAGCTGCCTAACTTCGATGGCGTGAATTATGCCACCGGGCTGTATTCGATCATGAAGGCCCGTAATCTGACCGAGTTCAAAGCAGCGCTTAGCCGCCAGCTCATGCCGCGCTGGAATCTGCTCTACTCCGATGACAAGAATATCTTTTGGGTTCACAACGGGAACGTCGCCCGGCGTGACCCATCCTATGACTGGAGCAAACCGGTCCCAGGGTGGACCTCCAGGACAGAATGGGGTCCCTATCTGCCGTTTAACGAGTATCCGCAAGTGCTGAATCCTGCTTCCGGCTTTTTGCAGAACTGCAATAATCCGCCCTGGGTCTGCACTCGAAATTCAGGTTTGAAGCCGCTGCAACCCACTTCCTATTATCTGCGAGTAAAGCCGCGCGCCGATGCTGGCGAAGAGGTTTTGAACACGCGCGGAGAACGGCTCTTTCAAGTGCTCACTCAAAACAGAAAATTCAGCGTCGAGGAGATGAAGCGCCTGGGTTTCGATACGTACATCATGCCGTCGGATGTGATCGTTCCGCTGCTTGCACGCGCCTATAGCGGCGAGAACGCATCGTCAAAAGAGGCCGCCCAGGCCCTCGATGAAATTCGCAGGTGGGACCGGCGCTCCAGTAAAGATTCGGTGGCATACACTTACATTCATTTCTGGGCGAAATCGTATCAACAAATGTTCTCGCAGGCCTTGTTCGCTCGATTTCTGTCTTATGAACGAAAGAAGACGATCGATATCAATTCTTCCCAGGAGCAGCAACGGGCTCGCCGGGCATTCGAGGATGCGCTTCAAACGATCAAGAGCCGGTATGGGAGTACCGCGGTGGCGTGGGGACGCATTAACGTTGTTGTTCGCGGAGGGACGTTTCCGCTGGGCGGCGAATCGATTTACGGGGTACTGCATCCGGACGAAGGGGTAGAGCAGCCCGACGGCGCCATTCACTGCAACGACGGATGGGGGCATCTGATGGTCGTGGTCGAAGGGAATCCGAAACAGATCTGGACGCTTCTGCCGTATGGAGAATCCCAGAACCCATCGTCAGCCCACTACAACGATCAAGCGCGTTTGCACAGCTTGCAGCAGGTAAAGCGTTTCCCCTACACGCCCGAGGAAATTCTTTCGAACACGGAATCCCTCTGGGGCGATCCAAATCGATTGAAATCTCTTACCGGAAGAGAAGACTCGGCCGAGGCGCAATGAGGCGATCTCTTCTCAAGGATCGCTCCCGGACGTAAGAGGTGCCGCCTCGCTTGCATTCAAGAACAGAAAGGATGTTAACCCAATGACGAGTGTTCGGAGAAGCTATCTTCCAGCCGCTGGGAAGGACTGGCTACTGCCGCTTTACGATCCGCTCGTGAAGCTAATCGGCGGCGACCGAATACGGAAGGTACTTCTCGATCAGGCGGATCTGCGGCCTCACGACCGTGTTCTCGATGTCGGTTGTGGGACTGGGACACTCGGCTTGCTCATCAAGCGCCTTTACCCCGGCGTCGAGGCCGTCGGACTCGATCCCGACCCGAAGGCGCTCACCCGAGCAAGGCGTAAGGCGCGAAAAGCAGCAGTAGCTATCCAGTTCGACCAGGGCTTTTCAGATGACCTGCCATATCACGATTCGTCCTTCGACCGGGTCTTTTCTTCTTTCATGTTCCACCATCTTGCGCCGGAAGAAAAAGAGAAGACGATGCGCGAGGTCCAGCGCGTCCTGAAACCCGGCGGGACGTTACATCTGGTGGATTTCACGGAATCTGAATCCGACGTTCGCGGCTCCCTTGTCCGCGTGCCGCATTCAAGCGAGCGCATGAAAGATAACTCAGAAGAACGGATCCTCATCCTGCTCAGACAAGCCGGATTTTTGCGCGCCTCGAGACTGACAGGCGGGGCAATGCTCTTCGGACAACTTCAGGTCAGCTACTTTCAGGCTTCTGTAAACACCGGGCAGGCGGAAGGAGATCAGTAAGCCGGGTAAAGCCGATCCAAAGCCAGATTGAGCTTCAGCACATTGATCGCCGGTTCGCCGAGGAAACCAAGTCCGCGTCCATTGGTATTCTGCGATACAAGCGCCAGGATCCGATCGCGCGAGACCTTCCGAATCCGCGCGACGCGAGCAGCTTGAGCCTTGGCGTTTGCCACGCTTATGTCGGGATCCAAGCCACTGCCGGAAGCACTCAAAGCATCCGCCGGAATGGAACCACGGTAGGCTGGGTTTTCGCTGCGAAACTGATCCGCAGCCGCCTTTGTGCGATCGAAGAGCTTGCGGCTTGTTGGGCCAAGGTTCGATCCGCCTGATGCCGACGCATCGTACCCGTAAATCCCCGCAGCGGACGGGCGCGGATGAAAGTACTTCGGCATCGTGAAATTCTGTCCGATCAGCGCGGAACCGATCACGCGGCCTCCGTTAGCGATCAGGCTTCCGTTGGCTTGATCGTGAAACAGGAGCTGGCACAGGCCTGTGACTGCGATCGGATAGATCAGCCCGGTCAAGACTGTCAGGAACAATGTCATTCGAAATGCGGGTCCAAGATGCTTGAGCATAAGCTTCCTTGTTTCACGCCAGGTGCAGCAGTACCAGAAGCTGATCAATCGCCCAAATTCCGGGGAACGGGACGAGAATGCCGCCGATGCCATAGATCAAAATATTGCGCCGGAGTAATGAAGCAGCGCCGATGGGCCGGTACTTCACTCCGCGCAAAGCGAGGGGCACAAGCGCGATGATGATCAACGCATTGAAGATGACGGCGGCAAGCACCGCGCTTTGAGGAGTGTGCAGGCCCATGATGTTGAATTTCGCCAGAGCCGGATAGGTCGCCATGAACATAGCCGGAATAATGGCGAAGTATTTTGCCACGTCATTCGCGATGGAAAACGTAGTCAACGCGCCCCGCGTAATCAGCAGTTGTTTACCGATCGCCACAATTTCAATGAGCTTGGTGGGATTGCTGTCAAGGTCCACCATATTTCCGGCTTCCTTCGCCGCCATCGTTCCCGTATTCATGGCAAGACCTACGTCAGCCTGTGCCAGAGCCGGTGCGTCGTTTGTGCCGTCGCCTGTCATTGCAACCAGCCGCCCTTCGGCCTGTTCGCGCTTGATGTATGCGAGCTTGTCGGCGGGTGTCGCCTGAGCCAGAAAATCATCGACTCCGGCTTCCGAGGCAATTGCGGCAGCCGTGAGGGGGTTATCGCCTGTGACCATCACCGAGCGAATGCCCATGGCCCGGAGTTGCGCAATACGGTCCTTCATCCCGCCCTTGACGATATCTTTGAGATAAATAAGCCCGAGTAGCTGCGGCCCGTCCGCAACCCCCAGGGGCGTACCACCCAAGCGCGAGATGCGGTCCGACCATTCTGCGAACTCCTTCGGGACGAATCCCCCGAGCCTCCGAACGAAGTGTTCAAGCGCTTGTGTAGCGCCCTTACGGAGCTGGCGATCGCCGATATTCACACCGCTCATCCTGGTGTACGCCGAAAATGGTATGAATTGCGCTTCACGGTCGCCGATCTCGCGGCCACGCAGGCCGTGCTTCTCTTTCGCGAGTATCACGATCGACCGGCCTTCCGGTGTCTCATCCGCAAGGCTGGATAACTGCGCTGCATCGGCCAGTTCCCGTTCCTCCACGCCGGGAAGCGCGATAAACTCGACGGCCTGACGATTGCCCAGAGTAATTGTGCCCGTTTTATCGAGCAAAAGCGTGTCGATGTCGCCCGATGCTTCGACTGCTTTGCCGCTCATCGCAAGGACGTTGTCCTGCATGACCCGATCCATTCCTGCGATGCCAATCGCGGACAGCAGCCCTCCGATGGTCGTGGGAATGAGGCAGACGAGCAGTGAAACTAATACCGCGATCGCCGGAATCGATCCGGATCCTGCTGAAACAACGGCGTAGGTCGCGAAAGGATCAAGGGTGGCAACCGCCAGCAGAAAGATGAGAGTCAGGCCCGCAATCAAAATGTTCAATGCGGTCTCATTGGGTGTCTTCTGCCGCTCCGCTCCTTCAACCAGTGCGATCATGCGATCAAGAAACGTCTCGCCCGGGTTTGAGGTAATGCGAATCCGAATCTGATCGGATAGGACCTTGGTTCCCCCTGTAACTGCGCTCCTGTCACCGCCGGACTCCCGGATGACTGGCGCACTTTCTCCCGTAATGACCGATTCGTCTATGGTCGCGATGCCGTCGATTACTTCTCCATCGCCCGGTATCAAGTCGCCCGCTTCCGCGATAACGACATCTCCCGAACGGAGCTGCGCCGCCGGCAATAGATCGACGCTCCCATCGCCAAAGATGCGTTTTGCGATCACATCCCTTTTTGTTTTACGAAGCGTGTCGGCCTGGGCCTTGCCGCGCGCTTCGGCCATGGCCTCCGCAAAATTTGCAAACAGAACCGTAAACCAGAGCCATAACGAAACCTGGAAACTAAAACCAATTTGCCCATTGCCGGCAATCGCGTCCCGCATGAGAAAGGTTGTTACGAGAAAGGCCCCGGCCTCGACGACGAACATCACCGGGTTCTTAATGAGCGTCCTGGGATTCAGCTTGACAAACGACTCCGCGATCGCCCGACGGATGATTTCCCAATCAAAGAGCGGTCTCGAACGACGGGGATTGGAGGGCAGCAGGGATTGTTGCTGAACGGGAATAGGAATTTGGGTGGTTGCCGCCATAATCGGAGCCTCTAGAAAGAAAAGAGCGCTAGCGAGAACAGCCTCCCCTGGTACATGAGAAAGTGTTCGACAATCGGCCCCAACGCCAGAGCGGGAAAGAAGGTGAGCGCGCCGACCAGGATCACGGTGCCCACAACAAGCCCCACAAACATCGGACCATTCGTAGGCAGTGTTCCGGCTGATGGCGGAATCCTTTTCTTCTTCACCAAGCTGCCGGATACCGCAAGTAAGGGAATCACGAACAGAAAGCGGCCGATCAGCATCGCTAATCCGATGGTCAGGTCGTACCAGGGAGTATTCGCTGTTATACCGGCGAACGCACTGCCGTTGTTGCCGGTCCCGCTGCTGTACGCGTACAGCATTTCGCTGAAACCGTGTGCTCCTGAATCGGCCACATTTGACGCGGCAGCTCCCGGCGGATTCCAGTAGCTGTGCACGGCAGGCTGTCCCTTCGCATCTTTAGTAGGTGGTGCAAATTTAATCACGGACGAGATTGCCGAGAACACGAGGATGCTGAAAGCCGTCGAGATGAGCGCAAGCATTGCCATCTTGACTTCCTTCTGCTCGATTTTCTTGCCGATATATTCCGGTGTCCGCCCGACCATCAGGCCCGCTATGAAGACCGCCAGAACGGCATAGAGGAGAATACCGTACAGGCCGGCGCCGGCGCCCCCGAAAATGACTTCGCCGGTCTGAATGTTGAACAGCGGCACTAACCCGCCGAGGGGTGTGTAGCTGTCATGCATGGAATTGACCGCGCCGCAACTGGCGTCCGTGGTGACCGTCGCAAAGAGGGTGGAAGCGGCGATACCGAATCTCGTCTCCTTGCCTTCCATGTTGCCGCCGGGTTGGCCGGGCGTTGCGGCTGCTTCGATGCCAAATCTGGAAAGGAGCGGGTTCCCCTTTTGCTCGGCCCAGTAGCAGGTGAAGGCTCCAGCTAAAAACATGGCGCTGCAAGCCCCGAAGATCGCCCAGCCCTGCCGCCGATCCCCTATCATCACCCCGAACGTGTAGGTCAGCCCTGCCGGAATGAGGAAGATGAGAATCAACTGAACAAAGTTTGTGATGGGACTCGGGTTCTCAAATGGATGAGCGGAATTTGCGTTAAAAAACCCCCCGCCGTTTGTACCTAACATCTTGATGGCCTCCTGCGATGCCACAGGGCCCTGCGCGATCACCTGCCCCGCTCCTTCGAGCGTTTTTACGTGAGTATAGGAATTGAAGTTCTGAATCACTCCTTGGGAGCAAAAGAACAGTGCGGCGATAACAGCAATGGGAAGCAAGATATAGATCGTCGCTCGGGTCAGGTCCACCCAAAAATTGCCGATCGTGTTGGCCCGCTCGCGAGAAAACCCACGCACCAGGGCAATGGCCGCCGCAATACCGACAGCAGCGGATGCAAAGTTTTGAACGGTCAGCGCGGACATCTGCACGAAGTAACTTAGCGTCGATTCGCCGCTGTAAGCCTGCCAGTTTGTGTTTGTTACAAAGCTAACGGCCGTGTTGAAGGCAAGGTCCGGTGGAACATTGGATGCACTGAAGCCCTGCGGGTTTAAAGGCAGGAAGCCCTGTAGCCTTTGCAAAACATAGATCACCACGAAACTCGCTACGCTGAACGCAATCAGCGCGAATGTGTACTGGGTCCACCGCTGTTCAACTTGCTCCTGAACGCCGCATATTCGATAGGTGAACGTTTCGACTCGCCGTAGAATCGGGTGAAGAAACGTGCGTTTTCCGTCGAAGAGCTTTGCCATAAACAGTCCCGTGGGCCTGGTCAGCAGCAGGATGATTGCAAAGTAGGCAAGTATTTGAAGTACGCCGTTCGGTGTCATAGAACCGCCTCTTCGTCAGAACTTCTCCGGTTTGAGAAGCGCGTAAATCAAATATCCGAACAGAAATAGCGCTGCGATTCCACCGATGATGTAGTCCATGTTGGCTCCTCTAAAGGCGGTTGCAGACCTTTGTAAATGCCCAACAGCCGATAAAGAAGATGAGTCCAACCGCTACGTAAAAAATGTCAAGCACTATCTAGAGAGTAAAGACAAAGCCATAAAAAAGGCATAAGAAGTCCGTAAGGATTCTCTAAATGTCGAGCGGCTTTTGACGTGAGCGTGCGATCACGCGCTCTATTCGGCGTGATCGGGAATTCGAAATCGGTAGCCATGCCACGGTTCGGTCAGAATGTACTTTGGCTTAGACGGATTCGGCTCGATCTTCTTGCGCAACTGGTTCACGAAAACGCGGAGATATTCTACTTCGTTGCCATAATCAGGCCCCCAGACGGCCTGGAGTAAGCGGCCGTGGGACAACGGTGTGTTCGCATTCGAGAGGAAATACTGCAGCAGATCGAACTGCTTTGGGGTCAATCGAATCTGGGTTCCCTGCACGACCACGCATCTTGCGCCGAGATCGATCTCAAAATCGGGAAGTTTGAGAATAGCCGTCGAACTCTCAGCTGCGCCTGGCACGCGACGGAGGGCGGCCCGAATCCTTGCTAGCAGCTCCGGCATACTGAAGGGCTTTGTCACATAGTCATCAGCTCCCGCATCGAGAGCGGCGACTTTATCGCGTTCAGTGTTCCGCACGGTCAGCATGATGATGGCGATTTCTGAATTGGCTCTCATCAGCCGGCAGGCTTGCATACCTCCGATACCTGGCATATTCACGTCCAGCAGCACGAGATCAAATCGCCGCGCGCGCACGCGCTCAAGCGCCTCTTCTCCTGTACGCGCATCCGCGACCTCGAAGCCCTCGCTGGTCAGCGAAGTGCGCATAACACGGCGTATTTGCGGATCGTCGTCAACCACGAGAACGCGTTGCATCGCTATCTCTTGCGATTCCGGCGCCGGCAGGAATCGTCAGTACGAATGTGGTCCCCTCTCCACTTCTGCTTTCGAGCCGGATATCTCCCCCGTGCGCCCGTGCAATTTCCCTCGCGACCGTCAGGCCCATTCCGGTTCCGGGTACTTGGGTTTCCCCGAGACCGCGGTAGAACTTCTCGAAGAGGCGGCCCTGCTCAGCTTCAGGGATACCTGCCCCTTCGTCGTGCACACGAATCACAACATTCGTATCCTGTCGAGAAGCGCTTACTGTGATGGTACTCAAGGGAGGTGAATACTTGAGCGCATTATCGAGCAGCAGTTTCAGTGTTAGGCTGAGCAGATCGGCATCGGCCGCGACGGTAGGAAGATTAGCGCCGAACTGCACGCCCAGCAACCGCCCATCCCGGCGCCGCTCGAGATCATGCACAGTCCGAAGCATCAACTCATCTATTTTGCACAGCCCCTTTTTAGGGCTGAGGGAGCCCGCCTCGATCCGTGCCATTTGAACCGCATCGGTTACGAGACCGGTGAGACGGTCTGCCTCCTCATCGATCACAGTAACAAGTTCACGCACGGATTGAAACTCTGTTCCGGCCGTTGTGGGCAGCAACGAAGGGGATAGCAAGGATGTGGCCGCAACTTTGATCGAGGTCAGTGGTGTTTTAAATTCGTGAGCAATGGCATCGAGGAGGGTTGATTTGAGACGTTCGCTTTTGCGTTCGGCCTCCGCTTGAGTTGTCTCCTCACGATGCCGCTCCCGTTCGAGTGTGATCGCGATCAGATTCAGGACTGCCTGCTGCGCTCCATCCGAAAGGAATAGCCCTTGTGTCGCGAGGCTTCCGATGAAGTCGGCGCCCAGGCGTATCGGGGCAATCGCCAGAGTTTCCTCCTCGTCAGTGACTGCGATACCGCTACTGGCGGCCTTCTGTAGGAGATTCGCCAGTGACTCGGAGATTTCAAGGCTACCGCCAATATGCAGTGCGGAGGAATAACGGTCGAAAATAACGGCGCCCTCCAGGTCAAAGAGCCGCACAATGTGTCTGGCAATCTGGCTGGCCGCATTGACGTGATCTTCCAACAGCAAAATGGTTCGGCTCAGGGCGTAGAGCTTTTCCGTTTCGCGCTTGCTACGCCAGCTTTCCCTAGCTTGCCTCCTTGCATACGAAGAGAGCTGGCTACCGACAATTGCGGTTGCCAGAAACGTGAAGAGCGATACCCAATTTTGAGGATCGGCTATCGTGAAGGTCAGTACTGGCGGTAGGAAAAAGAAGTTGAAGCAAAGGACGGCGGAAAGTGCGGCGGTAATGGACTCGAGCAAACCCCAGAAGGCCGCAATCAGCAAGACAGCGAGCAAAAAAAACATGGCCGCTGTAGTTGCGTTAACCTGCAGCAGTTCATAACAAATGAGCGTGACCGCGACGGCGGCTAGAGCGCTTCCAAGCAGTCGCGCAATTTTTAAAATCATCTTCCGCGCCATCGCATCGGCCTCACTGGCAGAATAATTGTGCGACTCAGCGTCTTCTAGGCAGTTGAAGGGATGGAGCGCGAGATGAGAGTCGAACTCGCAACCAACAGCTTGGAAAATTGTAGCTAAATTGAAAACAAAGGACAACGGCGTTTAACGGGGCTATACCGCACTCCCTATTCACGTACTTTGTAGCAGTGTGTGTTGCTTGGGACACGAGCAAACGCAAATCATTCCGATACTGGTTCGATATTTCCTCGCAGCACAATAACTGACGCTTTCGGCAAACTGTACATCGTATCCGCGCCATGAGACTGGACAAGCGATTTGGATGGCGGTCCGTCCGGATCCGCGTGTCCGGTTATCCTGCCTGGCCGATCATCCTCACTTAAGATCGCGGCTTGTGATCCAGGGCCCGAATGCCACTGATACTCCGCAGGACCGAACACGATCCGGTCCACACGGCCAACAAAATACCTATTGTGGCCGTTCGCCGCATCCGCAAAGGTCACTTTTACATCATGATCGCGATCCCGGTCTTTGTTCACAAGCATCACAGCCCACTGACCGTCAGGACGCTTCACCGTATACGCCGTGACGAGAACATTCCCTTCCTGGTCCCTTATGTCGCTCGACGTCTTGAAGAGCTTATGAACCGCGTCAACCGGCTGCACCCATTCCTTGGAAATCACTTCGGTCGCCAGGTACTGCGGCGGGTAATTCACGACGCGATTATTTTTATCGATGGTCAAAAAGCCGTCATGCGGAGTGGCAATGTAGTGAAAATAATAAGTGCCGCTCGCACCCGCTGTCATCATGGATCCCACATAATCGGCGAGCCACAGCCCGCGCTTTACCGTTTCCGGACCACCGTCTTCGAGATCGTTACCTTCCGTCATATAGAAGGGCACGCTTGGGGGAAGCCCATTATCTTTCCAGGCCTGGATCAAGTGATTCACGTAAGCGGGCTCCCAATAGAGGGAACTCCAGTCCTTGCAGATCTTCCCTTCTCCGCCTCCAGCTCCGCACGGATAATGCTCGAAAGAAAAGAAGGCGAATTCTTGTAGTGCATCATGCGCTCTTAGATACTCTACAAAGCGGCCCAAAAAAGAGACCCTTCCATTCGCATCCGCCCACGAATCGACATCTCCCTCGGTTCCCTCGAAGGATGGACCGCCCAGGCGCGCCTGCGGAACCAGCTTATGAATCGCGCTCGCAAACTGAATGTAAAGAGCCGCGTAGTCTTCGGGAAGGACGCGCTGCCCATCTGCCTCCTCGCCCATCTCGATCCCTAAGATCGGATATTTCCGCTTGTAAAGATAGGCAATCTCATTCGCGGCGTCCTCGGGATTGTTGTACAGAATGGCGATCGGAATCATCGCAGGAACGCCGCGAGTCACTCCGCAGTTGAAAAAGAAATCGAATCCAATCTGGTCGCCTCGGCCGTAATCGAGGTCGGCCGCGGAATGCCACGGATCGACTGAAGAAGGCCACGTCACCGTCTGCTTCCGGCTGGCCACATGTTTCACCACATCCGTAAAATGCCCGTCAGGCGCGATAGTCCCCACGTAGAGTTCGTTAATTGCGTACCCCAGGCAGTTCCGCTGATCTTCCGGGCCGTGCGTATCGCACGTATTCGACGAATGTCTCATCCAGATGCGCAAATAGCGGACAGGAGTCTGCCAGTTCATCAGCTTCAACGTCGGCGTCCCGCCGTTTCCGTCATCGATCGCGCCCATCGGGAACGCCTGCCACGTCCCCTTATTGATGCCTTCGTAGAACGGTTCCAGTTCCCCCGTCCAGAACTGCACGACGTAGCGCGTCGCATAGGGATTGGCCCATGCAATCCTGATCGCATTCACATTGACCTTCGAACCTAGGTCGATCATCACCCACTGTGGATGTTTGGAATCGTCCTCACCCGTAAACGGCCGCGCTAAATATGGATTACTTTTCCAATACGACTGAAGATTGCCGTCCGTCAGACGCGACCAGCCATTTCCATCGCCCAGCGTGGCTCCCCGATGCGGCAATGGATAGGCCCAGGAATGCATAATCTTCTGATCCGTAGGCTCGGGGCTGCCCACGAAATAGCCTTCCTGTTTAGCCGGCTTGCTCCATGTGCCGCGTGCGTTCCAATGCCAAGCCTCAATCATCAGCTCGGTATTCTGCCGGTACGTCACGGTCTGCCACCCCGCGCCGAGCATTTCGTTCAATACCGGGTTGGTCAGCAGTCGTTCCGTGTTCTTTACGTTGTCCTCTTTGGTCGGTCCGCCGCGCAACCGGTCGATTGCACCTCCGAGAGACGTTACCGGGCTAAACGAATTTACGGCGTGGCTCGGTGCAGCGTCCACCACGATGTTCTGGGCGCTCAAAATTCCGCCCGGCAGAAAGAGAACGAAGATCCCAAGGCTCTTTCCGATAAACCGCCGAGGATTGCAGATGTGATTCAACTCAGTCTCCTTAGTCGGCCGTTGCAAGGAAATAAAAGGCCGCACACGCCGAGACTGCGGAAAGAGCAAACCGCTTTATAATGTGAACCGAGTCGCGCCCTCCTCCTTCGGCCCAGAACCGGTCTTTCCCGCCGCGGAGCTCTAGAAGGGCCATTTAAACATTTACTCCCGAAGCCAGAAAGCCGCCGTCAACCGCGATGCACTGGCCGGTGATAAAGCTGGCGGCATCGGACGCGAGGAAGATCGCCGTGCCCACAAGTTCCGCAATTCTTCCAAATCGCTTCATGGGAGTTCGGGTCAGAAGTTCCCGGCCGCGCTCTGTGCCATCCAAAAGTTGGGAATTCAACTCGGTTCGGAAGACCCCGGGCGCAATCGCGTTCACGTTGATGCCCTTTTGAGCCCACTCGACGGCAAGGCTGCGGGTAAGCCCCAGAACTCCAGATTTCGAGGCGGCATAAGCCGTTACTTCGAAGAAGCTCACGAACGAATTCAGCGATGCGATATTCACGATTCTGCCGTGGCCGCTGGCAGCGAGCGACTCATAGAAACTCTGGCAACTGCGCAAAGTGCCTGTGAGATTTACGTCCATCAGGCTGTTCCATTCTGTTTCCGTGATGTTGACTGTCGGTTTGCGAAAAATTTGCCCCGCGGAGTTGACTAGAATATCGACCCTGCCGAAGCGATCGAGAACTGCCTTTCGAAATGCATCGACCGATTCTCTGCTCGAAGCATCCACAGTCGTTCGTATGGTTTTTCTGCCCGCGGCTTCGATCTCGTTTGAGACTTGCTCCACCAAGGCTTGACGGCGACCGGTAGCAACAACGTCCGCGCCGGATTCCGCGAGGCCAATGGCAATAGCACGGCCGATTCCGGACGTCCCGCCCATCACGACAGCTACTCGGTTTTTCAAATCAAATAGTTCCAGCGACACTGTTTATGCTCCGATGAACAAAGGCTTAATATGCCTTTCAAAAAGGTTTTCCGTTACGTTCTTTGCGATTGTTTCCTTTGCCTCCGAGATGAGGTTCAGGTAGCGCGCGCCCATCTTCGCCGCTACTTTAAATCCGATATGAAGCAACTGCCGGAAATCGCTGTTGTACTCTGCGTTGCTCGGATCGTGGCGCAAGGCGGAAACGAATTGCCGGGATGACCATGCTTCCACCTCGGCCGGTTGAGGCAGTCTGATGGGATCGATTGCAATAACAGAGATGTACGGCCCGCAAAGTTCATCCCGGTGGGCGTAGGCTTCGGAGTAGATTTCCTTCGATGCTTCAAATCCTTCGCCTCCTGCTTCGGCGAGGCCGATCAACTCTTCCAGCCATGTCGTACCAGCAGTTTTCAAGTGAACGCCTGCGCCGAACTTCTGAAGCGCTTCTCGCATGGGCCGGTAAATTGAAAACTTATCGCTGCCCGAATGAACGCTGAGCTTCAAATTCGCTGGAAGGCCGTACTGCTTAACGGCGAATGCCAAAACGGCGACATCGGCGGAAAACTCTCGAGTGAACTGATCGAGATTGCCTTCGTAGTCAACGCCCTTGTTAAACCGGCCGGTGAACTTGGGCGCGATTGTCTGTATCGGAATTCCGTCATCGGCGATAGCAGCGAGGATAATCAGAAGCTCTAACGGGGTTTGGGGCGAATTGGTTTCATCCATCGAGACTTCCGCGATGAAGTTCCCCTTCCCCTTTTCATGTTCGATGTGCCGGTAAATACGGCCTGCCTCGTGCACGGCGGCAACATACTGCCTCGCAATTTGCGAAACCTCTTCACGAGTGCTCTTGAAAGAACCGTCGACACCAGGGATAGTCAAGGTACCGACCAATTCAGGATGCTTTTCAATAAATGTCCGGATTGCGGTTTCTTCAGCGGGCTGGCCAATCAGATCGGCAACATCGATCGTGAAGAAATCGCAGGGTTCGATGAACCGCTGCACTGTTTTCAGGTTGATGTGGTCGGCGTCAACGTGGTAGTCGTGTTTCCAGGCAAGTTCGCGGACAGCTTTATCGGCTGCTGCCCGCGCCGACTGCGGTTCGGAGCCGATGATCATGTGCTCGCGGTTCGATTTGTTCCAGACAGGCGTCACAGTGATGCCCGCATCGGCGGCTAGAATACAGGCCCTTAGCTGCGCTTTCGCCTCTTGCGCAAAGCGGTCACCCACGCCGACGGAGTATTTCGAAAGAGAAACTGAATGTGCCATTCGTTATTGGGGGCGAACCTTGGATTCTCGCACTCCGCGAGCGCGTGAATCGAAATCGGTAACAATTATAACGATCTCACGCGGCCCGGCTTCACCTTTCGAAAGCTATGTCCTAAGCGACAGCGGTAGACATAACTCTCAGTACGCCTTCCAACGAGCGCCTGGTTGTTTCAAGATGGGTGAGTCCGGGAGCCTCAAACTCGCACTCGAGCGACATCGTTTCCTGATATCCGTCCCGGAGCAACTGCCTGAACTGGCCCAGCAGATCAACCTGGCCCTGGCCGGCGATGGTTTCCGAGCAGTTTTTGAGATTCGCGCGGCAGGTGATGCCCTTCAGGTGCATGTGCCAGATGCGCTTTTTATCCAGGGCATCGTAGCCATCCGGAAATGAGGCTTCACCCTGCGAGTATCCATTCCCGACGTCCCAATTAGCTCCCAGATTTCGGGCCGGCGCCATTGCCAAGACGTTAGCGAGCTCGCGCCCTGTCGCCGCGTTGCACGACTCTTCATTTTCAATCACCAGCCGCATTCCGGCGCGGTTTGCAATTTCGGCGGCCTTTCCGAGCTCCTCTGCGATCCGCTCCGAAAGCTTTCCGGGCTCAGCAACGCGCCAGAAGGTAAACCCCCGGATCTTTTCTGCGCCGAGCGCGTGGGCACGATCGCACGCACGCTTCAGAAGGTCTGTTTGCTGTGCATAGCCGAAGGTGTCTTTTGCGCCTTTCACGGGGTCGGTGCCCGGCAAGGCGCACTTGTACAGAGCTGAATCAATGACAGACACCCGGAACGCGTATTTATCAAGCGCCTCTTTGATGTGTTGAACCTGCGCGGGGCTTGCTTCCGTGTTGTAGACTCCGAAGACGTTTCGAATCTCGACCCACGAAAGTCCGTAACCCTTCATGATTTCCAGAGCTTCGTCGAAATTCTGGGAAAAACCATCGCTAATTGCTCCCAATTTGAAACGGCTGAGCGGCGACACAGCCGTTGGGGCCATTGCCGCGAACCCGGCCGGAGATAAAGCCGATCCGCAAAACATTCCCAGCGATTTCAAGAATGCGCGTCTATCCATAATTCCTCCCGGTGAAATTTGACGATAGCGAATTCGCTCGTGATATGACATCAATCGATGGCTCTGAGGAGACGTGAATTCCTGGGAACTCTTGCGACCGGCCTTGCCGCGAGCGGGGCAACCTCTTTCTGCAGCGAGGCGCAGGACGTTGGAATGGGGTCGAGAAACGGCAGCGCCAAAAGGTTTGAAGCCCCCTACACGCTTGAAGTGAAAACTCCGCACGTGAGATGGGCAAACCCGCTGCCCGGCGGTCCGATTCACCTTCTCGCCGTGCCCACGGTCGGCGAGGGGCGCACCGTTGTGGAACTGGCACAGCGACTGTCGCTCGATCTCACCACTGTGAGTATCGATCCTGATTGGGATGTGAACAAATGGACGATGTCGTTTGGCGCGGATTACGGAGCGCGTGCTGAGAAAGGCGACCTGAAGCTCGTTTATTCCTATCTTGAACAGGAGCTCACTAGTACAAAACACTTCGATGCCATTCTCCTGCCGCTCAATCATGGGTGGAATATGCTTACCAGCGCGTCGCGCGATGCGCTGGTTCGCCGCGTAAACGAAGGCTGTGGGCTTGTGTTGATCAGGCCCGGCGGCGAGATCTCTCCGCTATCACCAGTGGACGCGAAGACTCCCACCGAGTCCGAATTTGAAGAACGGGAACCGGCAGAGCACACGGAGTCATCGCCCTGGCGCCGAACCGAAGATCACTACATCTCGCGCGCAATACCTGTTGAGACATTCCCGTTTGGAGATGTTCAGAACTACATCTATCGCGCCGTACCGGACTCGACGGTGCTTATCCGAACGGAATCCGGGAATCCCGTGCTCGCTGTGCGTCAGTCGGAAAGGGGACGCGTGGTGGCCTTTGGTTATCGAAACCAGGGGTTGAGCTGGCGAATGCCGATGGCGGCGCGTGGACATTTCGTCGATGCTTCCTGGGAATATTTTTACTCACTGCTTGTGCGTGCGATCATCTACGCGGCGGCGCGGGAGCCCAGGTCCGTTTCGGATTTCACTGCCCGGAAGACAATCTGGCGGCTGCGTGATGAATACAACCAGGTACTGCAATCGGGCGAGGGCCGTGCTCCGCAATTCACCAATTTGGCGCCGGGGCGGTACTTTCTCGAACAACAGCTTCCGGCGGACTGGAAGATCACGTCTCTCGAAACAGGGCAGCCTGAAAAAATCGAGAATCTCAAAGCTGAACCGGAAGTGATCGCCGAAGGCGGGAGTGTAGAAGTCCGGTGGCAAGCGGGACGCCCGGCACGCATCGAACTGATTGACGGCTTCGGACGTGTGCTTGCCAGCGCGGAGGGAAGCGGCAGCGTCCGTCTCAACGCGCTGCGGCCGCTTACGCATTCCGGCTTCGTGCGCGCCGTAATCGGGGCCACCATTCAACAGGTACCGGTGCACTTCGTCGCAGCCTCGCGCGAGTGGAACGATTACGAAGTCATTCTCCCCTGGTACGGTCCAAAGTCGTACCAGCCGTGGATTCCGGCTCTCGATGAGCAGTTCCGCCGCATCGGAATTTCGATTCTTGCCGATCCCGATCGCAATTTCAACATGATGGTCAGCGCGCACTTGCCCGGGTTCGGCATTTACTGGTACCGGCGCGATGCCTATCTTAAGCGCAAAGCCGATTACTTAAGGACGAAAGACACAAAATACCTGACCCGCGAAGTCACGCTCGAGTCTCCGGCATTCGAAACGGGCATTCGCGCGCAGTTGGAAAAATCCGTGCGCCCGCTTGCGCCGCTCAAGCCGATGGCCTGTTATCTCGCAGACGAGTCTTCATTGACGTTCTATGCCGATGCGTTTGATGTAGACTGGGCGCCCGAATCGCTTGCGGGATTACGCCGGTGGCTGCACGAAGAATATGGCGATCTCGATGCGCTGAACGCTTCCTGGGGCAGCGCTTTCCGCGATTGGGACGCCGTGGAGCCCATGACCACGGAGCAGGCACAGAAACATGGCAATTACGCGCCGTGGGCCGACCACCGCGCCTATATGGAAACAGTATTTGTGAATGCATTTCGAAAGGCCACCGATCTCGTTCACGAAATTGACCCCCAGCTTCGCGCCTCCATCTCGGGCAGCCAAGTTCCAACAGCACATAACGGATGTAACTGGTACCGGATCGATCAGGTGATCGATTATCTGCAGCCGTACTCGGGCGGCTGCCAGGATGCGATGCACTACCTGTTCCGCCCCGGATTGACGATAACCGGATTCACGGGCTACGGTTTGGTTGGCGATCGAGCGCAACATGAGCAGTGGCGACGCCTGTTTTACGGCCACAGCGGAGCTTCCATCTTCTGGCAGTACACGCTGCTCAACCCGGATCTCAGTATGAGCGCTCAAGGCCACGCGCTGTCAGAGGCGTTTGGACATCTGCAATCAGGCGTTGCTCGCGTCTTCATGAATTCGACGGTTCATGAAGACGGGGTTGCCATCCATTTCTCGATGCCCAGCATCCGTGGTTCATGGATCACCGACGGAAAGATCATGGCGGGGGTCGGGGGTAGCGAAGGCAAATCGTCGGCAAACTTTGCGGAACTGGCAAAGCGCCGCAAGGCATGGGTAAAAGAACTCGAAACAGCCGGCGTGCAATTTCGATTTCTTCCCACCGCACAGATCGAATCCGGCATGCTCGACCGCTATCGGGTGCTGATTCTGCCGTATTCAATTGCCGTAACCGATAAGGAAGCGAAGGAGATCGAGCGTTTTATGGCCCGGGGCGGCGTGGTTTATGGCGATGAGCAGTCCGGCCGCATGGACGGACGGTGTCATTGGCGCAAACAGCCGCTGTGGGATGAGCGGACAAAAGGCTTCATGCGAACCGGACCACGAAATGCCGGAGTGCAGCGCGACTTTGGAGGTCCGCACCTGGTAACGGTTCGCAAGTTTGGCGATTCGGAGTTGATTGGCGTTTTGCCCGAGAAGCCGGCAACGATTCGTCTCCCCGAAACCAAAGCTTTCCGCCATGACCTGCTGCGTGGCGGGACTGCGGCCGCGGAGTTGGAAGCCGGACCCGATAAACCCGTCCTGATTGTGACGCGCAAATCGCGCATTTCAAAACTCGCGATCGACAAAAACCTGAAAATCACTCTGCGTGATGAACATGACGAGCCGGTGGACCTCTCGGTGGTGCGTGCCGAGGTCGTCGATCCCGATGGACATTTGATACGCCACTACGGTTCGAATCTGACTGTGCGGGATGGAGAGGCATCCTTCGAGATCCCCTTTGCGATTAGCGATACGAAAGGCGCGTGGCGAGTACAGGTGCGGGATGTCCTCAGCGGTCTGACTACCGCGACATCGATCGTGCGCGCATAACTCCGCTATTTGCTGACCGAAGCGTGCCATAAGTCATATGGCGCGGGAGGCAAGCGGCTGGAAACGCATGATCTGTCGCTTAAATACCGGCGCCTAAAATCGCCGCAGTATTGCCGCGCATAAAGCAGGGTTTCGTAAGCGCCTCGTGGCATACAATCGCCATCATGGCAAAACTACTGCCGTTGCTCCTGCCGGGCGTTGCCGCATTGCTGTTCGCGAATTCGAACAACTCTGGCGATTCAATTGTTCATCAGATTCGCTCGCATCACAAAGGCCTTGCGATCTGGTGGACTGGGAACGACGGCTGGCTCATCAAGTCCGGCGACCTCCTGATCGGTACGGATCTAACACTCGACAATGACGACAAGGTGCAACCGCCGCCGGTTACCGCTTCAGAGATTGCCGCCGACCTGGACGTGGTATTCGTCACGCACCATCATGGCGACCATTGCAATCCCGAAACACTGCGAATTCTGGCACAGCGCGGAAAATGCATATTCGTTCTGCCCAGCCCGTGCCTGAAGGAGCTGTCTGGTATTCATATACCTTCCAAGCGCCTGATAATACCCGAGCCGCTGCACCCGTTTACGGTGAGGGGAATTCGCGTTGAGCCGATCCACGCGATACACGGCAATCAGGAGTTCACTGTTCTTACGCGCGAGCCTGATTTCATCGATAAGATCACTCACAATTGCGGCTACGTGCTTGAAATCAACGGCAAGCGGTTTCTCGAGCCCGGAGATTCGGTCTTAACGGAGGAGCATCTGTCACTGAAGAATATAGATGTCCTCTTCGTCTCCCCAACTGTGCATAACATGTACATCGATCGCTCGACTATTCTTATAAACCACCTGGAGCCCGCGTACATCTTTCCTCAACACTTTGGAACCTACAAGGAAAACGAGGAGGAATTGTTCTGGAAGCGCGGCTATCCGGACGAACTCAAACTTCGGCTCACGCCGGAACTCCAGCGGCGATTTCACAAGCTGAGCCAGGGCCAGATGTTCGAGATTAAATAACGTGGGTGCTACTCTGACTTTCGTCAGAGGCCG
>JAICXK010000350.1 GCA_025980435.1 Bryobacteraceae bacterium
TGACGGCAACCGGAATCGGCAAGCTGAACGAAGCCGGAATCGAAAGCCTCGAAATCTTCTTCCCGGATCGCGACGATGCCGGCAACGTGATTTCCGCAACCCTGCGCAAGGACAGCGTCAAAAGCCAGAACGACGCGTTACTTGAGATCTACCGCAAGCTGCGTCCTGGCGATCCACCGACCTTGGACACCGCGACACAGCTTTTCCAAGGCATGTTTTTCGATTCGCGCAAGTACGATTTCTCGCGCGTCGGCCGTATGAAGTTCAATATCAAGCTGTACGACAAGGCCGATTCGACGCCGCTCGACAAGCGCACACTCGATCAAAAGGACTTTACCGACACGATTCTCTATCTCCTGAAGCTTCGCAAGGGCATCGGGGCGGTAGACGATATCGATCATTTGGGTAACCGCCGGGTGAGGGCAGTGGGTGAACTGCTCGAAAACCAGTTCCGTATCGGACTGGTCCGGATGGAGCGCGCCATCAAGGAAAAGATGTCGGTTTACCAGGAAATGTCGACGGCCATGCCGCACGATCTGGTAAACGCCAAACCGGTCATGGCGGCCATTCGCGAGTTCTTCGGATCCAGCCAGCTCTCGCAGTTTATGGATCAGACCAACCCTCTTTCGGAGATCACGCACAAGCGGCGGCTCTCCGCGCTAGGACCTGGCGGCCTCTCCCGGGAGCGCGCCGGATTCGAAGTCCGCGACGTGCATCCGACGCACTACGGCCGAATCTGTCCCATCGAAACACCGGAAGGCCCGAATATCGGGCTGATCTCATCGCTGTCCTGTTTTGCCCGGATCAACGAGTACGGCTTCATTGAAAGCCCGTACCGGCGTGTTCGGGAAGGCGTGCTGGTGGATGAGGTGCGGATGCTCAACCCTGGCGACGCGGAGTTCAAGGTGGGCCAGGTGGTTGCCCGCGAGGCAGTGGAGAAGGCCAACGCGAATCTCGGCGCAAAGAAGCAGCACGCTGAGTTCGAAGCCCACTCCGACTATCTCTCCGCTTGGGAAGAAGACAAGTACATCATTGCCCAGGCGAACGTGGCTATCGATGACAGCGGCCGGATCGTTGATGACCTTGTGAACGCGCGGCAGGCCGGCAACTTTGTCCTGAAGCACCGCGACGAGATCGAGTACATGGACGTTAGCCCGAAACAGCTTGTTTCGGTAGCGGCGAGCCTGATTCCGTTTCTCGAGAACGACGACGCAAACCGCGCCTTGATGGGTTCAAACATGCAGCGCCAGGCCGTGCCGCTGCTTCGCGCCGAGGCTCCCTACGTGGGGACGGGCATGGAGCGGGTGACGGCTCGCGACTCCGGAGCGGTAGTAATCTGTAAGCGCCCGGGCGTGGTGGATTCCGTCGACAGCGAACGGATCATCGTGCGCGTCGAAGGAGGCGCGCATGAAGGGCAGATGTCGCGCGAAGTGGGCGCCGATATTTATCAGCTCACGAAGTTCAAGCGTTCAAACCAGAACACCTGTATCAGCCAGAAGCCGATTGTTTATCAGGGGCAGAAGGTCAAAAAAGGCGATGTCCTCGCGGACGGTCCCTGTACCGAAGCGGGCGAACTCGCGCTGGGCCGCAACGTCCTGGTGGCGTTTATGCCCTGGCGCGGCTATAACTTTGAAGACGCCATTGTAGTCAGCGAGAAGCTGGTCAAAGACGATTACTACACTTCGATTCATATTGAAGAATTCGAAATCGAAGCGCGCGATACCAAGCTGGGGCCCGAAGAAATTACCCGGGACATTCCCAACATTGCAGAATCGTTCCTGCGCAATCTGGATGAAAGCGGCATTATTCGCATCGGCGCAACCGTAAAGCCGGGAGACATTCTGGTCGGCAAGGTGACTCCGAAGGGCGAAACGCAGCTTACTCCGGAAGAAAAGTTGCTGCGCGCGATCTTCGGCGAGAAAGCCGGTGACGTCAAGGACGCCTCTCTCTATTGCCCGCCGGGCATTGAGGGCACCATTGTGGATTGCAAGGTTTTCTCCCGCAAAGGCGCGGAGCTGGACGAGCGGTCTAAGCAAATCCTGCAATTGCAGGAGGAGCGGATGCACCGCAACCTGGAGGATGAGAAGCGCATTCTGAGCGATGAACGCGCGAAGCGCCTGGAAGAACTCCTGAAAGGAAAGGAGCTCCTGGCCGACCTCCACGACGAAAAGACCAACAAAAAGCTGCTCTCGAAAGAGATTCCGCTGACCCGCGACGTGCTCGAGAAGCTTCGTGCACGCGATCTGAAGCGGATGCGGCTCAATACCAAGGAAATCCGCCTGAACGAACAGATCGACGAGATCGAAGAAATGACCTCTCGCCAGATCGCGGTCCTCGAAAAGATTACCGAAGAAAAGATTGCCAAGCTGCGCAAGGGCGATGAGCTGCCGCCGGGCGTCATCAAGCTCGTGAAGGTTTATATCGCCATGAAGCGCAAGCTTTCGGTGGGCGACAAGATGGCCGGACGGCATGGAAACAAGGGCGTGATCGCGCGGATCGTGCCTGAGGAAGATATGCCGTATCTGCCGGACGGTTCGCCGGTCGAGATCGTTCTGAATCCGCTCGGCGTGCCATCTCGTATGAACGTCGGACAGGTTCTGGAAACGCACCTCGGCTGGGCTGCCGAGAAGCTGGGGCTGCACTTCGCGACTCCGGTGTTCGACGGCGCGACCGAAAAGGACATCAAGGCGCGGCTGACCGAGGCCGAACTGCCCACATCGGGCAAGATCACGCTGTTTGACGGTCTGACGGGCGCGCAATTCGAGCAGCCCGTTACGGTCGGCTACATCTATATGCTCAAGCTGAGCCATTTGGTGGACGACAAGATCCACGCGCGCTCCATCGGGCCGTACTCGCTGATTACCCAGCAGCCGCTGGGCGGCAAGGCGCAGTTCGGGGGACAGCGTTTCGGCGAAATGGAAGTCTGGGCGCTCGAAGCATACGGCGCCGCATACATTCTGCAGGAATTATTGACGGCGAAATCGGACGACGTTTACGGCCGCGCCAAGATTTACGAAGCCATCGTAAAGGGCGAAGCGGCCGCGGAGCCCGGCGTGCCGGAGTCGTTTAATGTGTTAATCCGGGAGTTGCAAAGCCTCTGCCTCGATGTGGAACTGATGAAGAAGGCGCGCGAGATGCAGGACCTGGCGCATGCCGCGGATTAAAGTAACTGAGCCGCTGCTTTGAGAGAGCGGTTTGCCGGCGGGATGGGTAGTGGCCCCGCAACCCGCCGGCAGGTGTTTTGAAAACGGGCCGTACTGAAAAGGTATTCAAGGATAATTCATGTATCGTTCCTCTCCGTACGATAGAACCAATTTAATCGCCGATTTCGATTCCATTCGAATCAGCCTGGCCTCTCCGGAAAAAATCCGGAGCTGGTCCCACGGCGAAGTTACCAAGCCGGAGACCATCAACTACCGCACGTTCAAGCCTGAACGCGATGGCCTCTTCTGCGCCCGGATCTTCGGGCCCGTTGCCGATTGGGAATGTCTCTGCGGCAAATACAAGCGCATGAAGCATCGCGGCGTTATCTGCGATAAGTGCGGTGTCGAAGTTACTCTCTCACGGGTGCGGCGCGAACGGCTCGGACATATCGAGCTCGCCAGCGCCTCATCGCACGTCTGGTTTTTTAAAGGTCTTCCAAGCCGCATCGGCTATCTGCTGGACATCACTCTACGTGAATTAGAGCGCGTTCTCTATTACGAAGCGTTTGTAATTATCGATCCGGGCGAGGCCACCGGTCTGCATCAGGGCGAGGTCCTTAGCGATGAACGCAAACGCCAGCTCGATCAGGAGTTCCCGGGCAAATTCGTCGCCATGATGGGCGCCGAAGGCGTGAAGGAGCTGCTGAAGAAAATCGATATCGAAGCGCTCAGCCTGGAAATTCGCGAAAAGATGAAGACGGAGACTTCAGCGCAGAAGAAGCTGAAGCACGCCAAGCGCCTCCGCGTGGTCGAGAGCTTCCGCAAATCCGGGAATAAGCCGGAATGGATGATTCTCGATGTAATTCCCGTTATTCCTCCGGAGCTTCGTCCGCTGGTCCCGCTGGATGGAGGTCGTTTTGCCACCTCCGATCTGAACGATCTTTATCGCCGGGTCATCAACCGCAACAACCGCTTAAAGAAGCTGATGGAGCTGCATGCGCCGGACGTGATTGTCCGCAATGAAAAGCGCATGCTCCAGGAGGCCGTGGATGCGCTGTTCGATAACGGGCGGCGCGGCCGCGTGCTGCGCGGGGCAAACAACCGCCCACTCAAATCACTATCAGACACGTTGAAGGGCAAGCAGGGGCGCTTCCGCCAGAACCTGCTGGGCAAGCGCGTGGATTATTCGGGCCGCTCCGTGATTGTGGTTGGCCCCGAACTGAAGCTGCACCAGTGCGGTCTTCCCAAGAAGATGGCCCTGGAACTCTTCAAACCCTTCATCTATCACCGTCTGGAGCAACGCGGCCACTGCACGACGATCAA
>JAICXK010000265.1 GCA_025980435.1 Bryobacteraceae bacterium
CAGATACATCGGCACCAGCGCGACTTCCCAGAACACGTAGAAGATCAGCAGGTCCAGCGCCGAGAAGACGCCTATGATTCCGAACTCAAACAGCAGCAGCAGGGCGAAGAAGTTCTGGTGGCGCTCCTTCACCATCGTTTGTGAGATCCACACCGCAATGGGAACCAGCAGCGTCGTTAACAAAATCAACCAAAGACTGATGCCGTCCACTCCCAGATGCAAGCGAATCTGCAAACCGGGCGTGTCTACCCAAAGTATGTTCACGCTCGAACTGAAGCGCGAACCGGCCGCGGCAACCGGCGCGATCAAGGTCAGCGACACAAGAAAAGTGAGCAGGCTCGCGATGAGCGCAGTCCAGAACGCCGGCCTCGAACCGGGGCCCTTGCTGCGCGGGATGCACAGGACGGCAAAGAAGCCGATGATCGGTATCAGGAGAACCGCTGCCAGCGGGTTCATCGGCTGCCTCCGTACAGGCCAATCACGAAGATCACCAGCAGGCACCCCGCCAGCACCCAGGTAGCGTAGTTTCGAATGCTGCCCGATTGCAAATGGCGCAGCGCCTTCCCCCAGCCGCGAACCGTCCGGCCTAACCCGTTCACCAGGCCGCCATCAATGACGCCTCGGTCCACGCCTTTCCAGAGAATCATTCGCGAGAAGCCTTCCAACGGCTTCACGACCGCGCCCTGATAAAACTCATCGACGTAGTACTTGTTGTAAACCAGCGTGTACAGGCCGCCCGCCGCGTTCTTGAGCGATTCCGCCAGCGCTGGCCGGAACACATACAGGAACGCTGCGATGATAATGCCGATGATCCCGAATGAGGCGGAAACAATCATCGCCATCTTGTTTTCGTGCTCAACCAACGGATACAGTCCCGATAGCCATCCCGGAATATTTATGTAACCGCCGCCCAACGAAAAGGCCGCCAGAACAATTAGCGGGACCGTCATCACCAGCGGCGATTCATGCGGATGATGATGGCCGCGGTAGCTTCCGAAAAAGGCCAGGAAGTAGGCGCGGAACACATAGAACGCTGTAATGCCGGCCGTGATCGCTCCAATCCAGAACATCCACGGAGCGTGCGCGTAAGCCGCCGAGAGAATCGCATCCTTGCTGAAGAAGCCTGAAAATCCGGGAATGCCTGAAATCGCCAGGCTCGCAATACCCAGCGTGACGAACGTGATCGGCATCGCTTTTCGCAGGCCGCCCATGTGACGCAGGTCCTGCTCGCCCGCAAGTCCATGAATAATGCTGCCCGCCCCGAGAAACAGCAGCGCTTTGAAGAAAGCGTGCGTCATCAAGTGGAAAATACCCGCCGAGTACGCCCCCACGCCAACGCCCAGAAACATGTATCCAAGCTGTGAAACCGTCGAATACGCGAAGACCTTCTTGATATCGTTCTGCGTAATCCCGATGGTCGCGCCCAGAACCGCGGTACACAAACCGACGATCGCGACAATTTCCATTGCGGCAGGCGCATGATCGTAGAGAAATGAGAGGCGCGCAATCATGTAAACACCTGCTGTCACCATAGTTGCGGCGTGAATAAGAGCGGAAACCGGAGTGGGAGCCGCCATCGCATCCGGCAGCCATACATACAGCGGAATCTGCGCCGATTTCCCGGTCGCGCCTGCAAACAGCAGCAGTGTGAGAACCGCCAGCGTGCCGAACCCGGCTTCAACCGGCATGCTTGAAACAGCGGCTGCAATCTTGCCGAAATCAAGAGTTCGAAACGTGATCACGGTGAGAAAAATGCCGAGCGAGAAGCCGAAGTCGCCGATGCGGTTTACGATGAATGCTTTGTTGCCCGATCCGGTCGGCCACGCTTCATGGAAGTAGAAAGACACCAGCAGATAACTGCAAAGCCCGACGCCCTCCCAGCCCACAAACAATAGCAACAGGTTCGACGCCATCACCAGGATCAGCATGAAGAACGTGAACAGGTTCAGATAGGCGAAGAACCGGTAATAGCCGCCCTCATGTTCCATGTAGCCGATCGAATAGATGTGTATCAGTAGGCCGACTCCCGTCACGATCAACAGCATCACAGCCGTCAGCCGGTCGAGCAGGAGGTCGAAACCCACATTTAGGAACCCGCTTTGAATCCAGGTAAAGTAATGCTCGGAATAGGCCGTGTTCAGCGGATACAGCTTTGACAGCATGACCAGGACATATATAAAGGACGCCGCTACCGTCCCTACGCCAATTACGTTGATAACCGCTTTCGATAATCGGCGGCCCCATAGGCCGTTTACGATAAACCCGATCAACGGGAAGAATGGAATGAGCCAGAGGTTCATGTCTTGGTTGGAACTACAGCTTCATCGAATCGACTTCATCGATTTGAAGCGTGCCGCGATTCTTAAAAATTGTCAGGATGATGGCAAGCCCGACCGCGGCCTCGGCCGCCGCCACTACCATCACGAAAAACGAAAAGATCTGCCCGTCGATACGGCGCAGCTCATAGGAAAACGCCACGAAGCTGAGATTCACCGCGTTCAGCATCAGCTCGATCGACATAAACACAGTTATGATGCTCTTCCGGTATACGAACCCGGCGACCCCTAGAGCGAAAAGAATCGCGCTCAGAACCAGGTACCAGGAGAGCGGGACATGGCCCATGCTAATCAAGCTCCTTCTGCGCCAGGACGACGGCGCCGAGAATCGCAATCAAAATAAGAATTGAGATTACTTCAAAAGGCAACAAATAGGTTGTAAACAGCAATTGGCCGATGTGCTCGGCCGTGCCTCCCACCCAGCTTCCGAATTCGACGCTGCGCATAGGGGGAAGGATCGCCCGGATCAAAAAACCCAGCAGCGCAACCAGACACAGCAGCAGAGGCAGGCCGGCAATCTGGGCAAACCAGGATTTAGCACTGCTCTTTTCCCTTCCCGCATTGAGCAGCATGATGACCAGGACGAACAGGACCATGACAGCGCCGCCATATACAATCATCTGCGCCATGGCAAGGAACTCCGCGCCTAGCAGGAGGTACAGCACAGCCAGCGAGCCCATCACGCCAATGAGAGAGAGCGCGCTTGCGATCGGTTGCTTTTGCAGCACCAGGTTGAACCCGCTGACAATCGCGACAATCGCAAAAATAATGAACAGAATCGTGTCTACCAAGTGAAACGCCTCCTTCCGGTTAGAACACGGCCACAAAGAGCGCGGTGAGCAGAAGGTTTAGCAGCGCGCATGGGAACAGGAACGTCCATGCGAAGTGCATGAGTTGGTCGTAGCGGAACCGGGGCAGCGTGCCCCGAACCCAAATATAAGTGAATAGCAGAAACGCCACCTTGGCCGCGAACCAGAAGATGGGAACTAGAATGGTCTGGAAGGATGGGACGGCCCATAATGCGGCCAGGATAAGAAACCCAATCCCGAAGACGGGGAACGTATACCGGTCGCGTTTTCGCGCCGGCCGTATGGCCTGAAAGAAACACGCAATCGCCGCAAACAGTAGTACCGCGGTTGCAACCCAATTCGAATAGGGCGCCGGAAACAGCGGGTGCCATCCGCCCAGAAACAGAAGCGTGGCTACGCAAGTGATGGTCACCATGTTGGCGTATTCCGACATGAAGAAACACGCGAATTTCATGCTGCTGTACTCGGTATGGAACCCCGCGACCAGTTCGTTTTCGGCTTCGGGAAGGTCGAACGGCAGCCGGTTCGTTTCCGCGAAAGCTGCCACCATGAAAATAAGGAACCCGAAGATCTGTGGGAATGGCATCTGGAAAATGCTCCAGCGCGGAATGAAACCCAAGTAATAGCCCGCCTGGCTGTCCGAAATGGCGCGCAAGCTTAGATGATTGGCCAACAGCAGAGGGCAGACGATGACGAGCGTGAGGGGCAGTTCATAGCTGATCATCTGGGCGCTGCTGCGAAGCGCACCCATGAGCGAATACTTGTTGTTGGACGACCAGCCCGCCAGCGCCACGCCGTACACGCTTATGGAGGAAATCGCCAGAATAAATAAGATTCCGACATTCACATCGCTGATCTGCATGTACGTGCGCGTTCCCCCTACTTCAATTTCGGGTCCGAATGGAATGATCGAAATGGAGATCAAGGCAAGGCAAACCGCTATGAACGGCGCTAGCAGATAGAAGAACTTGTTGACATAGGGCGGCAGCAGATCTTCTTTCGTAAGCAGCTTGAAGACATCGGCCAGCGGCTGCATCAAGCCGTGCGGTCCGACCCGGAGCGGACCGGTGCGCGACTGAATATGCGCCAGCACCTTCCGCTCAACCCACTGCAAGTAGGCCAGCGTCGTCATGAAGATGGCAAAAACCAGGACGATTTTGATGATGCTGACAATGAAGAAGTT
This sequence comes from Bryobacteraceae bacterium, assembly GCA_025980435.1. Classification (GTDB taxonomy): domain Bacteria; phylum Acidobacteriota; class Terriglobia; order Bryobacterales; family Bryobacteraceae; genus Bog-105. The sequence continues at coordinate 4,329 of JAICXK010000265.1, forward strand.
CATTTGTCGCGTGCCGCCGTTTCCTGCTTCGCCTGTTCCTGCCGCACCACTTCCACCTGGCCGCTTCCCGGTTCTATCAGCGGTTCGAAGCCCGGATCGTGATAGAGCGCGCCGGGTGATTCAAGCACGGCTCCGAGCATATTCGAAAACCGGCCCAGCGTCCCCGAAGTAAACAGCGTGTTTCCGGCTGAACGGATCAATTCGGGCCGTGATTCAAACTCCACCCGGCCGTTCAGAGCGGTTGTCGCCGCTGCGCCGCCCGTTTCCACTACACCGAAAGGCAAACTGTAGCCGGGAACCGAAGCGCGGATCTCTTCGAAAATCGCTTGCAATTTGAGTTGTCCAAAATCAGCTCGCAGCTCCCTTGCGAGCAGCGCGATGGTATCGAAATCCGGCTTTGCCCCCATCGTTTTGGGCCCGCGCGTCAGCTTCTGCACATCGCCGCAGACATTCGTTACTGTCCCGTTCTTCTCATATACGGAAGCGGCAGGAAGCACTACATCCGCGCGCTGGGCGGTCTCGGTCAGAAATAAATCCTGGACAACAACGAATGCGCTCGTTGCCGCCAGAGCGTGCCGGGCCAGCGGGTTCGCACCTACCACCCAAAGCACGTCCAGATCGGCTGCGCCGAGAATCTGATCGTAGTTCAGCCCGGGCTCCAGCCCTGCTTCCCGAACATTGCGATAGCCCGGCAGCAGGTCGGGTAGCAGCCCCATATCCGAGGCTCCGCGGGAATTCGAATAATCCACCAGGCACACATACTTGACCGGAACGCCGAGCGAATCGCCGAACGCGACTAGCTGCCGTACCTTGTCGCCATTGATCGCCGCTCCAAAAAGGATGACGATCTCGGGCTCGCCGGCCAGCCGTTCCCGCAGCGATTCCAGGGTTTCAAATTCGCGCCCAAGTTCCGCCCGCACCCCGGTCCCGTAGTTGTCCTCACGAACCGGACCCGGTGTTACCGCGTAAACGCGTGCCTTGTGATGCCGGAAATTGGCCCGCAACTGAAACGCGAGCAAGGGATGCTCTTGCGCCAGGTCCGAATCAACTACCAGCGCGGCTTTCGTGTTGTAAACATCGGCTGTGGTCGCGAGCGCGTTCGAGCGGCCGTGCAGCGCATCCAGAAGCGTCGCGACATCGCCTGTCCGATGATGATCGATATTCGAAGTGCCCAGCGTTTCGCGCGCGAGCTTTTGCAGCAGATAATTCTCTTCGTTCGTGGTATGGTTTGAGCCGATGATCCCGAATTTCCCGCCTCGGGCCTTCGTTTCGTTGAACTTCTTCGCGACAGTAGCGAGCGCGATCGCCCACGATACCGGCCGCAGTTCGCCGTTCGTACGCAACAGGGGCGTCGTGAGCCTCTCGGGATGTTGATTGAAATCGAAAGCGTAGCGGCCTTTCACGCAGAGAAACTCGCCGTTTACACCGGAGTGATCGCGGTTGTTGGCGCGGATAATCTCGCCGTTCCGCACCCCCAGCGTAGTCTTGCACCCGTTTGAGCAATGCGTGCAAATCGTTCCCACATGCTCCATTTCCCACGGCCGGGTTTTGTAGCGGTAGGGACCCGATGTTAACGCGCCAACCGGGCAGATATCGATGCATGCGCCGCACTCATCGCACTCCAGATGATCGCCTTGATTCGGAACAATTTCCGAAGAAGCTCCCCGGTTGCCGATCCCTAGCGCCGCGACGCCGATCCCTTCCGCGCAGATTCGCACACAGCGGTAACAAAGAATGCAACGCGGCGAATCGTAGTAAACGATCGGCGACCACTGCTTCTCATCCACATGGATTTTCGCTTCGCGAAAGCGGCTTTCGCCCACGCCGTACCGAAACGCCATATCCTGCAGTTCGCACTCGCCGCCCTTGTCGCACACCGGGCAATCGAGCGGATGATTCGTCAGCAGGAACTCCACCATGGATTTGCGCGACTGCCGTACTTGCGCGGTATCGGTCCGCACTACCATGCCCTCGGCCACCGGCAGCGTGCAGGCAACCTGCAATTTGGGCGTCTTTTCCACTTCCACTAGGCACATGCGGCATGCGGCCTGAAGCGAAAGCCCATCGTAATAGCAAAACGCGGGTATGGCGATCCCCGCTTGCTTCGCCGCGTTGATCAGCAGCGTTCCGGCGGGTGCTTCCTGGGCGCGGCCGTCGATTGTGAAATGAACTGGATCAGCCATAAATCGGATTCGCGCTAAACAACCGCCAGCTCCGGTACCGGAACAGTGGTGCGCGATTTCTGCAGACGCGCTTCGAACTCGTCGCGGAATTTGGCCACGAACGCGGCGGTGGGCATCGCGGCGGCATCGCCCAGCGCGCAGAACGTACGCCCAAGCATGTTGGCCGCCAGCTCGCCGATCAAATCGATATCCTGCTCCATGCCTCCGCCTTCATGGAAGCGCGTCAGGGTTCTCTTCAGCCAATTTGTCCCCTCCCGGCACGGGATACACCACCCGCAGCTTTCATGCGCATAGAACTTCATCGTCCGAAGCGCGACCGCAACAATATCGGTGTCTTCGTCCAGAACGACCAGCCCGCCCGAGCCGGCCATGCTCTTGGCTTTCGCCAGCGAGTCGAAATCGAGTGGAATATCGCATTCATCGGCCTTCAGCACGGGCGATGAGGACCCGCCCGGTATGACCGCTTTCAGTTTCTTGCCGTTCCGCATCCCGCCGCAGACTTCGTTAATCAGCCGCATCAACGGAAAACCCATCGGCAGCTCGTACACTCCCGGGCGGTTCACGTGGCCGGACACGCACATGAGCCGCGTGCC
>JAICXK010000128.1 GCA_025980435.1 Bryobacteraceae bacterium
ATGCGCGACGCGGCCCGGGTTGTTGAATCCAGCACCTCGATTCGGCCCACTATCGGTGTTGTGCTCGGCAGTGGGCTCGGCGCGTTCGCCGATTCGCTGGTGCACTCTGTCCGCATCCCTTACAAACAGCTTCCCGGAATGCCCGAAGCGACGGCGATTGGCCATGAAGGCGAGTTTGTAATTGGAACGCTCGGCGCGAATGGAGCCGGTACTACGGACGTCGCGGTTATGTCCGGCCGCTTTCATCTGTATGAAGGCTATACCGCGCAGCAAGTAACAAGTGGCGTACGCCTTTTTCGAGAACTCGGCGTCCGGCGGCTTGTGATGACAAATGCCGCTGGCGGAATCAACCCTGCGTATGCCGAGGGAGCATTGGTCCTGATCTCCGATCACATCAACCTGCAGGGTGTGAATCCCTTGGTAGGGCGTAACGACGACCGCGTTGGCTTGCGATTTCCCGATATGACAAGCGCGTATTCGCCGTGGATGCGCGCAGTGGCGATGGAAACCGCCGGGGAACTCGGCATCCGGCTGGAGGAGGGCGTCTATGCAGCCGTGCTTGGCCCGAGCTACGAAACTCCGGCAGAGATCCGCTGCTTGAGAATCATCGGTGCGGATCTGGTCGGCATGTCCACGGTGCCCGAAGTGATTGCGGCGAACCATATGGGGATAGATGTGCTGGGAATCTCCTGCGTGACGAATCTTGCGGCGGGACTGGGTCCTGAAAAGCTGAACCATGAAGAAGTGCTCGCCACGGGACGGCGCATATCCGGCACGCTGTTGAAACTGCTGACCGCGCTTCTTCCTAAACTGCAGCGCCAATGAGCCCATCCGGAAGTCTCGTTCTCTTTGATATCGATGGGACGCTCATGCGCGGCGCCGGCCGGTACCACAAAGACGCGCTGGTCGAAGGAATCCGCCTCGTAACTGGACGCGCGACCACCCTCGATGGCATCTCGACCTCAGGAATGCTCGATCGCGACTTGATCGCCGCGATGCTGCACGCCACCGGCGAGAGCGAGTGGCGTATTCGGAAGTGCCTCAGCCGCATTGTGATGGAGTGCCAGAGCTGCTATACGGCAAACTGCGCCATCGATCTGAGCCCGTTCGTGTGCGTCGGCGTTCATGAGATTCTCCGGAGTCTTCATGCGCGCGGAGCAAAGACAGGTCTGGTTACCGGTAACCTGAGCGCCATCGGCTGGAAGAAGGTAGAGCAAGCTGGACTGGCGGAATACTTCTCGATCGGTGCATTTGCAGAGAACGGGCGCACCCGAATGCGCCTCGCGCAGATAGCCGTATGGCGCGCCAGGCGGCAGCGCCTGATTACGAAGGACGCGCGCATTTCGCTGATAGGCGACCATCCGAACGATGTTCAGGCCGCTAAAGCAAACGGGTTTCAGGCAATCGCGGTGGCTACCGGAGTCAGTTCTCTCGCGGAGTTGAGGGCCTCGAAGCCCGACATTCTCGTCGCAAATCTGACTGAGCTGGATTTGGAACGGCTTCTGTAGATCTACTCGATTTTGCAATAGCAGTACGTAAACTGTTGGGTGGTTCCGAAAGGAGTGCGGTGCAGCTCTTCGGAACTCTCCACCAGACGAAATAGTGGGCCAAATTGATCGTGCAGTGAGTTGCTGTCGTAGCGCACCACGTCGAGCCCACTGCATTTGGTTGGACCCTCCGGTCCGAATGTACTGACAATGACATGGCCGCCGGGACGCACGGCTTGGCCAACGGTCTGGACGTAGGCGGCCCGCTGCTCGGGAACGGTCAGGAAATGGAACACCGCGCGATCATGCCATAAATCATAGGAGCGGGGCCGGCAGAACATGCGGGTTACATCGCCGACGATCCAATGAACACGCGCTGCTCCCGATCCTAATTTCTCTTTTGCAATGCTAAGGGCGGCTTGCGAGATGTCGAGCACGGTGATGTTCCCGTAGCCGCGCGCGAGAAGATCGCCGGCCAGGGTAGACTCGCCGCCGCCAACGTCGACAATGGCCGCCGCTGCTCCCGGAGATGCCCGCTCAATCAAGGCGAGGGATCGATCCAGGTGAGGACGATACCAACTCACGGCATCGGGCGCTTTAGTCCCGTATATCTCGTCCCAATGTGCTCTGGCATTCATCGCGATCGTTTCCCGAAACCGTAAAGTTCGGTCTTATACTGACCATTGTGCGCTTTTACCGGGATCATATCTATACGCACCTGGTAAGAGTCCTCGGTAATCCGGATCCTATCCGTGAAGTGCGGCGGCAGATCATTCCACAAGCTCAGGGAGTGGTCCTCGAGATCGGTGTGGGCCCAGGCGTCAATTTTGCGCACTATGATCGTGCGAAAGTGAACAGGCTCTACGCGCTCGAACCAAACCCTGGCATGATTCGCCTCGCCGAGAGAGAACGGCGTCGAATCGATCTCGACATCAAATTTTTGGGCCTCCCTGGCGAACGCATTCCCCTGGACGATCATGCTGTGGAAACGGTTGTGAGCACGTTTACGTTTTGTACTATTCCGGCGGTGGCGGACGCCATCCAAGGCATCCGGCGGGTCTTAAAACCAGACGGCAAGCTGATCTTCTTTGAGCACGGGATCTCTCCGGATCTCAGCGTGCAGCGCTGGCAGAGACGCCTGGAACCAATTGGAAAACGCGTATTCGGAGGCTGTCACGTGACGCGGGATATTCCTTCTCTTCTGGCGCAGGGCGGTTTTCGAATCGTCAGTATGAAGACTGGTTATCTCGCCGAATTCCCGAAAGCATGGACGCACTGCTGGTGGGGTGAAGCGGTTCCGGAATAAATCAGCCCAAGGGCGTGGAAAATCCCTGGTATTTTCCTGGCATTTTCAATATGCTTATGTAGCCAGCGTTTATTCAAGGAGGCTAAACCTGTGAAGCGTTCTTTTCGATACGGGGCCGCATTCGCGGCGATCGCATTCGCTGCGTGTTTCGCGTCAAAAACAGAAGCGCAAGTTGGAATCCGTTCCCTCGGGCCGGTAACTACCAGCCAGGCCGTCGAATTTAATGTGTACTTGCCGCTGCGGCATACCGAGGAACTGGACCGGCTGCTGGAGGCGCAGCACACGCCCGGTTCCGCGCAATTCCACAAATGGCTCACACCCGTGCAATTTCGCAGCCGCTTCGGGCCCACCCAGGAAGATGTCGCCACCTTGAGGGCCATACTCGGGAGCTCCGGCTTCACAGTGATGGCTGTAACCGGCCACGGGGTGCGCGTGCGAGGACCCGTCGGCGCGGTGCAACGAACGTTCGGCGCGCCGATTTCCAGAACCATGGCCGCCAGCGGCAGAACACGAATGGTCACTAGCGAGCCATTCATGATGCCGGAGGCGCTTCAGAGAATGGGAGCGAAGATCATACACTTTGCGCCTCTGCCTGAGCTTCGATCGCAAGCGCGGCGCATGGCGGGGCCAATTTCTCCCGAGAACCGCTACTCGCCGTTCGGAGGTTACTGGTTCGACGATCTCAAGCAGGCCTATAATTTCCCCTCCGTTCGGTCGTTGAACGGGGCGGGAAGAACCATCGCGATCATTTCGGTATCGGATTTCCTGGATTCCGATATCAAAGCGTACTTCGCGCATGAATCAACCCAAAACGCGCCGATTTTCCCGCCACGGATCATCCGATTCCCCATCGCCGGAGGATCGCCTTTTGACCCCGGCAGCGGAAATTCGTTTGAATGCGAACTGGATCTCGAACAGGCCGGCGGGATGGCGCCGGGGGCGACTCTTGTACTCGTCAACCTGCCCGACGCCTCGCTCGGCTCGTTTATTGACGGCTATCTCACCTTAATCAACGATAACTTCGCGGATATCGTCAGCACGTCCTTTACTGCCGGAGCCGAAGCTCTGTATACGGCTGCATACAACGGCGGGCAGGATTTTTCAGGCATTCTGCAAGTCTTCGATGATGTGTTCAAGCAAGGCAACGCGCAGGGCATAACCTTTGTGGAGAGTTCCGGAGACAGCGGAGGCGTCCCGCTACCGCCGCTCGCGTATTTCAATACGCCGCCGCAATTCCCTCCGGTCGTGGTTGGCAAATTCCGTCGCGGCGTCGAGACCTTCAATTCCAGTCCGCACGTGACTTCTGTCGGGGGTACAAATCTGAAAACCACGTTCGATCCGCCGAGCCTGGAATCTCGTTACGTGAACGAAAACGCCTTTGGCGATCCCGAAGTCCCCTATGATCCGTTTGGCATCGGCAATCTGGTCGCGGGCGGTTTTTGGGGGTCGGGCGGTGGAGAAAGCATCCTCTATTCCAAACCCCCGTACCAATACTTCGTCGATACGGGTACTACGAACCGCGCCCTCCCGGACGTCTCTTTGCAAATGGGAGGCTGTCCGAGCGGCCTTGCGAAACTGCCCTGCAGAAAAACGGATAGCTTCACGATTGAATTTTTTGCCGGACAACTCGTCGGCGTGATCGGAACCAGCGTTTCCGCCCCCGACTTCGCCGGTATTCTGGCGCTTAAAGAACAATTTCTCGGAGGGGCGAGGCTCGGGAACGTAAATTACGAAATTTACGCAATCGCAGCGGCGCAGCCGGCGGTTGCCAATTCGCCGCTCGATTTCCTGCATCAGGGCCAGCCCGGCTTCAACGGCGGCTTCAGTACGACCAAGACCGGCTACAACATGGTGCTCGGCGTAGGGACTCCGCTGGTGCGGAATTTTATTTTCGCATCGGAGTTGCCGCCCGCCGGCAACCCGCAAACCAAATCAAATCCATAGCTGGCTGGACATTCCGTGAGGCCGATTGTTAATCTGCGGGCCGATTGTCAATCGGCCCTGCATCTCAAAAGGAAGAAAGGGAAGAAATGAAAACCATCACTTCGTTGCGCCGCACCAATCTCATTGCCATCGCCGGCCTGCTCGGCGGGGCGCTCGCGGGCGCACACCAGGAGCGGAAGGATAACGGGCAACCCGAGATGCATGCTGCTCTCGAGCACCTGAGGCAGGCGAAAGTGAATTTGGAGAAAGGATTACACGATAAGGGCGGGCACCGGGCACGCGCCCTTGATCTTGTTAATCAAGCCATCGCCGAAGTAAATGAGGGAATCCGGTACGCCATTCAACACTGATCATGGCTGCCGTTCATTCGCCGGCTTTCTTATCAAAGACAAGCGTCTCATCTTTGCCCGCCGGCAAAATATGCGAGACCGCAATCGTTAGAGATTTGCCGTCTGGGCCCACCTGCATGTTCCATTGTGAAGCCGAATCGGTATCGGGACCGTCGGTCTTAAAGATCTCCAATGCCGGACCGTTGAAGTAGAGCGAGATTTTCGATTTATGTCCTCCTTCGTCGAACTCGCATTCCTTGCCGTTGGTTGGGCATGTGAATTCGGTGGCAATTGAGGAATCGCCTTTCTTCGTGGTAGCCGCGATCTTGATTTTGTCCCCAACCTGCTGAATGACGAGCGTGGTTGACCTGGCATCGGAAATCTGGCTCTTGGTCGCATTCATTTCCCATGTGCCCGTGAACGGCGCCCCCTGAGAATCTGCCGGCAGAACGGCTGGGAATGCAAGCACCAGCCCGGCCAGGGTGATTATCACCTGTGCTGAACGCTTCATGAGAAGCTCCTTTGTAGCTGTTGGCAAGATAGTATCAAAAACTAAACACTGTGTGATGAAGAGAATTAGCCTGTCCGCCGTCATTCTCCTTGTGTCTTCGTGCAACATAGGCGCCGAGACAGGCTACGATGCCTGGCTGCGGTATCGCCCCATCGATGAGCCTGCCGTACGGCAGATGTATGACCGGCTGCCGCCGTCGGTAATTGCCGTGGGAAATTCGCCGATTGTGGATTCTGCTCAAAGTGAAATCATTCGCGCCGTAAAGGGGATGCTTGGCCGAACTCTGCGCGCCGGTAGCGCGCTTTCAGCAGACGATGCGATCGTGCTTGGAACTTCGGATGCGTTGAATGCTGCGTTTCCTGGTGTCTCGCCGCCGAAAGATTTGACCGCTGATGGTTACTGGCTGAAGACCATGGTTGTCAACCGGCGTGCCGTGCTGCTGGTTGGCGGTTCGAATGAACGCGGCATTCTGTACGGGGCATTCGCGCTCATCCGCAAGATGGCCCTTCACCAGCCGCTTGATCACCTGGAGGAAGAGAGCAATCCCTATGCGCCTGTCCGCTGGGTGAATGAGTGGGACAACCTGGACGGCAGCATTGAGCGCGGGTATGGCGGCCGTTCCATCTTCTTCGAGAACGGAAATGTTGTATCGGACCTGGGCCGGGCGGCCGATTACGCCCGCTTGCTCGCGTCTATCGGCATAGACGGCTGCACGGTGAACAATGTCAATGCCAACCCTCGCGTGTTAACGCCGGAGTTTCTGCCGCAACTGGCCCGCATCGCGGACGTATTCCGCCCCTGGGGCGTGAGGCTCTCCATTTCCGTCGATCTCGGCAGTCCGGAAACGATTGGCGGATTGAATACCTTCGATCCTCTGGATCCGCGCGTGGCGGAATGGTGGAAGGAGAAAGCGAACGAGATCTACCGGCTGATACCCGACTTCGGCGGATTTCTGCTGAAGGCCGATTCCGAGGGCCGCGCCGGCCCTTCGACATACGGGCGAACACACGCGGATGCGGCCAACGTGCTGGCTCGGGCCCTGAAACCCCACGGCGGGATTCTGATTTACCGCGGATTCGTTTACAACCACCACATGGACTGGCGCAATTTAAAGAATGATCGCGCCCGGGCAGCTTTTGACAATTTTCATCCCCTGGATGGAAAATTCGATGACAACGCGGTGGTGCAAATTAAGTACGGACCGATTGATTTTCAAGCGCGCGAGCCGATTTCTCCCCTGTTTGGCGGTTTGAAGCAGACCAACGAAACAATCGAATTGCAGATCACGCAAGAGTACACGGGCCAGCAGAGGCATCTCTGCTACCTGGTGCCGATGTGGAAAAGCATGCTCGATTTCGATTTGCATGTCGATGGCGGAAACACCCCAGTGAAAAAAATCGTGAGCGGCAAGATGTTTCACCGTCCGCTGGGAGGCTTTGCTGGTGTTGCGAACGTCGGGCAGGATTTGAACTGGCTGGGATCGGATCTTGCGATGGCCAATCTGTATGGTTTCGGCCGGCTCGCTTGGAACCCGGACCTGTCCGCCGCAAGGATCACCTCCGAATGGACCCGCATGACCTTCAGCAATGATGCTTTGGTTCTGGATACCGTTTTGCGGCTGCAGTTGGAATCGTGGCATGTTTACGAGAGCTACACCGGGCCGCTCGGCTTGGGCACGCTCACGGATATTTTGCATTCCCACTACGGACCCGGAATCGAGTCCGCCGAGAGGAACGGCTGGGGGCAATGGATCCGCGCCGATCACGCCGGTATCGGGATGGATCGAACAGTCGCCACCGGAACTGGGTTCATCGCTCAATATCCGCCTCAAGTGGCAAACATGTATGAATCGCTCCAAACTTGTCCGGACAATCTGCTGCTCTTTATGCATCACGTACCGTACACGTATGTGCTGCACTCCGGGAAAACCGTCATTCAGTACGTGTACGATTCGCACTACGCGGGTGCCGCTGAGGCGCAGCAGTTTACCGAATGGTGGAAATCGTTGCGCGGTCACCTGGATGAGCAGCGTTACGAATCGATACTGCAAAAGCTGGAATATCAGGCCGGGCACGCGATTGTATGGCGAGATGCCATATGCAGTTGGTTCCTCCGCGAATCGGGTATTCCGGATAAAAAAAGCCGCGCCGGACACTTTCCCGGCCGCATAGAAGCGGAATCGATGGCGCTGGAAGGCTACCAGGTCGAACCCGTCACGCCTTGGGAGGATGCCTCGGGTGGAAAGGCGATTACGTGCCGGGCTCCGCTGCGCCATTGTGAGGCGCAGTTTGTCTATCGAGGCCCAGGCGGATGGAAGAACTTGAACGTCCAATATTTCGATTTAAACGACGGCGTAGCGCAGTTCCGGTTATACCTGAACGATCAGCCGGTCGATGAATGGCTCGCCGATGCGGAACTTCCGGCAAAGATTCCGAATGGAGACACTTCGACGCGGCGCACGATTGGCCGCGTGGCCCTGAGGACAGGAGACACCATCCGGATCGAGGGAACGCGCGGCGCCGGAGATCGTGCGGCGCTGGATTACATCGAGATCCATCCGGCTCCAAAATGGCTGCACTGAACCGCGCGCGTCAGCAAGCGGACTCTGACGAAGTCAGCTTACAGCGTTCGCAAATGAAAACCGCCGTCAACATGTATCACCTGGCCCGTCGAGTAATCGAGATGTCCATCCGCGATGGCGCGAACAGCCCGGGCAACGTCCACCGGCTCGCCCATTCTTGGCTGGGGCAGTAGCCCATTCGCGATTTTTTCCTCATATGCCATCGCGACCAGGGCAATCATATCGGTGCGTATAATGCCGGGCTGGATCTCAAATACCGGTATGTTGTGGCGCGCCAGGCGTGCGGCAAACAACTTCGCGGCCATGCTGAGAGCGGCTTTCGACATGCAGTAATCGCCGCGATTGACGGAGGCAGTGAAACTGGAGATCGAGCTAATGAAGATAACCCGGCCGGAAGTCTGCTCAATCATACGGCGGGCGATTGCCTGCGTCAGAAAGTACGGGCCTTTCAGATTGGCGGCGAACACTTCATCGAAGCTTTCCGGAGTTGCATCGAGAATATCGCGTCGCTCGCGGGGAGCCATGCCGGCGTTGTTCACCAGGAGATCTATTTTGGGAAACCTCTCCTGCAGGGTTTCGACCAGGTGCCGGCAGGATTCCACATCTCCGAGCTGGCATGGTAAAACGGTTGCGCCTGTGCGTTCCGCGACAGTCTGTGCGGCCTCGCGATTGGTATTGTACGTGGCAACTATTTGATGAGTACGCGCGAGTTCTTCCACGATCGCGCGGCCGATGCCGCGGCTTCCGCCCGTGACGAGCGCTACTGGTTTGGACACGAATAAGATTTAAACAAATGATCATCGCTGATTTGGCAGAGATTCCGGGGCGAACATACCCGGCACGCAGGAGGACACAGAACCTGGTGGGCGGCGCGAGCCCGATTCAGGCAACCAACTTTTCACTCGGGCACGTGCTGCTCGAACCGCATGGCGGGCAGGTTCCCTGGCACAACCAGGACCAGGAAGAAATTTATTTCATCGTCGAAGGCGCGGGCGAAATGTGCCTGGGTGAAGAGAAGACGACGGTGCGGGCCGGACAAGCCATTTACATTCCTCCGCGGGTTTTTCACCAGCTCACGAATACGGGCTCGACACCGATCCGAATGGTGTATTGCTATGGGCCTGCCGGCGATGTCGCACACTGGCGGCAGGAACTGAATGGTACCCTGCCCCGGGCTGGCATGGAAGCGCCCTCGCTGCCGGCGGGAGCGCAGCCGCAGTGCACGGCGAAACCCGAGGGCGCAGAATGAAAACTCATTCTGTCGGCATCATTCTGAACGGCGTCACCGGCCGCATGGGCCTGAATCAGCATTTGCGCCGGTCGATTTACGCCATTATGCAACAAGGCGGTGTGAAGATCGGCGAAGCAGAGGCAATCATGCCGCGCCCGCTGTTGGTGGGCCGTAACACGGGAAAGCTGGAAGCTATATCCGCGGAGTTCGGAGGACTTCCTTACACGACCGACCTGGACTCGGCGCTCGCCGGCCCCGATTACAGCATCTATTTCGACGCGCAGACAACGGACCGGCGCGCCGAGAGTGTAAAGAAAGCGATCAGGGCCGGGAAGCATATATATTGCGAGAAACCGGTTGCCGTCGACCTGGCGGGCGCGCTGGAGCTATATAAGCTGGCGGTGAATAGAGGGGTAAAGCACGGAGTCGTGCAAGACAAGCTGTGGCTGCCGGGATTACTCAAGCTGCAGACCCTGCGCGAGCTTGGATATTTCGGGCGCATTCTTTCGATTCGCGGCGAATTTGGCTATTGGGTATTTGAAGGAGATGTGGTTCCAGCGCAGCGGCCGTCCTGGAATTACCGCAAGCAGGACGGCGGCGGTGTCATTCTGGACATGCTTTGCCACTGGCGTTACGTGCTTGACAATGTCTTCGCGCCAGTGAAGGCTGTTTCCTGCCTGGGAGCAACACACATCCCCCAGCGATGGGATGAGCAGGGCAAACGGTACGATGCGACGGCCGATGACGCGGTGTACGCGACGTTCGAACTCGAAGACGGAATCATCGCGCATTTTAATTCATCCTGGTGTGTACGGGTGCGGCGCGATGACTTGCTTACGATTCAGGTGGACGGGACGAAAGGATCGGCGATGGCAGGATTGCGCGATTGCTGGATCCAACCCTATGCAGCGACACCGCGGCCGGTCTGGAACCCGGACGTTCCCAATCCGCTGAACTTTTTCGACGGATGGCAGCGCGTGCCCGAGCAGCAGCCCTTCGAGAACGCCTTTAAGCGCCAGTGGGAGCTATTTCTTCGACATGTAGTCAAAGACGAGCCGTTCCGCTGGGATTTACTCGAAGGTGCGAAGGGCGTGCAGTTGGCGGAAAAGGGGCTCGAGTCATGGAAGAAGCGGGCTTGGGTGAACATCGAGCCGCTGGAAAAGACCTGAACGCGCTATTCGTCCCGAAGCACGGTCATCGGGTCGACGCTCGCCGCGCGGTGCGCTGGAATTGCGGTGGCGAGGAGAGTCGCGACGCCGAGGGCCACGATAGCGGCAATGATCGTCAGCGGGTCATCCGGCTGAAGGTTGAACAGCAACGATTTCGCCGCACGGCCGCTCGCGAGCGCCAATATGGTTCCGGCGGAGATACCGATGGCGAACAAAATGGCTGATTCACGGAAGATCATTTTGAAAATGCGGGCGCGGTCTGCGCCGACGGCCAGCCGGATTCCGATCTCATTTCGGCGCTGCGTGATGATGTAAGAGAAGACGCCGTACAAGCCGATAGTAGCGAGTAAGACAGCGATCAGTCCGAAGAAGCTCGAGATTTTAGCCAGAATATCTTCGCGGCGGGTCGAATCGTGGACGAGTTGATGGAACGAATGGAACTCGACGCTCAGGTCCGGTGTAACGCTGAATAGCGCGCCGCGCAATTCGGAAACGGTTGCCGTCAGCGGCAATTTCGAATGGACAACAATGTCAGCCGTACTCCGTGGATCCGGGTCCTGGGCAGCGGCAACGAACACGGTCGGTTCCCGCTTGTCGCTTAGATCTCTGTAGACGGTGTTCTTAACGAGTCCAACGATCTGATAACGAGGCGACTGCTCGCCAGGCCCGACCTCGACGTGGAACCGCTTGCCGATGGGATTCTTGCCATGCAGAAAACGGGTAACGAAAAGCTGATCCACAATGGCAACTGGCGGCGAGGAGAGCGTGTCGTGAGGATTGAAGTCTCTGCCGGCAATCAGCGGCGTACCCATGGTTCGGAAATAACCCTCGCTTACGCGGTTGAAACTTGAGAGGAGGCCAGCACCGTTTTGAGGCGCAGCATCAAACTCGATATCGTCGTTCCAGTACCCGCCATAGAGCGGAGCGTCGCGAACGTCAGCGGCGGAATCAATACCCGGGATGGCGCGGACGCGTTCGAGCAAGCGGCGTCTGAGCAGGAGACGCGCGGTTTTTGATGCCGGAGGCGTGGTAGGCGCGGCCTGAGCGATTAACATGCCGGATTCGCGAAAGCCCGGATCGAGCGTCATCAGGTTACGAAAGCTGCGAAGAAACAGGAGCGAGGCTACCAGTAGCACGAGCGACAGGCATATCTGAGTTACGAGCAAAAGCCGCTGAATGCCGAAACGCTCGCGAGTGGCGGTGAGCCCGCGGCTGGCGGTTTTGAATTCGCTCGCCCGTTTTGGGGCCGTAGCGCGCAAGGCCGGAAACAGCCCGAACAACAGGCACACAAGTATCGTCACGCCGGCGATAAAGGCCAGCGTGCGGACATCAAGAGAGAGATCAAGGGAAAGCGAATAATAGCGCGTCCTGAATTGGGAAAGCAGATACCGGCTAAGCCACTGAGCGAGGATGATGCCGGCCGCGCTGCCGAGCACAGCCAGCAGCAGACTTTCCGTCAGCATATGGCGAATCAGCCGCCAGCGCGAAGCGCCTACTGCGAGGCGAACGGCGATTTCACGCTGGCGAGCCGTAGCGCGGCTGAGCAGCAGGTTGGCCACGTTGGCGCAAGCGATCAAAAGCACCAGGGCTGCAATCGAGAGGAGTAACAACAATGGATCTTCATAATCCGACCGGAGATCCGAATATCCGTTACCGCCCGGCTCGGCGTGAATCCGCAACTTGAGATATTCGGCCACTGTTTCCGGCCGGTAAGTGGGGCTGATCGTAGCGTGAAGAATGCCGGGCCAGATGGAATCGAGATAGGAAGCGGCCTGCTTGAGCGAAACGCCCGGTTTCAAGCGGCCCGTCATGCCGAGCCACCAGGCATCGCGACGATCCAGAAAGCTGCCCTCGCTGAACAACGGTTGTGCGCAGAGAGGGACGGCAATGGCGTACTGCTTGCCCATGTTGATGCCATAGAATCCCTCCGGGGTGACTCCGATGATCGGAAATGGGCGCCCGTCGAGGCTGATATCACGGCCCAGCACTCCAACATTCCCGCCGTACTCTCGCTGCCAGAATCCATAACTGATCACCGCTCCGGGCGAACCGCAGCCGCGATGATCATCCGCAGGAGTGAAGGTCCTTCCGATGAGCGGCGAGACGCCAAGCGTTTGGAAAAAGCTGCCGCTGACGAAAATTGCATCGGCATTCCGAACGTCGCCGGATCTGGAGAGGTTGAAATGAGTTGCGCCCCAGGCCAGCACGTCCGTGAACGGTTCGTGGTTCGCGCGGATTTGTTCCCACTGCGGATAGGTGAAATCGTTGGGATCATCTGCGAAATGGCCCGTGCGGCTTGAATGGTCGGTAAGCGTAACCAATTGTTGCGGAGCTTTGACTGGAAGGCTGCGCAGCAACAGAGCATCCACCAACTGAAAGAGCGCGACGTTCGCGCCAATGCCGAGCGCCAGGGATAACATGGCGACCGTAGTAAATGCCGGCTTCGAGCGCATGAGGCGCGCCGCATAGCGCACGTCGTGCCAAATGCTCTCGATCGGGCGAATGATCATGCGTAATCATATTATTGCTTTTAATTTCGCCTCATGAAGAAGCTGATTAACCGGCCCGAGCGCGTAGTGGATGAAATGCTGGCGGGCTTACTGGCCATCTATCCAGGACTGGCCCGCCTTGTGCAGCACAACGTAATCCTGCGAGCAGATGCCGAAGAAGTGCGCGACCGGCAAGTGGCGGTGATCTCGGGTGGCGGAAGCGGCCACGAACCGGCGCACGCGGGCTTTGTAGGGCCCGGCATGTTGAGCGCGGCGGTTGCCGGAGAAGTCTTCACCTCGCCTTCAGTCGAAGCGGTGCTTGCGGCGATCGAAGCAGTATCGGGGC
>JAICXK010000070.1 GCA_025980435.1 Bryobacteraceae bacterium
ATGGGGCCAAGACCCGCATTCAAGAAAGGCTGCCTGCTCGCTGCCGCAAGCCTGGTCATCGTATGCGCCTTTCCAGCGTTTTCCGGGCAGCCCTGCGCCGGCTGTCACCCAAAAGAAGTGCAGGGTTTTCTGGCGACACCAATGGCCCATTCCATGGGACCGCCTTCACGGGGACCTTCCGGCACGTTTTATCACAGCGTTTCCGGCACTCGCTTCACCATGCATTCATCGGCCGGTCACATGACGCAGCGGATGGAGCGTGACGGTCTTGCCTCGCAGTACTCGATAGCCTATTCGGTCGGCTCGGGGGCGCATGCCGTCTCTTATCTGATCCAGGTTGGCAACCACCTGTTTGAATCGCCGTTGAGCTACTACGCAGCGTCCGGATGGGGAATGTCACCCGGGTACGACAATTTGAAGGCCCCGGATTTCTACCGGGCCGTCCGGCCGCAGTGCCTGGTTTGCCACGTTGGGGAGGCGCTTCCGATAGCCGGTACGCTAAACGCGTACCGCAACCCGCCGTTTGCAGCGGAAGGCATTAGCTGCGAGCGATGCCACGGGCCCGCGACGGCGCACCTGCGCAATCCCGTGCCAGGATCGATCATCAATCCTCGAAAGCTCCCGCCGCGCGCCCGCGACAGCGTTTGCGAGCAGTGCCATTTGGGCGGGGAAGCGCGCATTCCGAATCCCGGCAAACAGATTACTGATTTTCGCGCTGGTGAGAATCTCGAAGACGTCTACACGGTTTACGTTTATCAGTCGTCGCGAGGCCCTGCACACCCGAACGCTCTCACGATCATCAGCCAGGCGCAGCAACTCGCGTTGAGTAAATGTGCGCGGAAGAGCGGGGATAAGCTGTGGTGCGGCGCCTGCCACGATCCGCATGCGCTTCCGAAGGATCCAGTCGCCTATTTTCGCGCCCGCTGCCTGCACTGCCACGGCGAGGCGCTTTTGCGGTCGCATCCCAAGCCCAACCAGAATTGCTTCGCCTGCCACATGCCGCGCCTGCCGGCAGGGCGAGGCGGGCACACCATCTTCACGGACCATCGCATCGCCATCTATACCCCGCGAGAACTGGCCGCACTGCGTGCCCCGTCCCTGGTAAACGGTAGCGCCCCGGCAAGCAATGAAGATGAGCTGGTACCGTGGCACAATCCGCCGCCCCAGTTTGCGGAACGAAACTTGGGCCTTGCCTATACACGGGTCGGCAGGCAATTGGAGTCATTTCCGTTCATTCGGCGCGGTTATAAGCTGTTGTTTTCGGCGTCAAATGATTTTCCGAGGGATCCGGTTTTGCTGAGGGCGATGGGCCAGATTATAAGCGGGACAAAAGCACAGGCGGACGCCGAGGTCCTATTCGACAAAGCGCTTGCGGTCGAACCAAACTCCGCTTTGGTTTATGATGACATGGCTCTTGCGGCGGAAGACGCCGGAGATAATAAGAACGCAATCAAATATCTTGAGAAGACATTGCAGCTCGATCCTTTTCTCGTAGCTCCTTACCAGGATCTCGCCCGGCTTTACACCGCCAATCACCAATTAGCGCTCGCACACCAAACGTACGTACGCTTCCTTAAAGCTTTCCCCGAAAATATCGAAGCCAAGCGCGGCGTACTTCGCAGTTCCGAACCGGCGCCGCGCTGATAACGCTAATCCCGGAGGCCCCGCCGTCACTACCGCTAACGCGGACTTGGCAAGAAATCGGGCAGAAACAGCTCCTCCGGTCCACCGGAAGAAGCATCAGGCTTTGCTTTCCCAGTCCAGATGAGCGTGCTTCGCCATCCCTTGCGCCTTAATCGCAAGTTCGGCGGCGAGCAGGCATTCGGTTTGGTCCTGGGCGATGTGGGTGCGATTGACAATGTCGCTCACAAACTGCGGACCAAAGGGGAGCGCCAGGTTGTTGCAATCGATGTAGCGTGCTTGCTTCTGGTCGACGACGAATAGGTGGTTGCCCTGTTTGCTCACCGCCACATTCGTATACTTGCGTGCTTCAATGTATCCCTCGGTGCCGAGGATGAAAAGTCTGCCATCGCCCCAGGTGCCCAGCCCGTAAGGAGTAAACCAATCCAGCCGCACGTAGCCGAAACCGTTGTTCCCACGCAGCATCATGTCGCCGAAGTCCTGGAAATGGGGGTGATCCGGATGCCGAACGTTTGCGACTTGAGAAGCCACTACTTCTGCTTGCGTCGAGCCTGTGTAGTAGAGAAACTGGTCCACCTGGTGCGATCCGATGTCGCACAGAATTCCGCCGAACTGAATGTCATTCCAGAACCAGTCGGGTCTACCCCCGTTTCTACCTACGCTGCCGGCATCGCCACCGGGTCGCTGAACGATCTGATGGGGAGCGATATTGATCGTCTGGATAACCCGGCCGATAGCACCCGCTCGCACCAGTTCACCGGCTTTTACGGCCGCTTTTACTTCCAGGCGCTCGGAATACAGGATGCCGTAGATGCGGCCTGTCGCGGCAATCGTCTTTCGGACCTCACTGAGCTGCTCTAGCGTCGTAATGCCGGGTTTATCCGACAGGAAGTCTTTGCCTGCCTGCATGCAGCGGATCCCGAGGGGCGCCCGTTCATTGGCGATCTGCGAACTGAGGACGAGCTGAATCGAGGAGTCGTGAACGATTTCATCCTGAGTCCCTGCGATTGGCACGTCCGGATATCGCTTCCGAAACGCGGCCAGGAGTTCCGGTTCCTGGCCCCAAGCCTTCACCAGGATCCCACCACCGCGCTTGATGGCCTCCGCCATTCCGTAGATGTGGCTATGACTGATGCCGCAAACCGCGAAGCGAATGGAATAGCGCGGGGCGACTGGCTCCGACGGAGGCACAATCTCCTCCTGTACCGAGCTGGTGTGAACCGGTGTGGCGCCGAGCGCGGGAATGTAGGGCAGTTCTGACGTTACGCTCGCAGCAGTCAAGGTCTGCAGAAATTGGCGGCGGCGTACAGCGAGTTGATTCATTTCTTTATGGATCCCATCCAGAGTTTTTTCGAATGCGCAGAGGGTCTCGAGTCGTATGAATATGATATAAACGCTCTTTCGTTCCTCCTCGGCTAATATCCAAACCCGGCCATGTTGTGGAGGCACCGTATGGCTACTTCGCGGCGTACGTTTTTAGGAATAACTGTCGGCGCGGCCGCCTCGACGATGGTTCCTCATCTGGCTGACGCACTCGTTTTGCCCGATCAAAACGCAGCTTCCTCCCAGGAAACTGCCGCGGTGCTTCGAGTACAGGCAGCGTCCACCCAGGTCATCAACTCCTTCGATCCCGATCACGCGCTCGCGACATCGATGGACATTCAGTCGCGCGAGTCGATTAACAAGATCTACACGCCCGAAACCATAAAAGTTTGCTTGTCTGCGGGGTGGGGGCCAATCAGCTATCGCCTGCATACTCCGGAGACCATCGATTATTGGCACTGGAATCCCAGGGGCCGGTGGTCGGACGAAGCAAACCGACGCGGGTATTTCGTGGGCAGCTCGGATTTAGGTGAATCCATTCGCGATTCATTCGGCTACAGCCTTCCTCACCGCGGCTGCACTCACAACGGCGGCACCGACCGGGCTATTCTCGCCTTACAGATGGGTTGCTTTTCGGCGCCGCCGCGCTGTAGGATTCCCGGCAGTTAGACCGCTGAAATCAGGCCTGATGTTCAGGGTGGGTACAGGCCCCGGGGAACGATGGATTGAGCCGGTCCCCCTCGTACTTCAACTCCTCGTCCAGCCCGATCTGGGATGTGTAGTAACCGAAGATAGTTAAACTCTTGAGCAGCGTAAAAGCTTTTACGCCCGGGTCGTCTTCCGGTTTGGAATTTACCGGCTCTGCTAAAGGTTCCAGCAAAGCTTTCTGCTGCGCCTCAGTGAGGCTGACGAAGGGCTTGTTATGGACTGAGAGGCTGCGGCCGTCAAACCACGCCAGTGCCTGAATAATCGCTCCCTGGTGCTCGGGCGTTTCCTCGTTGTACCGCAGATCGAGATAGCGATTGACCAGCGCGGCTTTTGCCCCGGGCGTATCCGTAGCAGGAATAATCAGCTCCGTCAGAGCAATCAGCGTTTCATCCTGGTGCGCGTCGAAGAATTGGGGCTTCCAGTTCGCCGTGGATTGCGGATCGGCGTCGGGCATACTCATGGCAGGCGGGGGTGCGGCAGCCGCCGCCTTCGCCTGTCCCAGAATCGGCAATGTCGTCAGCCCGCCGACACCCATCGCAAGCTTCTTGAGAGCATCGCGCCGGCCCTGATTCGTTTCATGTTCTGAATGTTTGTTCATGGCTTATCTCTCTCCTTGCCCTGGCTTCATTTCGGTGATTCGTGCGATATTCCTAACCAAGCGCTCCGCTTCGCATCTGTTCGGCAATGTAGTCCGCCGTCCGCATCGAAAGGGCCAGAATGGTCAACGTTGGATTCTTCTCGGTTGAGTTCACAAAGCAAGATGCGTCGGCAACAAACAGGTTCTTGATGTCGTGCGACTGATTGAACTTGTTCAGGTACGAAGTCTTCGAATCGTTTCCCATTCGCGCTGTTCCCGCCGAATGAATGCTCCATCCCGGCGCCAGCGGGTCGGTCCGTTCATTGATGATTTCAATTCCCGCCTTTTTGAACATCTCGCGCTGGGTGTCAACGGCGTCCCGGGCCATAGCCAGTTCATTCGGACCCCACTCGACTTCAAACCTGAGGACAGGAATGCCCCAGGTATCGCGAACGACGGGGTCGATTTCAACGTGGTTTTCGGCGCGCGGAACCACCTCGCCGAACGACCCGATGCTCATGACGGTGGCGTAGTACTTCTTGACTTCTTCCTTGAAGCTGGCGCCGAATCCCGGAATCTTATTGGCAAACCCGGGAAATTCGCCGCTGCCCCCGCCGCCCTCGAATCCGTATCCGCGCACAAAGTCTTTGCGCTTCTCCTTCAGGTTGCGGAATTTTGGAATATAGATTCCTCCACCGTCCGGGTGAGCGTCGCCGCCGCGATTCGTATTCCCCTTGAGCCGCGGAATGAACCCCGTGATGTCGCCGGCCATGATCTGCTCACAGAAATACTTGCCGAGTACGCCGCTGGAATTTCCCAGGCCGTTCGGGTGGTCGTTATTCTCGGAGTTCAATAGAATCCGGGTGGAATCGAGCGTGCCAGCGCCCATCACAATCACTTTGCCGTAGACTTCTTCGACCTGACGGGTGATGCGGTCAATGAACACCACGCTTTTAGCGCGGTTCTCTTTGTCCGTGGTCACCTTCCAGACCACCGCATTAGTGCGGGTGGTCAGGTTGCCGGTTTTCTCGGCGTGAGGCAGCAGCACGCCCGCCGAACTGAAGGACGCCGACACGGCGCAAACACGCCCGCAGTGGCCGCAATAATGGCAAGGCGCGCGGCCGTGAAATCTCGGGGTGGTGACCACTGCCGAACGCCCATGGATCACATGCCGGTCCGCGAACTTCTCTTCGATCTGTCCCCTGAAGATGGATTCCGCGCACGTCAAAGGAACCGGCGGAAGAAAATGGCTGTCCGGATTGTTATCCAGATGGTTGGCATGCCCGCATACGCCGATCCAGTCCTCAACTTTGCTGTAGTAAGGCGCAACATCTTCGTAGGAAATGGGCCAGTCCGTACCCACGCCGTCGTGGCTAGCGGCCTTAAAGTCCTGAGGGCTGAAACGCAGGGAAACCAGCCCCCAGTGGAGCGTCTTGCCGCCCACGGCTTGGGCGCGAACCCACACAAATTTTTTGCCGGTATAAGGATTTTCAAGCTCGTTGACAAAATGCTGTTTGTTCCATTCATTCGCCGCGTAGTTATAAATGGCTCGCTCTGAAGGACGGATCCGGCCTCGAAACGGGAAACCATAGGGCTTCCGATGATGATGGAAATCGGTTGAAATGTCGAACTTTGGCCCCCGTTCCAACATCAGGACTTTCAGGCCCTTCATGCATAATTGTGTTGCCGCCATACCCCCGGCAGCTCCTGACCCCACAACCACGACATCGTATACTTTGGCCATCCAGCCTCCTTCGATAAAATCCGTAATTCTTTATTGAAAATGCCCCGCCAGTTGACCTGGCATGTTGCTGACCCAGCTAAAACTTGAAAATATCACCTAAGATTTCTGACTCTTGCTGGAAGTCACTCACCGGGAAGCTTGTGCGGTCAAGCAGGCCGGAGTCTCTGTTTGAGAAACCGGCCAGTGTACGATTTCTGTGAGGCCGCTATACTCTCCGGGGCGCCGGCGACGACGACCTCGCCGCCAGCGTGGCCGCCTTCGGGCCCAAGATCGATTACATAATCCGCGGTCTTGATCACATCGAGATGATGCTCAATGACAAGAACCGTGTGTCCGGCATCGACGAGGCGATTCAGACACTCGAGGAGGCGCTCCACATCGGCCAGGTGAAGCCCGGTGGTCGGTTCGTCGAGAATGTAGAGCGTGTGCTTCGACCGCTGTAGTTTCGAGAGCTCTGCCGCGATCTTGACGCGTTGCGCTTCGCCTCCGGAGAGCGTTGTGGCCGACTGACCTAGCGTAAGATACCCGAGGCCGAGATCCGCAAGGATTTCGATCTTCCGCCCGATCGGAGGCTCGCCGGCAAAGAACTTCGCACCTTCTTCGATGGACATGTTCAGAACGTCGGTTATGGTTTTGCCGCGCAACGTGACTTCCAGAGTCTCGGGACCGAAGCGTGCCCCTTTACAAGCGCCACAAGTGACTTCAACGTCCGGCATGAAGTAGAGCTGTGTGGTGATTACGCCTTCGCCCTGGCACTCCTCACAGCGCCCGCCCTTTACGTTGAAACTGAACCGGCCGGATTTGTATTCGCGTTCGACAGCCAGCGGCGTCTGGGCGAACAGTTCGCGTATCGCGTCATAGAAACCGATGTAAGTGGCAGGATTGGAGCGGCTGTTCCTGCCAATCGGTGATTGATCGATGTTGACGACCTTGTGGATGTGCTCCAGACCCTCAACGCCGTCGTGTGACCCGGGGAGGGTTCGCGTGTCTTCCAGGCGCTTCCAAAGAGCTTTGTAGAGAATCTCGTTTACCAGAGTGCTCTTGCCGGAACCCGAAGCTCCCGTAATTGCGACCAGCACGCCGAGGGGAATGGCAACGTCAATACACTTGAGGTTGTTTTCGCGCGCGCCGCGGATGACTAGTTTCTTCGCGGAAGTCTTGCGGCGTCGCACCGGGACAGCGATCGATCGTTTTCCGGAAAAGAATGATCCAGTAGGCGACGCCTTGCAAGAGGTGATGTCTTTCAGCGTGCCCTGCGCGAGGACAATGCCGCCATGGATACCGGCTCCCGGTCCCATTTCGACGAGGTAGTCGGCAGCGCGGATGGTGTCCTCGTCGTGTTCGACCACAATGACGGTGTTGCCGATATCGCGAAGGTTTTCGAGCGTGGCTATCATCTTTGCGTTGTCCTTCGGATGCAGACCGATGCTAGGCTCATCGAGGACATAGAGCATACCCATGAGACCGGAACCGATCTGGGTCGAGAGGCGAATGCGCTGCGATTCGCCGCCTGAGAGCGTGCCGGAGCGGCGGTTGAGATTCAGATAATCGAGGCCGATACCGAGGAGAAGATCGAGACGCCCCTGAATCTCCTTAATGACCTGGCGGGCGGCATCGCCACTCCTGCCCGCGGGTTTCAGGCTTCCCAGGAATTTATGGAGCTCATCAAAATGTAGATTGCCGACCTCGTGAATGGTCTTACCCACAATGGTGAAAAGCAGACGTGTGGCGCGCAGGCGCGCGCCTTCGCAATCGGGACAGGTACGCTCCACCATGACTCGATCGAGCCAGGCCTCCATACCTGAGCTGGCCTCGCCCCGCTGGCGATAGCGCCGATAATGCCGCTCGATGCGGCGGGCAATCCCGTGGAAGCCGACCTCGTGGCCCTGGAATTTGTCACGTTTGTCTTTC
The DNA here is from genome assembly GCA_025980435.1 of Bryobacteraceae bacterium. Lineage (GTDB taxonomy): Bacteria > Acidobacteriota > Terriglobia > Bryobacterales > Bryobacteraceae > Bog-105. The sequence goes on from JAICXK010000070.1 coordinate 7,905, forward strand.
GCATCTGGAGGAAGCACGGTAGCGATCTTTCGTCCGTCCAGACCAAAGAGAATAGTGTGGCGAACGGATTCGGGCAGCTCCTGCCAGGGGGTGTCGAGCGAGAAGTTCAGAACTTTCGAGAGGCTGTAAAGGATACGGCCGTCCCAAGTATCGGGATTGTATTTGTAGGCTTCTTTAAGAAAACACCCGCCGCGGATACTACGCTTCAGGTCGGGCACCAGCAGTTCGGGATGCGTGATCTTATGAACCCCCAGGCCGCCGCAGGTCCGACAGGCACTCTCGGGGTTGTTGAACATGAAGTACTCAGGCTCGACGCCGCCGTATACGAAGTGGTGAGTAGGGCTGCAGAGCGCTTTCTGGAACCGCTCCCTCTCCTGCTTCGATGCGCCTTTAAGGACTTCCACACGCATAAGCCCATCTCCGGTCAGCAGTGTTGCGGCTATACCGGCTTTGATGCTTTTCTCGTGCTTGCGCGAAACAATAAACCGATCGACGATGGCATCCATTTCGCGCACATCGTCCTCATCGATGGAAATATCGTTCGAGATATCGACCTGCTTGCCATCGATGATCATGAGGCGGCAGCCTTTTTTGCGTACTTCGGTCAAAACAAAATTCAGTTCCTCGCCGTAGACCTTGAACACAGGCGCGCGCAGTTCGATTTCCGCACCTTCCGGCAGAGACAGAATGATTTCGAGGATACGGCTTGGGCTGAGGCTGGGCACGCGCTCGCCGGTTCGCGGACAACGCGCTTCCGCCATCGTCGCGAAGAGCAGGTTGAGGTAGCTGGCAATGTCGGTCATCGTTCCGACGGTGGATCTCGGATTACTGCTGATGGTCTTCTGTTCGATCGAGATGACGGGCGAGAGGCCAAAGACGAAGTCCACGTCGGGCTTCGCGATCTGAGTGACGAACCGTTTGGCGTAGCTCGACAGGGATTCGAGATAGCGACGCTGGCCTTCCGCGTAGATGGTGTCGAACGCCAGGCTGGATTTTCCGGAACCGGAGAGCCCTGTTACAACGATCAGCCGGTTTCGCGGGAGTTCGATCGAGATGTTCTTCAGATTGTGAACGCGCGCGCCCTGTACGGCAATCGTGCTTCGCGGCGCCGGTCTCGATTTTGTCTGCGGCGGCCGTTTACCAGTCACTGGGGGCCTCCTGTTCCGTTACCGGAGCGCCGCGGTGAAAAAAAGCGAGTTCATCCACATTGATATTGCTCTTTTTGGTGAGCCGTACAGGGAGCGAAGCCTTCCCGATCAGGCCCCGGTCGGAAAGATATTCGCAAACGCCAGTGACGCCGCCAATGCCGAAATTACGACGGAAGTGATCATCGATCTCGGTCGCGGAACGCGCTTCACCGACTTCCTGAAGGTAGCCGAGTACGAGTCCGAAGAGTTCCGAAGTGCGATCGACAAGATAGTTGTCGATCGCCGTGAGCGCCTCTTGCACAGTTTGGGCGGTCTTTTTATTGTTCACCAGATCGGTGTAGACGAGCTTAAAGAAAGCCGGGTTCAGTTTAGCGGCCTGCGGAAGCACTTCACGATCCGCCAGTTGACGTGCGCTGAGCACCTCAATTCGGGCCAGTCCGTTTGCCGCATGCAGAATCCAGAGAGCTGCGTAAGCCAGGTCTCCGCGCGTGCGAAACCATTTATGAGCTTTGTAGACGGCAGGCAATGTAGCGCCCGCGGCGTTAAGGAGCTGGATTCGAATATCGCGGTCGCCAATCGAATGCAGCAGCTCGCAAAGTGTGGCAATGCCGGCCTCATGCGTATACAGGAGCCTCCCTTTCGTAAGGAACGAGTGAAAAAAACTGCTGCGAAGGGAGCCTTCAGCCAGCTTGCGAAAATCAGTTCGGGACATGAGCAGCGCATGCACGTTGATTCCGTCCGCATAGAGCGCAAGCCCTTCTTCCGACAGCTTCTTATCGTCGATCGTCACGAGAACGAGGTCGATGTCGGATTTGTCCCAAACCGTGTCGTGTGAAAGACTCCCGCAGAGCACCGCGGCAAGAATCGACCGGTCGCCTTTGATTCTGGCGACCAGGGTATCCAGCGCCCGCGAGAACCGCTCATGAGTGGAAGTCGACACTCAAATCAGTATTCCAAAACACCGGACCAATATCCGGACTTTGAAGGACCGACTTGGGCAGGCCGCGCCACTCAGCGAAGATTGGATTAGAGCTTGCCTTCAGCCGAATCCAGTTGAGCGTGCAATCGAATAAATTCCGGAATGCTCAGTTGTTCCGCCCGCAGCCGGCCCTCCTGAAGCCTATCCGCTCTTGCCCCATAATACGGCCGCAGGTTATTTCGCAACGTTTTGCGTTTGTGCGCGAAACAGCGGCTCACGAAGCGCATCAGTTCCGGCAAACCGGAGGGGATTTCTTGCCTGCGAACGAAGCGCAGCGCAGCGGAATCAACCTTCGGCGGCGGCCTGAATGCCTCGGGCGGAACTTTGCAAACCAGTTCGATGTCGCATACCAGTCGCGCAGCCACCGTGAGATAGCCATAGTCCCGCGACCCCGGTTCCGCAAGTATACGCTGCGCGACCTCCCACTGCATCAGAAACACTGCGGCGGGAAATCTCCGATCGAGCGCCAGGAACCTCTCGATGATCGGTGAAGTGATGTAGTAGGGCAGATTACCGGCGAGGACTGCCGGCCCCCACTGGGTCAGATCTGTCGCCAGCACGTCCGCGGCATGAACGCGCAGCTTCGGCTCGGCCGCAAATTTGTCTTGCAAGTACGAGACGAACGCGGCGTCCAGCTCAAGCGCATGCAGCTCATCCGTTCGCGGCAGCAGGTGGCGAGTCAATGCTCCCCGCCCGGGCCCAATCTCAATGACACGCGGAGTGTGCCCGCCGCAGGCCGCTAACGCGAGCCGTTCCAGAATCGAATCGCGAATCAGAAAATGTTGTCCCAGCCGCCGCGGCACGCCTCAGTGTAGAACGTGATCCCTTGTTTTCAGGCCGGCAGCGTAAATGAAAAGGTCGATCCGCGTCCGGGCTCCGATTCAACCCAGATTCGGCCTCCGGCGCGTTCGACAATCCGCTGGCAAATCGCAAGTCCCATGCCGGTGCCCTGATGATGGTCCGAACCGTGGAGCCGCTTGAAGATGCCGAAGATCTGGTCCTTGTACTGGGGATCAATCCCAATACCGTTATCCCGAATCGAAAATTTCCATTCAGCACCGGATCGCTCAGCGCAGACGTGGATCTGCGGCGGTTCCTGGCCGCGGTAACAAATCGCATTTCCAATAAGGTTTTGAAAAAGCTGCTCTAACTGAAACTCGTGCAGGCCGATTTTCGGCAGTGGAGCATGAGTAATCGATGCCCCGCTGGCTTCTACAGCAGCCGTCAAGCTGACCAGGGCGCGGCTGAGCGCGTTTTCGGCATCCGCCTCGTGCCCCGCCTCCTCGCCCGTTGTGGACGCCCGAATAAACGTCCGGAGGTCTGCCAGCTGGCGCTCCATGCGCTTAGCCCCAGCTGCTATGTAGCCAACACATTGATCGGCCGTCGTGCTGAAATCGTCGCCGAGTCCACGTTGGAGCATCTGGCTGTAAATAGAAACCATTCGTAAGGGTTCCTGCAGGTCGTGCGAGGCGGAGTATGCAAACTGCTCGAGATCGGCGTTCGATCGAGTTAACTCCTGAACGGCATGGGCCAACCCGGATTCCGCTCGCTTGCGTTCGGCGATCTCCCGTTGCAATTCCCGGTTGGCTTCTGCGAGTTCGGCAGTGCGTTCCCGAACTCGCATCTCAAGTTCGTCACGGGACTCCTGCAACGCGATTTCCGTCTGCTTGAGGTCTGTCATGTCAAATGCGGTTCCGTGGAGGAACCACGGACGGCCATTCTCGGTTCGGACCAGCTTTACCTCGCAATGAAACCAGACCACGCGCCCATCGTTTGCAATCACGCGATATACAGACCGCAACGGCCGGCCGGAGAGGACGAGTTGCGCCGCTTCGATACTCCAACGAGTTCGATCATCGGGATGGATCTGGTTGTACCACCGCACCGGATCATGCAGCCATTCTTCCTGCGTAAAGCCCAAAACGGTTTCAATGTGAGGACTGACGTAAGCCTCGCTGAAGCCCTGATCGAGAAAGGCCATGAAGATTACGGCCGGAATCTGCTCTACGAGCGTTCGGTATCGAGCAGCGGCATCGGGTGGGGTGGTATTCGGAGTATCCGGGTTCTGCCCTTGGGACGATAAGCTGCTTGCAAGCTGAAGCAGCAAAGCCTGCGCGCTTTCGAGAGCCATGCTTTCGGAAGTGATCCCGGATGGGAGGTGTTCATCCGCCGCCATAGCGTCTCGCTCCAGATTAGCCGGTATCGTCAAGTCGTCGCGTGGGCCGCCGCCGTTCGGGCTCCTGATTGAGCGAATTCTGAGTGAAGTTGCGGAGGGCCTTGATCGCCCGCCCATACGTGCTCACGGCGTGGGAGGAGAGCAGCGAACCCGGTGGTTGATTCATGAAGGGCATGAACTTATCCGGGAAGGCCGGCATGGTGCAGCCGATGCAGATACCGCCCACGTTAGGGCAGCCGCCGATGCCGTTGATCCAGCCTCGCTTGCCGACGTTGCAATTCACAACGGGTCCCCAACAGCCAAGCTTCACGATGCATTGCGGTGCGCCGTATTGTTCCGCGAAATCGCCCTGTTCGTAGTAGCCGCCCCGGTCACAGCCTTCGTGCACGGTCTGGCCGAACAGCCACTTTGGCCGCAATGCCTGGTCAAGAGGAATGGAAGGGGCGAGGCCAGCCGCCTGGTAAAGAAGATAAAGCAGCACCTCCATAAAATTGTCCGGCAGAACAGGGCAACCCGGAACATTGACGATCGGAATACCGGCCTTGGATTTCCATTTCCAGCCGAGATAATCCGCCAGGCTCATGCATCCGGTTGGATTTCCCTGCATGGCATGAATCCCTCCGTAAGCAGCGCACGTACCCGCGGCGACGACGGCCCATGCCTCCCCGGCAAGCCGGTCAATCCAGTCGCAGGTAAGAATGGGCTGGCCGGTTTGCCGGTCTGTTCCGAAGCCGGCCCAGTAGCCTTCCTGTTTATTTTGTTCATTGGGGATGGAACCTTCGATCACGAGAATGAACGGCGGACCCTGGCCGCCGGCAGCGCCATGAAAGCGGCCAATGAAATCATCGCCAGTCTCAAACGCGAGCACCGGGTTATGAAAGTTTACTTTGGGGATTCCGGGTATCGCGCCGAGCACAAGGTCTTCAAGGCTGGGCTGTGTTGCCGCGGTTATGGAAATCGTGTCGCCGTCGCATCCGAGTCCGGCGGTGATCCAGAGCACGTCAAGCTGCTGGATGGGCGTTGTCATTTACGTGCTTACCTGTTCCGATCACCGTAGGTTTGCGTCTTCGCTAAAGCCGAATGGCTTCACTAAAGACAGATTACGAGAGTAGAAGCGCCGGTCCGGAATGATATCGGCGTTGATCCTGGCAAATAGATTCTCTTCGTCCCGACTTACAAAGGTATCCCAATCAAGTTCGGATACTCCGCTGAGAAAGGGTGAATAGACAATCCGGTTCCCTCCGCGCAGCGCTTCCGCTCCGGCCCATGCGCCCAGGAACGCGACAGAAATTCTGTTCGGCGCCTTAGCCAAAACGTCTACCAGGAAACGCGCCCTTATCACCGCGAACTGAGTCGAAACCGCGCTGACAGAACGCTGTTTCCACATTTGCGCGAAATAACCCGGATCGTCCGCCGTTCGCCCTCGATTCGGGTCGCCGCAAACGCCTCCGAACCCGAAATACCTGCCAGCCTCGATGATGACGCCACTTCTGTTTCGAATGCGTCCGCCGATCATGACCGTATCAGGATGAAGTTCTGTAATTCCGAGTATCTCCCAAAACCAGTCCGGGCTTTCAATCTCTACGTCTTGACCTACGAGGTGGAGAAAGCCATTTGCTCCCGCGAGTTCCTGGGCGAGCGACAGCAGGCTGGCGGCTTCGGCACGGGCATCCGATTCGTCCAGTACGACGCTCACGCGCGCCGCGGGTCCCGCCTGCTTTCTTATCATGGTCCAGTGGGGTGCGCCCCCGAACAGCGGACTATGCTCGACTTGAAACCTGCAAGCGCTGCCGCTGGTGTTCAGGAACCGCTGTAGCGCCGCCCGCTGCGAGGAGTGTACCTGGGGCTTGCTGGCGGCATCGTCGGCCGTGGAGCGAGCGTGAACGCGCCAGCTATATAAAACCTCGGGAATGTGGACCGCGCTGTTCCCAGCGGCCATGAACCGAAGAAAGAGGTCCCAATCGGGGCTGGCTTCCGTTTCCGGATCGGTATAAGCTCCCAGTTCGAGCCCTTTGGCGCGATCGACAACTCCAAGATGCGCGATGTAGGCGGAATTCAGCAGAAGAACCGGGTCCCAATCCGGCTTTAGATATGGCTGATAAAACCCAGGCCGGCCGATGCTGGTTCCAATTACCTTATCTTCATCGCTATACAACAACGGCGGATAGCCGTTCGCAACAATGTACGACGTCACGATCCGCAATGCTTCGTGGTGAAGGTAATCGTCAGCATCTACCGGAAGCACATAGCGGCCGCCGGCCACTTCGAGACACTGGCGCAATCCCCTCGTGATGCCAATGTTCGTCGGGTGCGGGAGCAGTTTTACCCATTCGTAACGGGCCAGTTTTTGCAAATGATGCAGAAGGTAAGGCCTTGAACAGCCGTTATCGAGAATCACCCATTCACATGCTCCCTGCTCGTTTTGGCCGATAATCGATCGAGCCAGGGCCTTCAGGTAGGGTACGGGACTGCCGTCCCATACGGGCGTAAGAATCGACAATAACCCAGGCCGTAGCGGCTCACGATAGGCTGCGTCTAAGAGCCGTTGGCGCCTGGATAGCCATTCGCGGTATTCGCGAACTTCCCGCCCTGGCAGCAGCAGGTCCGATTGGCGTCGCAGCACACCTTTTACAAATGCCGGAAAGCCGCGCCGCAGCCGGCGCAAGCTTTCCCGAGGCGATGTTATTGAATTGGATGGAACATTCTGCACCTCGGGCTGCCTGTTTCACATTCTCGCAAGCTGGTATGGTGGAACAATACCGAGACGCGCGCGTAAGCAAGCGGCCTCCGTGTTCCTAGCGGTTGTTTTAGAAAATGGTTCAGCAGGATGAGGTTGAAGCGCAGTTGCGCGCGAGCAATGAGGCGCTGCAACAGCTTAGATCGGAATTTCGAATCTCTCAGCGGCAGCTCACCAGGGCACTGGAGTTGCTTGATAAGCAGCAGCTACAACTGACTGTACACGAAACATCGATCGCCCGGCTGGACCGCATACTGATGGAACTGCTTTCCGGGCGCGTGTGGCGGACGCTCAGCGCCACCGGCAAGCTGGTGAAGCGCATTCTGCCCTCGCGCTATTCGACCGCCGGCGATCTGGTCGCAAGAGGCCGTGAAAACTCTTTTCTGGTTTGCGATGAGCCGAAACCGGCGGATCTCCGGCCCCGTAGCGGAACCCTTGCGGTTCGAGGGTGGGCCGTTGCCCAGCGGGGCGTGGATGGTGTGCAGGTCGAGATCATCGGTCTGCCGCCGGTGGAAGTCAAGCCTTCCGTGGCGCGCCCGGATGTCAAGAAGTCTCACCCGGATCTGGATCAAACCGGCCGTTCGGGATTTCTCGCCGAGCTGAATACGCTTCCTCTTCCCAATGGGCGTCACTCGGTTCTGGTGCGCTTGATCTCCAAGAGTGCGGTTCTGGCGGAGATACGAACCGCCGTTACGATCGACCACGAAAAGGGCTTCGCTTCCGAGTACGATCGCTGGATCCATGAGTTCGAGCGCCCCGACGATGAAGTGATCGAGCTGAAGCTGATGAGCGTGCAGACCCGGCCTCTGATCAGCGTTCTCATGCCGGTCTATAATACCGACCCCGCGGAGCTTACCGCGGCCATCCAGTCGGTTCTCGATCAGTCCTACACGAACTGGGAGCTTTGCGTCGCCGACGATTGCTCATCCAAGCCAGAGGTCCGCGAGATTCTGGATAGCTTCGCCAGGCAGGATTCAAGGATCAAAGTCGATTATCGGGCGGAGCGCGGAGGGATTTCGCGCACTTGCAATGCCGCGTGGCAAATGGCAAGCGGCGATTATGTCTGCTTTCTCGACCACGACGACACGCTGGCCCCGCACGCGCTGGCCTATGTCTGCGAAGCGCTGGACAAAAATCCCGAAGCAGACATGCTCTATAGCGATGAAGATAAGATCGATCAGCGCGGGAAGCGATTCGACCCTTTCTTCAAGCCAGACTGGTCGCCGGATCTGCTGCTCTCTGAAAACTATATCTGCCATCTGCTGGTTCTGCGCCAGGATCTGGCAAGTAGAATTGGCCGGCTGAACCCCGAACGCGACGGAAGCCAGGATTACGACCTGGTTCTTCGCGCCTCGGGGCAAGCGGAAAATATCCAGCACATACCGCGCGTCCTTTATCACTGGCGGACCAGCGAGTTTTCTACGGCGACAACCATAGAAAACAAGCAATACGCGCTGGACAGCGCACGAAAGGCGCTAGAGCGGTACTGCCAGGACATCCCTGAAAAGCCAGGCGTGGAACCCGGTGCGGCAGTGGGCCGCTGGCGGGTGCGGTATCCGATTCCCCAAGGGACCCAGGTCAGCATCATCATCGCTTCAGGCGGGAAAGTGGATGTCCTTCGCGACAACCTCGATAGCATTTTCGGCAAGACCACGTACCCGGATTTTGAAGTCGTTGTTATTGATAACTCGCACCAGAATGCGATTTCGGCTTTGGTCCGCGACTGGCAGCGGCGCCATGCCAACCTTCGATATCTCGACTGGCGCAACAAGCCATTTAACTATTCGGCGATTAACAACGCCGCCGCCCGCGAATGCGAATCGCCTGTTCTGCTCTTTCTGAATGACGATACTTCGGTGATCAATGGCGAGTGGCTGGAGGCCATGGTGGAGCTGGCGATGCGTCGCGAAGTGGGCGCGGTCGGTCCGAAATTGCATTATCCGGATGGCCGTATCCAGCACGCGGGCGTCATCCTGGGGCTCTACGATAACTGTGGGCACGCGTTTAAAGGTCTCGAAGGCGACATCAGCCACTACTTCGATTTTTCTGACATCATCCGCAACGTGAGTGCAGTAACAGGCGCGTGCCTGATGACCAGGGCGGATGTGTTCTGGCAAGTAGGCGGCTTCGATGAAGGGCGATTCGCCGTGGCATTCAATGACATCGATCTATCGCTCAAGATTGGGAGCGCCGGATACCGGGTGCTCTACACGCCGCACGCGCAGCTTTACCATTACGAGGCCTTCTCAAAGACCTCTCGGGATCTCATTCCGCATCCCGAAGAAGTGGCCGCGATGCGCTCTAAATGGGATAAGGTCATTGCCCACGACCCGTACTATAGCCCGAATCTCACCCGGAACGAAGAGGACTACTCGCTTCGGACTCGCATTTGAACGCCAAAACCATTAATCTGAAGGGAGAGGGCGGAATGGCCGAACAAAAAAAAGAGAGGATTTGGCACGTAGATTTTGACGGAAGAACGATCGTCGACGCCAAAGCGTTACTCCGCGACCCCGGTGTGCGGCGCACGATCGAGAAGCTTTCAAAACTCAAGGACCCGCCTCGAAACGGCCGTGGAGTGACATTCCTGACACCCCGGAAAGCAGACTAGCCGGCGCGGGGTAGATGCCGTACAATGTGCTTCTGCTGCCGCTGCTTGGCGGCTTTCTTTTTATTCATCTGGCTCATTACTTTCGTTTTGGCGCCCAGCGCCTGGACGGGTACAGGCTGCTGTTTCAATCCGCAATCGCCGGAACCTTTCTAGCTGGGGCCGCCCGGGTCATCATTGAACTGCTCGGACTGAGCAGGATCGGGATCTCCGGCCTGGGCCTTTGGTTCGATTTCTTTCCGTTCAAGTACTCCGCGGAAAGCTCCCTGTCATTGGTTCTGGGGCCCATCTTCGCGCTGATTGTGAACCTGTTCATCGGTAAGGAGGAGGCGAAAAACAGGGAGATCGGCAGACACGGAAATGCGCTTATGAAGCTTCTCCATCGGGCAGCACAGGAAAGCGTGCTTATATCAGTAACTCTGGATAGCCGCAAATGGTATGTAGGTTGGGTAACAATATCCCCAAACCTTGATCCGCAAGAGCTGTATTTCCGGTTATTACCTTTTACCAGCGGTTATCGCGACAAAGACACTTTGGAAACGTTCCGGACTGTTTTCTATCAAAATGTGCTGGAGGATGAATCCCTGGATCCGGATCGATTCTTTATAACGCTGCCGCTAAAAGACATTAAAATTGCGAACCTGTTTGACGCCGACGTGTACAACCAGCATTTTGCAGAGGCAGGGAAGCCCGGCACGGCGTAATGCAGTAAGCCAATCAAGCGGTCCAGTTGTCGATTTTTAGCCCATTCACTAACTGGAAATGCTTCACATTATGCGTGACCAGCATGGCATGTATGGACTTCGCGTGAGCCGCGATCATTGTGTCCATAGTTCCAATTGGCGTTCCATTTCGCTCCAAGTCAGATCGGATCTCTGCGAACTGGTCGGCCGCAACTTCGTCCCAAGGCAGTGTATGAATGCCGCTCAGAAATCTCTCGACTTCGGCAGCCAGCCGACTGGCGCGCGCAAGCCGTCGAACTCCGAAACGCAATTCTGCGCGGGTAATCGCCGAGATGCACACCTGCATCACATCTAAAGTACGAAGACGAGCATCGATTTTGGGGGCATTGCCTTTAATTACGCAACTGGCTGTGCCGGTGTCGAGCATGAAGAAATCGCTCACTCCTTTTCACCGAACAATGTCCTTTCAGTGAATGGATGATTGAGCGGGCGATCAGCCATAAACTCTTCTGGAACTGCCCGGGCAGAGGCGTCCCGAATATCCAGATACTCTGTCCATGTATTCCAGCCCGTTTTTTTGGATAGGATCACATCACCTGTGCGATCGTCGCGGCGAACGAAGACTTCGTTGCCATCAAAGCGGAATTCAGCAGGCAAACGAACCGCTTGACTACCGCCGTTATTGAAGAGTCGAGCTGTCTTGGTTGGCATCCATTGCCCTGTATATACACAGTCTATACTTTGAGCCTGGATGGCGCAAGTGGAACGAGTCCGAACCAAAAAGCTATAGCCGATCGAAGCTGAACCTTCCCGGCCCGGCGATCAGGATCGTTAATGCGGCGGCACAATACAGCCAGGGCAGTTCGCCATTTCCCGGGCCGTGAAATCGATAGTGGTGAACCAGACTGAATGCTACGCCGGTGTTCACCGCGACGACCAGTGCCGCCCAGCGCGCCGCAATGCCGAAGAAGATCAGGATGGAGCAGATGCCGTCGGAGAGAAGCGCAAGC
>JAICXK010000399.1 GCA_025980435.1 Bryobacteraceae bacterium
GCACCCCAAACTCCTGTGTCCGTTGTGCGGTGTTGTAGGCCAGCAATCCGGCGATTCCCAACATGGCAAGCAGCAGCGCGGCAATTGCGAAGCTAATAAATAGCCAGGCCCGAAAGCGCTCCGCCGATAGCGATTCATCGAGGACTTGGTCGAGCGTCTCGATTTTCCCTACAGGCAGGCTGGGATCCAGCCGGTTGAACTCATGACGGAGCCCGCTTGCCAGCAAAAGCGGATCGCCTGAACTCCGAACGACTACGTTCATCTGGTCCTCCCAATCCGGCCAGGTCGTAAATAGCAAGAGGCGGGGAGAACTGCTGGTAAGGCGCGCTTTCACATCTTTCACAACGCCTACGACTGACAGCCATGGTTCGCCATTATTCGGCACATCTACGCCAAATCGGATACGCCTGCCGATTGGATCTTCGTGCGGCCAGACCCGTTTGGCCAGCGAGTCGGAGATCACAACGGCATGTGGCCGACCAAGCTGATCTTCCGGCCGCAGTAGCCGGCCGCTCAACAGCGATACACGAAGCGATTCGAGCGCGTTTCCAACGCAGAAGATCATATCGACTCTTTCCGTCTGCTTGCCATGGCCTTGAATAGAAATGACTACGTTGGAACTGGAATTGAGCGGTAGATCCGAGAGCACGCCGGTTTGGCGAACGCCGGGAAACGTGCTGAGCCGGGAAAGCAGACGATCGCAGAAACCGATGACCTGGGAAGATGTCTTGTAAACGGCGCCCGGCAATGTGACTTGAGCTCTGATGACGTGCTCCGGCCGAAATCCGGGATTGGCTTCGGCGGCTTTGAGCAAGCTCCGCGTGAGCAGTCCGGCGGTAGTCAGCAGGAGAAAAGCGAGACTGAACTGGGTAACCACGGCGGCAGACATCATCAAGCGTTGGCGCCGGCCTTGCGTTGTTGTTCGTCCCTCACCGCGAAGCTGATTCGCGACGGCCGAACGAAAGGTGCTTACAAGCGGCCCGAGACAGAATACGAGGGGCGTCGCCAGCGTGACCACTGCCACGAACGCCGTCATCCGCCAGTTCAAGCCGATTTCGCTCAAACGGGGCAGGCTTTCGGGTGCGAAGCGGATTAGCAGCGGCAAAGTCCAGAACGCAAGGCAGAATCCGATTGCGCCGCCCGCAATGGAGAGAACGAGACCTTCCGTTATTGTCTGCCGGGAGAGACGCCACCGCCCCGCGCCTAGCGCCATTCGGAGGGCGAACTCCCGCCGACGTCCGACCATGCGGCTAAACATGAGATTGGCGACATCGGCGCATCCGATCAGCAGCACGATCCCGACCGCAGCGAGAAGCAGCAACAGTGGACGCTGCACACTGCCGGTGAACTCCTCCCGAAACGGAACGACCTGCGACTCCAGCGAAAAGTTCGGCATACGGCTGAGAGCCTGTTTCATCCTGAACGGATAATCTTCCACGACGCGCTGGAGCAAGCCATGCACCTCCGCGCCTGCCTGTTCGATAGGCACGTTCGGCTTCAAACGCGCAATCATGCTGTAGTCGAAATTGGCTACATTCTGTTGCCGGTCCTCATTACTCCAGGAAACAGGGACAAATACGTCTGCCGGATCGCCATTAAACCGGGATCCGCTGATGGGGAACGAAAACGACCGCGGCATGATGCCGATGACGGTATACGGAATCCTGTCGAGAAAGATCTTGCCGCCTAGCGCCCGGCTTGCTGTTCCAAAAGTACTGCGGGCAAATCCGTCGGTGAGAACCGCTACTCGCTTCGAGTGCTCATCTTCTTGGCGGGTAAATGTTCGGCCACGTGCAGGTGAGACACCCAAAACTTGAAACAGCGAAGCAGTTGCGCGCGCCCCGTTGACCCGTCGCGGCCGGCCTGCTCCGGAAATTTCGTAGGATTGGGTGCGATACGTCCCGGTCGCGGCAAAGGACCGGTTGTTAGCCGCAACAAACAGATAATCGGGGGGCGAAAAAGGCAGGACGGGGAATCCTAAGCCCGGAACGCCCTCCGTAACGGCGACCAGACGCTCCTGATCGGGAAAAGGCAGCGGCCGGAAAAGTACCGTGTCAACTACCGAGAAGATGACAGTATTGACGCCGATGCAGAAAGCTAAGGCGGCAATAACGCTCACCGAAAACACTGGCGCTTTGCGAAGCGTACGAACTGCAAATCGCAGGTCGTTTAGAGTGTCTTCCAACCACCGAACGCCGCGCGCATCGCGACATTCCTCTTTGAGACGTTCCGCGCCTTTCAGGCTGGATAGGGCACGCCTCCTCGCCTCTTCGGGCGACGTTCCGGTAGCAATTTCACGTTCCGTTTCGCGATCGAGATAGTCGCGCAGCTCGTCTTCAAGATCATTCTCGACGCGCGAACGATTGAACAGCGCTTGCAGGCGAAGGCGGAATTTCCTGAGCCACCGCATAAGAGCTAACCTCGAGATCAGTCCGGGCAAGGAGCGTGTTATCGATACCCGATAACAGAGTAACTCCTATTGATTCCCGATGCAAGAATTCCGCTCGGGCCACTAGCGATCAGCGGCTTCTACCCCACTTCGTCACCCGGAACAGGCGGCCTGCCTTTCCCGGAACGCTTTAGGATTCGTTTGGCTTCGACGATATCTGCGCGACCGGCGCGCTCGCGAAAATACTGTTCTGTTCGCAGGGCCGACAATTTTTCTGCAACCGCGACGTTGATGAACTGATTGAGTGCAACTCCCTCGGCATCCGAGACCCGCCGGGCCTCCTCCAGCAGCGACGATTGTAGTCGAAGCGCCACGTTACTTCTTCTCATCTGTGTTCCCCACTTCCCTCCACACCTCTGGCGGTGTTATTGCTACAATTCCGAATTCCTTCGCCGGATCCTTGAAATGGCGCAGGTTAAAAGTCACCAGACGGTCGGCGCGGCCATTTATCGCGGTTTCCAGCACCATCTCATCAGCCGGATCTTTCAGGCGCGGCCTGTAAAAAAACCGCAACTGAATCGGTTCGGATATGGCGGCCAGGGCATCCAGCACTGCATTCGTTTCTGAAATCGATAACCCTGTTGCGAGCAGGTGATGCGGCCGCGTCAGAACCGCCTCGTATTCGATCAGTAGAGGTACGGAGGCAATCACTTCCAATCCGCCATCTAAAGCACTTAAGAGCAACTTGCGCGACGCCCCACGATCACTACGCAGCGCCGCAACCAGGACGTTGATATCTAGAACAAGCCGCAAAATCTCTTCTAAATGATATCACATGCAATAGCTAAAGCAAGGAGATATCAGCTCCATTGTGTTCGAACAGATAGGGCCATCTGGCCGCTTCAGGTCTACTCTAA
>JAICXK010000063.1 GCA_025980435.1 Bryobacteraceae bacterium
CATTTCGCGCTGAACCGGGATGAGAATCTGCTGCGGATCTCCCTTGCTTCGCACATACAGGATCATCGCGTCGAAGTAGCTCTGCTCCAGCGGCACGTAAATGCATCGCTGCGGCGGTTCTCCCAGGGTGGAGTAATTTGCCGTTCTGGCGATACCTACGATCTGCCGCATTGTTTTTTCGCCGGGCAATTGGATTCGCTTTCCTAGCGCTTCGCCCTTCGGCCAATAATCGTGCGCCATTTTTTCATTTACGATGGCGACGGGTATCGAATTTTCCTGGTCCATCCGGGTAAACTCGCGGCCCTTATCGATGGGAATGCCCGCCGTTTCAAAATAGTGGAGATCGATCGTATTCAGCACTGACGTGATAACGTCCGCCTGCGAGCGCTGCTCACGGCCTTCTACCTGCACGCCGCTCGTAATGCGTCCCCAGAACGGCAGGTTGAGCGACCATGAGGCCGATTCGACACCCGGCAATCGCGATACGCGCTCCCGCACGTCCTTGTAGAAGGCTTTGGTTTGGGCTTTTCCGTATCCGGCTTGCCCCGGGTTTGTCAGGAAGACCGCCAGATGCTTTGTCTGGAAGCCCGGATCGATTTCATACGCGCGTTGAATGCTTCGCAGAAATAGGGCAGCCATTATTAACGACAGACAGGAGAACGCCACCTGACCGACCAGGAGAGTGTTGGCAATCGTGACCCTTTTCCCGCTCTTTCCGACGGTACGAGCCTCTTCCTTTAGCGCTTCCGCAACGCTCGCGCGGGATGCTCGCAGCGCCGGAACCGTCCCAAACAGGAAGCCGGCGAGGACAGAGATCGCTGCCGTAAAGACAAATACGCTTCCATCCAGCTTCGGGCGGATCAGATTGAAGGATACGTCGGCAGGCAGAAACGACCATAGCAGCTGCAACGCCGCGTATCCAATCGCCGCTCCGGCGATACCGCTGATCAAGCCGATTGAGACGCTCTCGGTGAGATGCTGACGCACCAGCCTTCCGCGGCTGGCTCCCATCGCGAGACGGACCGCGATTTCCTGCTGTCTCGCGGCCGAACGAGCCAGCAGCAGATTCGCCACATTCGAGCACGCGATTAGCAAAACGATTCCCGCAACGGCCAGCAGCGCCATGCTGCCAAACAGAAGCGAACCGTCCGCGTACAAAATGTCTTTGATGGATTGGACCGTAGCGGTGTGCCCTTTGTCCGCCTGCGGATACTCCCGCTCGAGCGTGGAAGCAATGGTCTCGATATTGGCTTTCGCCTGCCCCTGGCTGACTCCGGGTTTGAGTCGCCCGACCGCCTGGAATTGCGCCTGGCTACGATCGCTCAATCCATGAGCCATCTCGCCGGGCAGCAATTGTTCCGACATCGTGGCTGGTATCCAGAGATCTGGACCAAATACGAGGCTTACCCCGAGAAACCGGGGCGGCGCTACGCCAATCACCGTGAAAACCACATTGTTGAGCCGCAATGTCTTGCCTACGATGTCGCTTGCTCCACCGAAGCGCCCCTGCCAGGTCGCGTAATTCATGACGGCTACCGCGTGCCCGCCTGGAGTGCTGTCCTCTTCCGGCAAAAAGAAACGGCCCGTCGCCGGCTTGAGACCCAAAGTTGAAAAGTAGTTGCCGGTCACCAGCTCGCCGAACATTCGTTGTGAAGCGCCGCCGGTCTCGAGGGTCAACGTTCGTGGGGAAGTGTAGCCGGCGAGCGAAGTGAAGACCTCGTTTCTGGACTGGTAATCCTTCAGATCCAGATACGACATCGGCAAAAAGGATTTCGATTTCGAAGCGCTCTTCGCCTCCGTTCTGGCGACGCCCGCCAGTTGCGAAGGATCCTTCGCGGGCAGCGGATTCAGTATTAGGGTGTTGATGATTGTAAAGATGGTCGTGTTCGCTCCGATTCCCAACGCGAGCGTCAGAACAACGAACAAGACGAACACGGGATTCTTCCGCATGGCGCGACCGGCATAGCGAAGATCTCTTCGCATGTCGTCCATGAAATTGCCCCGCGCCGCGTCTCCGATTTGCACGGCTTCCTGCTTCGGCATACGGCGGCCCTTCTGAAACGCCTTTCGAAGCGGATACATGTCATCCAGTTCCGCCATAACCGTCTGATGCGCTTCTTCTTCGCTGGAACCGCCGCCGCGCAATTCCCGATAGCGGTCCTCCAGGTGCTGCGTCAATTCCTCAACCAGGGGCGCCTCTGCGACCGGCTGCAAATGTAATGGAGCGATTCGCTCCCTAACGATGTTCTTGAAATCAGGCATGTTCAATCCCTGTAACTCTGCTGATAGCGGCTACGAAATCCTTCCAACTCTTCTGCTGGGATCGGAGAACTTTCCGGCCTTCCGGAGTCAAGCTGTAGTAGCGCCGCCTTCGCTGCTCGGCTTTCTCCACCCAGCGGCCCGCGATCCATCCCTGCTCTTCCAGCCGGTGAAGCAGCGGATAGAGCGATGTGACGTGAAAGCGCAGTGCCCCGCCGGAGCGGATCTGAATCAGCTTGGAAATGTCGTAGCCGTGCCGGGGTTGGTCTTCCAGCAGCGACAGCACCAGAAGCTCCGCGCTTCCCTTCTTCCATTCATGATCCGGTGAGTTCAAAGCCATATGAGTCGGTCCCTTATATATGACTCTCCCACATATACGCCGGGTTCAGGCCATTTGTTCCACCCTTTTTCTTAACGGATTCAGAATGCAGCATCTCGCCGGGAGCCAAGGCATCACGTGCGTAATCGCGATCCTATTCGCCGCTCTGGCCTGCTACGTCCCCGCAATGCGGGCCACCCGAGCCGATCCGATGACCGCCTTGCGCGCCGGGTAAGTTTATCGGAACTCCCGCTTATTTTTCGCGTAAGATGATCAGATTCTCATGCGTCTGAACAAGCCACTCCTTTTGCTTTTAGCCGCTGCTCTGTCGATTCCGGCAGCGGATCTGAGCGGCCTTTGGGAAATTCGCGTTTCAGGCGGCCAGCTCAATGACGCCCGCCGCGTGAAAATGGAACTCAAAAACGGCAAATACGAATGGAAGTTTTTCGGCAGCCAGTTTGCCGGAGTTCCGCAAGGAGATTCCATCGCGTTCCAATGTACGGAAGATGGAAAAAGCTGCGGTCAGTTGACGGGGCGCATTGTGGGGTCCGGCATTTCGGGCGAGGGGACTATAGACGGCATCGCAATGGAATGGTCGGCGCGCCGGCCCGTGCCGCGCCCCGCCTCAGGACCGGCCCGGCATGAGTTCACCCCGACTATCTTCTATCGTGAATTTTCCGGTTTGAGGCAGCCTGTTCTCCACCTTTTCCCGGGCGACAGCGTGCACACGCAAACCGTAGATGCGGGCGGTAAAGACGCAAAGGGAGTCCACCGTGTTTTCGGAGGCAATCCGCTCACCGGACCGTTCTACATCGAAGGCGCCATGCCGGGCGACACGCTGGTCGTGAAATTCACGCGCGTGAAGCTCAACCGCGATTCGGCTGAGAGCGGCGATAGCGTTGTGGGAACTGCTCTCGATCCCTACGACTTTCGCGATCAGCCCAAAGTCGAGAAGTTCGACTCCGAATGGAAGCTGGATCGCGAGAACGGCATTGGCTCGTTGAAGAACCCGACCGAGCGGCTCAAGAACTATAAAATAGCGCTGCGTCCGATGATCGGCTGTATCGGTGTTGCGCCTTCCGCGAGTCAATCGTTCCGCGCCGGATATCTCGGCGATTGGGGCGGCAATATGGATTACAACCAGATTGGCGAGGGGACAACCGTGTTCCTCCCCGTGAACGTACCGGGAGCTCTTTTGTACGTGGGCGACGGGCATGCGTTGCAAGGTGATGGGGAGCTGGCTGGCGACGCGCTGGAAACCTCAATGGATGTAGAGTTCACCGTCGATATCCAGCAGGACACCCACTCACGATCGCCACGCTTTGAGAACGACGAATACATCATGACCAGCGGCATCGGCAACTCGATGCAGCAGGCGTTGCAGGAGGCGACCAGCGGCATGTCGCGTTATCTGGCAGACAAGTACAAGCTGAATCCTGCGGAGATCGGGATCGTGCTCGATACCGCGATGAAATACGACATCGCCGAAGTGGTCGATCCACAAGTGCATATCGTGGCGAAACTGCCGCGCAAGGCGCTCGAAGGGCTGAAGCCGGAGTGAGGTTGATTGCCTCTCTCCTCACAGAATATTAATGGCCCGCGCCGCGAGAATCGCCAGCGTGCCCAGCGAAATGGCGCTCTGCACCATCATCAGCATCTTGGCCCAGCGCGATAGCACGGGTACATCCGTCGGTGAAAACGCGGTGCTGGTGTTGAAAGCGAGGAAGAGGTAATCGACGAACCCTGGCTTCCACGCGCGCTCCTCTTTAATCGTCATCTGCGGAAACAGAAATGCGCCTTTGGTGTGTGTCGGCCGCAGATCGCGCGCGTGCGGCCCTCCCGCATCCAGCCGCCAATACCAGCATGCGAACACAAGAACGTTGCTCAGCCATAAACCGGCTGCCGAACGCAATAGTTCCGCCGGGACCTGCCGTTTTCGGGGTAGACCGGCAATCAATGTGCCAAGCGACCAGACCAGTGCAAGTGTAATCACCGCCGAGGTGACGAATCCGAGGACGTGAGCGAGCCTGGTATTCCCCATGCGATGAGACACGATGGCCGGAATCACCAGAATTACGACCGCAACCAGCAGCGACCAGTTCGGACCCGCGGTGAGCTGGTCCGGCAAAACCAGGTAAAGACCTCCCATGGCCAGCAGCGCCAGAATCGACGGCCAGCGCGGCTCGGATTGAACGGCGGCGGCCGCCGGTGTATCGCCTTTTTTCATATTTGAATTGGGTTCCACCTTAGAGGCGAGCCAACCCGTCTACGCATGCGATCCAATGCCGGCTCGATATTCGATGCGCGTCGATGTGGTGCATCTGCGCTGCATTCCAACCGTCTCCGGAGCCGGCGAGAACCGGGGAGGGGAGATGCTCGCCCTCTGCGTAGCCGGTTTCGGTCAGCAAAGTAATTTCAAATGCCCGTACGTTGAGGCCATAACTGATGGAGCAATCCTGGGCGAACCGGATAACGGAGCCATGGTTTAGCAGCACCTTGCCCGCGGGCCGCGCGATTCCCGGATTCGCGCTCACAAGCGGGCTCAACGGGTGTTCCGTCCAGCGGCCAAACAGTTCGCGCGAAAAATAAAGTCGCAGCGTGTCGTGCCGGCCGTTTGGCTCTGCAGCGAACATCCACCAGAGGTTGCCGTGTTGAAAAAGTGTGGGGTCTGCACGGCCCGGCTCCATGAGCGGGCCGCAAAATTTCCATGAGAACGGGAAACCTGTTGCGCGGTAGATTCGGACAGCTCCGCTCCGGTAGCACTCCGGAACCAGGAAGATCTCGTTCTGGAAATGCGCCAGGCATGGATAGGAGAGATGGAAAGGCTCGGCCAGAACGATGCACTGGTAGGCCCATTTCAGCCCATCGTGGCTGATCGCAAGCCCTATCTCGCCCTTTTGGGCCGCTTGATTGAACACTTCGAAGAACATGTACCAGACACCGCCGATGCAGAGCATAAAGGGATCCGCGACGAACTGTGCATCAATATCGGTTGCATCCGCGGCCGTAAGGACGGGATTTCTTGCGCCGGCATCCGGCTCCAGCCGGAAAGGATCGCCGCCCGAATAAATACCGATAGACCAGTTGTCATAAGCCATACTGAGGCAGGTATCCCCAATAATAGTTGAGGCAATGATTAAGGACATTACACGGCTAACTTTTGGAATTCGGACACGCTAGGATAGGCGAGTGTCCGAACGCTAACGATGATTGGCAAGACACTGCGCCACTACGAGATCGTGGCCAAAATCGGCGAGGGCGGCATGGGTGTCGTATACCGCGCTACAGACACGCACCTAGACCGGACGGTTGCCCTTAAGGTCCTTCCGCAAGAGCTAATGCACAATTCCGAAAGGAGGCGGCAGTTTGTACACGAGGCAAAGACCGCTTCCTCGCTGAATCACGCCAACATTGTAACGATTTACGACATCGACACTGACGACGGCGTTGATTTTATAGCGATGGAATATGTTGCCGGTCAGACCTTGTTCCGGAGAATCGCGCACACCGGCCTGCCGCTGCAGGAAGTCTTACGTTATGGAATCCAAATTGCCGACGCCCTGGCTGCGGCGCACGCTGCCGGAGTGATTCACAAAGACCTTAAGCCGACCAATATCGTCATCACCGATCACGGCGTTGTGAAGCTATTGGATTTTGGCCTGGCCACACTTGTCCAGCCCCCTGATACTCCTGAAAACGTCGCGACGCAGAGTATTGTTACCCGGTCGCAGCTTACGGTCTCCGGAACGGCTCCTTATATGTCGCCCGAACAGGCCGAAGGCAAGAAGGTGGATGTCCGCTCCGATATCTTCTCCTTCGGCACCGTTCTCTACGAAATGGTGACAGGCCAGAAACCATTCGCCGGCGACAGTATCGTCTCTACTCTCTTTGCGGTTGTGCGAGACGAGCCGAGGCCGAGCCACGAACTGGCGAAAGATATTCCCTGGAAATTGGAGCGCGTCCTCACGCACTGCCTCCGAAAATCTCCCCAAACGCGTTACCAGCACATGGGCGACGTGAAGCTCGACCTCATCGAGGTGGATAGCGATTTGAGCTCCGGGCGTGTGATGGTGGCGCCGGGCATAGAAGTATCAAAACGCCGCCGGTGGCCGCTGATAGCGGCTATTATTTTCGCGATCATCGCTGGGTGCGCCGGTTGGTTCTTCGGGCGCAGGGAAGTGGCGCCTGAAACGCTCTCGATCCCGGTCTCCCGGATTACTTACGATTCCGGCCTTACTACCGATCCGGCTTTGTCGCCCGACGGTAAGCTGCTCGCCTACGCATCCGACCGCGCCGGCAATGCGACGACGCTCAATATCTGGCTGCAACAGGTCGGCTCCAGCCAGGCGGTCCAACTCACCAGCGAAGGAGCGGACGACACGCAACCGGCATTTTCGCCCGATGGCACCAGAATCGTATTCCGCAGTGAGCGTGACGGAGGCGGCATTTATTCCATGCCGGCGCTCGGGGGGGAAAAGCGGTTCCTGGCGAAGCATGGCCGCAACCCTGAGTATTCGCCCGACGGTAACTGGATTGCGTATTGGGTTGGAGAGCCGCATCTGCTCTCTCTGACGAATCCGGACAGCGCCTACGTCAGCTACGGGCCGAAGATTCTGGTGATGCCGGCGAACGGGGGGACAGCGAGACAGCTTCAAGAGAGCGCGGTCGGACCCGTATGGCTGCCCGATAGCAAACACCTGCTGTGTCTCGGGAACGGCGATTTCGAAGTACTTTCGCTGGACGGCGGCCCTGCTGTGAAAACCGGCGCGATGGATATTTTGAATCGGGCGGGATTGGTCTCCGTCGGAGCGGGTGGAATGTGGGCCGTGGACGGCAGCACACTTCTGCTCCCGGTCCGGTCGGAGGATACCGTGAATCTATGCCGGCTCCATCTTTCGCCCGCAACCTTTCGGGCAAGCGGACCGCCCGAACTGCTTACCCTGGGTACCAGCCTGCAGCTCCATCCAGCTATCGGGGCGAACGGAAGGATCGCCTTTGTCACGGAATTCTTCGCCGCCCACATCTGGAGCGTGCCGATCGACATGAATCATGCTCAGGCCAAGGGCGCGATGCAGCGGTTGACCGACGGTGAGACGGTGGATCGGGATCCGTCGCTATCGGCAGATGGAAAATTTATGGTGTTCCGCCGGAGCAGCGCCGGGGGATTTGATGTGTGGCTCAAAAATCTGCGAAGCGGCAGGCAGAACCTGATTACTTCCGTACCGAACATTCAATCCGCTGCCGCTCTCTCACCCGACGGTTCGAAGATCGCTTATGTCAGCCGGGAAAACGACCGTGCCGCCCTGCATGTCGCGTCCGCGGCCGGCGGAGATGAAATTCTTTGCGAAAGCTGTGCAGCCGACAGTAACAATCCCTGCTGGATGCCCGATGGAAGGCGCCTGGTGTATGCCGAGCCCGAATCGCTGATCTGGGCGCTACGGGATTTGAATTCCGGAACTGCTGTCGACATTCTGAAAACCGATCGATACCCCATCGCGGACGCCCGGGTTTCTTCGGACGGCAAATGGATCGCCTTTCACACCATCATCAGCCAGACGCGACGCCAGTTATTCACAGCACCCATCCGGGCAGGAGCGCTCTCCCGGCAGGCGGATTGGATTCCCATTACCGACGGCACGGCTATGGATCGGGAGGGCGTCTGGTCGCCCGACGGGAATCTGTTGTACTTCCAGTCAGACCGTGACGGGTTCCGCTGCATCTGGGCTGAGCACCTTGATCCCGCTACCAAACGCCCCAAGGGCCAAATTTTTCCCGTCCTTCACTTCCATGGCAACCGGCGCTCACTCATCAGCCTGGCCCGAACCAGTCCGATGAGCGTTACCGCTGGCAAGATGACCCTGAGTCTGGGCGAAACGACGGGAAATATCTGGATGATGGACCTATCGAAACGCAAATAATTTGATTGTGCAGTCCAATCAGGTCTTCGCCGGCTTTTCCGGTGCGTAAGCCGGCTTCTCGGGAGCATAGGTAGGCGGCTCGGGCGCGTAGGTGGGCTCTTCCGGTGTGTATGCCGGCTTCTCTGGCGCGTAGCTGGGTGGTTTTTCCGGCGCGTACGCCGGAGGTTCAGGTTGATTCATTCGCTTCCTCCTTTTTTACTTCCGCTTTCCTTTAGCAAGCTTGATTCCGAATCAGTTGGTTTGTTTCCACCAAGCGGGCCGAAGCGTTCAAAAAACCACTGATCATCATGCACCCGCTGGGCTGCGAGTTCGCCCCGTCGAGCGGCTATGTCTCGCGCGATAGCCAGAGCAACTGCGGCAGCGAATCCCTGGTGAGTGCTGAGAGTCTTCACCACTTGTGTAACGCGTTCCAATGAAAAGTGAAGAAATGCCGTCCGCAGCCGATTGTGAATGACCCAGCTCCATTCCACTGGATAAGGGCGCGCATGCCGAAAAAAGTGAAAGACCTCCACCTGTGGAGCCAGCCATAATTCGTAGCCGAGCAGCCAAAGGCGCAAGCTTAACTCAACGTCGATACCGCCCCAGCGGATCATATCTTCGTCAAAGCCGCCAATTGTTTGAAAAATATCGCGCCGGACGGCGGTACAGCACCAGGGCAGAAGCGGTACCCGATACGGCTCGCCGCCATTTTGCCTGAGCCATTCGACACTCAGATCGGGTCCTTTGAATCCCACGCCGAAGGCCTTCCGGTCAGGCTCCTCAATATCCGAAACCGCTGGAGCCACAGCGCCGGCGCCGGTCTGATCGAGGAGTTCTAACATCGGTTCCCACCACCCCCCCGGAAGATTCACATGGGCGTCTAAAAACACGATTACTTCCGCCGAGGTGTGCTGAACCGCCAGATTGCGGGTCCGCGCTGTTCCTACATTCCCGGTGCAGAGCAGTTGAATGCGCCGATTCTCGCTCAGGAATTTCGTGGAGTCGTCGGTTGAGCCGTCATCAACGACGATGATATCGGCGTCGCCGGGCAAAGTGGCGCACAGTTGTTCTACCGTGGAACGCAGCCTCGCGCCTTCGTTCAGGGTTATGACCACCGCGCCGATTTTGGGCATGCGGTTCTACGCCGGTGAAAGCTTGGGCTCTAGTTCGCTCTTCTCGGAGCCTGCTCCTGGGCCAGGCGCACCCTCGCGCTGTCCAGCTTCTTTTGCACTTTGGCTACTTCGTCGGGCTCGAGATCGGCCGGCGCGCTGCTGTGCCATTCGTTGAGCGACGATTGCCATTGGGCAATCGCGTCCTTGATCTTGCCTTCTTTGAAGTAAATATCGCCCAAATGATCGTGAATGGTCGGGTCTTTCGACATCAACTGAACGGAGCGCGTCAGTTCCTGTTCAGCGTCTCCCAACCGATTCATCCGGAAATAAACCCAACCCAGGCTGTCAAGGAATGCGTAATTATTGGGTTCCAGGCGGACGGCTTTCTGGATCAAGTCCTGCGCTTCCGGAAGCCGAATATTCTGATCGGCCAGCATATAGCCGAGATAGTTCATCGCCGACGCGTTCTGAGGATCCATCTCGAGGACCTGCCGGAAGGTTTTCTCCGCGAGGTCATACTTCTTTTGGCGTTCGTACATGGCCCCGCGTAGAAACAACACCCCGGCCTTGTCTTCCTTGGAGTTCGAGAGCTTGTCCGCCGAATCCAGCACTTTACCCATGGCGGCGTACTTTCGGCCCTTCTGATAAACATCGGCCATGGCGAGATACACTTCGCGGTCGTTCTTGCCATCCAACAGATTCTTGAGTTCGGCAATAGCCTCGTCGGTCTTTCCCTGGTCGGCGAGCAACTGAGCGCGGACCTGGTGAACGGTGCGATCCTTGGGATACTTTTTGGCGGCTTCGTCGGCCGCCTGTTGAGCCTTGACGTAATCTCTCGCCAGCCGGTACGTGTCAATCACTTGCGCTTCCGCGCGCGGCGAAAGGTCCGGGTCCAGCACGGCGATCTGCCGGAAAGTGTCCACGGCCTGCTCATATTGCTCATTGCTGCGATAGAGCAGGCCTAACTGTTCCAGCATCTTCGAGCGATAGCTGCGTTCAGCGGGATTGTATGTGCGCTTTGTGGTGGAATCCAGAATGCCCTTTAAAGCGGTGATGGCTTCGGGCGTTTTGCCCTCATCCTCCAGCAAGCCCACTTCGTTGTAGCGAATTTCGAGGCTATCGGGATCTAAGGCGCGGGCCTTATCGTTCATCTTTCGCGCGTTCGCGAAATCCTTCTTTTCGCGATAGACTTGGGCCATTCCCAGGTAGGGCTGCGCATCCTGAGGATTTGCCGCGGCGAGCTCCTGGTACGTTTTCAGCGCATCATCAAATTGCCCCGCGAGCGCCTGGTCCTGCGCCAGCCCGGCTTTCAATTCCAGCCGGTTCGGATCCAGCGCAAGCGCCTTCTTATATGCGTTGGCTGCCAGAGCATATTCGTGCATGGATTCGTAGTTGTTCGCCAAAACAGCCAAAGCCCGAGGCGAGGGGTTTTTCTGGACTAGCTTTTCCAGGAGTGCAGACGCGGTCTTTGCATCTCCACGATCCGAATACACACTGGCCAAACCCGTGATGGCATCATCGTTGTCCGGATCTAAATCCAGAACCTTCTTGAAAGTTGCTTCCGCATCGACCGAATTGTCGAGCACGCGGTCCAGGCGGCCCAGCATTACCAGGCTGTCAACGTCCTTGGGATCCTTCTCGGTGATGAGCTTATACTGCTCCACAGCGCGGCGAGCCATGCCCTCGTCAATGTGATTGGTCTGCGCGTCTCCGATCTGCTGTGTGTAGATGTGGGCCAGTACACGCCGGGCATTGAGGTCGTCCGGATTTGCCTTCAACGCGTTCTGCGCTTCTTCAACCGCCTCGCGAATGCGCCCGGACATCCGGTACAGCTCCGCGATATCCTCGACCAGGAAGGAGGCGCTCGGGTCTTCCTTCATGGCGAGCCGGAAGTTGTCGATGGCCTTGTTTACGTAATCGTTCTTGTTGCCGTATGTGCCCGCCAGTTCCTCGTAGAGGTGTCCCAGCGAGAAGTGATAGTAGGCGGAAGCCTTCGGGGAACTCGCCTCCTTCGTCGCCGGCGGCAATTCCGAGCCGGTCCGGTCCGAGCCCGTGGTGGGGGTCTGCGAAAACGCCGCTGGCACAAAGCACGACGCTCCGACCAGCGCGGCAGCTAAAAGATACGTAGCACGCAAGGGTTTAAAGTAAGGGTGGGGCATTCGACCGCTTCGAAAAAGGTGGACGCGCGACCGCAAAAGTCGCTATTCGCCCTTAGTATAGCTCTGGTAGAGGGATGTTTCCGGGCTTTCCGCCGTTACGTCGCTCCGGTTTTTCAAATATTTCCCGTTGGATCTGTTGCCAACCCAACTCTCACCGCTGATTGTGGTACTCGGGCCGACAGGAGCCGGGAAGAGCGATCTGTCGCTGCTCCTGGCCGAACGGCTTGGGGGCGAGATTGTGAACTGCGACTCGGTCCAGGTTTATCGGGGCCTCGATATCGGATCGGCCAAACTGCCGCTCAAGCAGCGCCAGAGTATTCCCCATCACCTGATCGACATCATCGATATTGATGCGGAACTGACCGCCGGAGCCTATTCGCGCCTCGCGCGCCAGGCCCTCTCCGGAATCAGGGCACGAAAAAGCCTGCCTATTATTGCAGGAGGCACGGGCTTTTACCTGCGCGCTCTGCTGGACGGGCTCTCGCCCGCTCCTGGCCGAAACGAAGAGTTACGGGGCAGACTTGCAAGCGCGGCGAAACGCAGGCCTGCTGCACTGCATCGCTTCCTTCGAAAACGCGACCCGCAAGCGGCTGCGCGTATTCACCCCAATGATCGCCAGAAGCTGATTCGGGCCATCGAACTGACGATTGTTGGCGGCAAGCCCGCGTCCGAAACGCAAGGCAAACCGCGTGACGCTCTGCCGGGTTTTGCTGCGCTGAAGCTGGGACTCGCTCCCGATCGAGCGGCGCTGTACCGCAGGCTGGATGAACGATCCGCCGCCCTATTCCGTTCGGGTCTCCTCGAAGAAACACGGGCACTTCTTCAGGCGGGCTTTTCACCGTCCTGCAAAGCCCTTCAATCTTTGGGATACAAACAGGCTGTTCAGATGCTCCGCGGCGAGTTGACACTGGATGCGGCCATTCACGAATGCCAGACGAAAACCAGGCAGTACGCAAAACGCCAGATGACCTGGTTTCGGTCCGAAGCGGGAGTGTGCTGGCTGAATGGGTTCGGAGATGAGGAAGGAGTTCAGTGCGAGGCTCTGCATTTGGTCGACGCGTTCACCAAAGGCTACTAGTAACATCGTGGCCGCAGCGTTCGTATCATAAATAGGAGATGTTCGATGGTGAAGAAAATATTAGCCGGGTTTGTGACTGTTGGAACGATGGCGGCCATTGCGGCAACCGGAAGTTACAAAGTGAATCTGATGCAGAATTCCATTCTGGACGGCAAGCACCTTAAAGCAGGCACTTACAAAGTAGAAGTCGAGAATAACATGGCCATGCTGAAGCGCGGCGACAAGACCGTACAGGCCCCCGCCCGTGAAGAGACTGCCTCGCAGAAGTTTAACAATACGCAGATGGTTTACACGAATAACAACCTTCAGGAAATCGATATCGGCGGAACTCACACCAAAATCGTTTTCACGCGTAACGGCCAGCCGGAGGCAGGCGCATAAAGCCTTTCCGCCTTGTTAGCATGGGTAGGTGCTTTTTCGGTACCTGCTTTTTTTGACTGCCTTTACGCTCTTCGCCGGGCAGGCGAAACCAGCGGCAGTTCTGGTCATACAGTTTCATAACGCTTCGGAATACCCCGATTTGAATTGGGTTGGTGAAAGCGTTTCCGAGACGCTTCGGGCCGAGTTCAGCGCTGCCAACCAGATCGTATTTGATCGCGATTCGCTTGCCGAGGCGATGCGTCGCCTATCGCTTCGCCCCGGCGCTGACTTTACGAAAGCTACTCTAATCCGCTTAGGGCAGGCGCTGGGAGCCGATTATGTCTGCTACGGCAGCTATGAGGCGGCTTTACCGGCCGGCGATTCCCAGTTGAAAGATAGTTCGATTCAACTAAGTGCCCATTTCCTGGACCTACGCAAGTTACACGAGGGTCCAGACCTGGCGGAGGCGGGAAAGCTTTCCGACTTATCCCGGCTGGAAGAGCACCTGGCCTGGCAATCTCTCAAATACCTGGATCCGGAAGCGAATCTGCCATTGGAGGATTTCCTTTCGCCCAAAAAGTTTACGCGGATGGATGCGGAGGAGAGTTATGTCCGCGGATTGCTCTCGA
Source organism: Bryobacteraceae bacterium (assembly GCA_025980435.1). Lineage (GTDB taxonomy): Bacteria > Acidobacteriota > Terriglobia > Bryobacterales > Bryobacteraceae > Bog-105. Next base: position 13,814 of record JAICXK010000063.1, read on the forward strand.
CAAATAGAGAGCAGCGGCAGAAGTGGTTCGCGCAGGCGGTGGCGCTGGATCCGCAGTTCGTCAGTCCGGCTTTTGAGCTGGGCAAGCTCTATCTGCGCGACAAGGATTACCGGCAGGCGATCCAGTGGCTGGGTCGTATCAACGCCAGCGATCCAAGGTATGCCGAGGCGCGTTTCCGAATGGGTTTGGGAGCGTACGCGATGGCTGATTATAATGGCGCCGCCCGCTACTTCACCGATGTCCTGAAGCAATTCCCGATGAACGAGGTCTATAACGATCTGGGCGCAGCCCAAAGCGAGCTTAACTTACCTTCGGCCATCGATAATTTTCGCCACGCCCTGAGCGGCGATCCAAACGATCCGGTTTATCTCTTTAATCTGGGAGCGGCGCTGCTGCGGAACAATTCCTTCGAGGAAGCGGCGAAGCGTCTGCAGGGAGTTGTGGACCGGAACGCGGATGACGAGGAGGCGGACACCCTTCTGAGCCGTGCCCGGCGCCGCGAGCAGACGGCGCCCGGAAGCAAGCCGCTAGCTCCTGCGCGCCTGAAGGATAATTTCGACGAAACTGCTTTCCGTCAACTGAAGGCGATGCTACAACCTAAAGGAGGCGGCTGACCATTGAGCGAACCACGGGTAGATCACATCATGCAGGTGGGCCTGGGATTCTGGGCTTCGAAAGCGCTTCTGAGCGCGGTCGAAATGGAGCTTTTCACGGAATTGGCGAAACATCCCGAGGATCTGGAAAGCCTGCAGGCTCGCCTGGCGCTGCACCCCAGGTCGGCGCGGGATTTTCTTGACTGCCTGGTTGCGCTTGGATTCCTGGAGCGGATCGATGGCAAGTATTCGAATACCATCTCCGCCGACATCTTTCTCGATAAACGGAAACCATCGTATATTGGCGGGGTTCTCGAAATGGCGAATCACCGGCTCTACTCGCCGTGGGGCAATCTCACGGAAGCGCTGCGTACCGGTCAGCAGCAGAATGAGAGCAAGGATGGCGCGCCGAACCCCTTCACCGCGCTCTATGCCGATCCCGCCCGGCTCAAAGGGTTTCTGAAGGCGATGACCGGGATTAGCAGGGGAGCCAACCTCGCTATTGCCAAGAAGTTCCCCTGGAGCAACTACAAATCGGCCGTGGACGTTGGCACCGCACAAGGCGATCTCATCGCCCAGGTAGCTCTGGCCCAGCCGCATATTGCCGGGATTGGGTTCGATCTCCCCGAAGTTGGCCCGATCTTCGAAGATTACATGGAAGAGCAGGGCTTAACGGATCGCGTCCGCTTTTCTCCGGGCAGTTTCTTCGAACGGGCTCTCCCCGAGGCCGATGTCGTCATGATGGGACATATTCTTCATGACTGGAACCAGGATGAAAAGCGTATGCTCATCCGGAAGGCGTACGAAGCCATCCCGGAGGGAGGCGCGCTAATTGCCTATGACAGCATGATCGACGACGACCGCTCGAAGAACGCCTTTGGCCTTCTGATGAGCCTCAATATGCTGATCGAGACTCCCGGAGGGTTCGACTACACCGGCACCGATTGCACCGGATGGATGAAAGAGGCTGGGTTCCGCGAGACTCGGGTGGAGCATCTGGTTGGGCCAGACTCAATGGCGGTCGGAATCAAGTGAAAATCGGAATCTACGACGCCGATCGTTCCCAGAAAGTATAATTTGAGAGCCTTATGCTAGAGGCTTTCGGGCTGTCAGACCCAGGATGCGTTCGCTCCAACAATGAAGATTACTTCATCAGCGATACCGAGTCGGGAATCTTTGTGCTGGCGGACGGTATGGGCGGAGCGACGGCGGGTGAACGCGCCTCTTACCTGAGCGCCGAGACGATTTACGAACATTTGCTCGCCGCCGAACAGGATGGCGTCGATGCGCTGGAGCAGGGATTCCTCGAAGCGAACCGGGCGGTCCGGCACGCTGCCGAAATCAATCCGGAACTGGAGGGGATGGGCACGACGCTGCTTGTGGCGCGGGATCTTGGGGATGCCCGGCTGCAAATCGGCAGCGTGGGCGATAGCCGCGCATATCTGTCCTCTAAGGGCAGGCTCTCGGTCGTTACAGAAGACCAGACGTGGGTCGCCGAAGTAGGCTCTCGCCTCGGATTAAGCGATGAAGAGCTCAAGAAACATCCGATGCGGCACGTGCTTACCATGGCGGTGGGGACGGGCGATCAGCTTCGGATCTTCTCGCGCATTCTCCAGATGGAGAGCGGGGATCAGGTTTTGCTCTGTTGTGACGGCCTACATGGCGTAGTTACCGAAAAAACTTTGCAGGACGCGCTCGATTCGCAGAAAACTCTTCCCGAAAAAGCCCACTACCTGATCGAGGCCGCAAAGAACGCGGGTGGGCCTGACAACGTAACGGTTGTTTTGATCCAGTTCGTTTAATCTTAAGCGGCGTCGAGCGCGCCTGGCATCGGCTATCACGGTGCGGCGCTATTCGCTTAGAGGCCGCATGAAACGTCTGTCGCCATTCTTTTCCCTTTTTCTAATCCCCTTACTGGTTACGTTGCCCATTTCCGCGCAGCTACCGGAAGTCTCCGGAAATTCCGGCGCTTCGGCAGCGCCCGAGGCTCTGCAGATCCGCGTACTGGATGCTAATCCGTCACCCCTGGCGGTGAATTCCGAGACGGCCACGGCGCTGGCGGTTGCAATTACAGATGCCGACGGCGCGCCGGTCCCGGACGCCGCGGTAGTCCTCCGGCTGCCCGATTCCGGTCCGACGGGCGCTTTCTCCGATGGATCTCACGCGGCAGTAGCGTATACAGACCATTCAGGCCGGGCGCAGATTGCAAACCTGAAGTGGGGTGACACCCCCGGAGTCGTCGCCATGCGTATCACTGCGGTGAAAGGGACCGCGCATGCCGGTATTCTTGTAGAGCGAATTTTGACGGCAGCGAGCGTGAATTGTGGACACGCAGGCGAAAGCGCCTGCGCCACAGCGCAGGACCAGAAGCCGGCCCCAGTGCCAGTTGCACAACTCGCTACTGCAGCACCCGCGACCGTGCATCCGATCACCCCCGCTGCTCCGCCGCTCAAGCCCGAGCCTAGCGTTTCGGTGACGAATACAGCGCCAGTGACGAGCAAGTCACACAGCCACAAGAAGTGGCTGGTGATTGCTGCCATCGCGGCCGGTGCAGGCGCGGGTCTTGCGTTTGCGGGCAAAGGGAAATCGAGCACATCGGCATCGCCAGCGCCGTCGCTTTCCATTGGATCTCCCACGGTCAGTGTGGGACACCCCTAACTCAGGAGTCTCGTTCTGTTATGAAGCCCCACATCGTTCGAATTGTGTTACCCGTGCTCGCCGCGGGAGTGCTTCAGGCGCAGGTTAGCGCGCCCAGAATCGGCGTCATCCGATGCGCGGATGGCGGAGTGCGGTCCGTATACGGACTTGCCGCGAATTTTATCCTCGACGGGAAACCATTCTCAACGGCAGACGCGGCCAGCTTCTCGGATCGTGCCGGCCTCATCGCCTGGCACGGAACCATCCGACTGGTCGCACCAAACGGGGCGGTCGAGGGTGTCTACCAATCGGGCGAACCGGAACCCATTCTGAATGTGGATAGCACGTCGGCTACCGCCATCGCCTGGCTGCCCCGGACGCAGGCCATTCTTCGCTGGACCGGTTCGGAATTTCGGCTCTACCCGGTATCTCCGGGCACGCTCAATGGACGCGTAACCTCGATCCGAGCCGCCGGGACCGACCGCGCCGAGATGCTGGTGTTGAATCCGGATAACAGTAACTCGCGAGCGACAGTCGAGCTCTCATCGGGAAACCTGACGTCTGTTGACACGGTGCCGGGCGTAAAAGGGCCCGCGTTCGCACAAAAAGCTGCCATCGTATTCCGGGATAACCAGAAATTAGCGGTAGAGACCGCGGACGGCCTCCGCCATATCCTGCCGGTTTCGGGCGATGTGAGCATCGAGCGGATGTCCACCGAGTGGCTACACCTTTCGTCCGCCGGCACAAACCAGCGCTGGGCACTGCATTTGGCAGGCTCCCAAGTCCAGCTCTTCGTTTTGCCGAACGCCCTCAACCAGGAGAAAGCAAAGTGAAATTCCTCCTGCTTGCAATCCTTGCCTGCACCTCTCTTTCGGCGCAGACCCTTTCTTTTGCGATCCAGGATCCGTCCGGCGTAAACCCGCCCACGGCCTTGCCCGCTGCGTACCAATTCAGGGACACGCCTCAGAGTTCGGCTTCGAGCATTGTCATCAACGTAACGAACTCATCCGCGTCAACCGTGCTTTTGGCTCAGGTATATGTTGGAACGGCTCCGGGCAGTGCGGTGCTAAGCCACGACTTTTCCGTTACCGGGCTCAACCAGAACGCAACTCTATCGCCGGGCAAAACAACGCCTTTTACCTTGAACTTCAGGCCTTCCAGTGTGGGACCTGTCACAGCCTATCTTCAAGCTGCCTACGCCGTGCAGCAGAACGGCTGCGTGATTGGCAGTTCTACACCGGCCACGCAGTGTGCGGGCACCGTATCAGCGGTTTCTACTCTCCAGGGGAATGGCACTTCACCGCAGCTTGTCCTCAGCTACAACCCGGGCTCCGGGAGCGTGGTTCTGCAACCGAGCAGTTCATCACCCCTGAGCTTCGGGAACGTTTCGGTGAGCGCAGCCGCTCCCATCGCTTTTACTCTTACAAACGAATCGGCGGGCACGATCACGCCAAACATTTCCCTACAGACTCAGAAATTCGCCAGCAGCGCCTTCTCTCTGGACACTTCGGCTGCACCGGCGACCCTTCCGGCCGGAGCTTCAGCGACTTTCACGGTCACCTTCGCTCCCGGCCAGACCGGTCTGACAACAGCAACGCTGGTTATCGGTTCCAATTCGTATCCGTTGCAGGGCACGGGAGTCGTACTGTCTGAAATCGATGCGCTTCAGATCTCTTACGTGGATAAGACCGGAGTTCGAGGCCTCCCGCAGGCAGCAAGCCCGATCGACTTCGGACAGATCATCCCGGGAACGGCCGGAAGCGCTATTCTCACATTCACGGTTACGAATCCTGCCACTTCCTTCAGCGCAGTCACTCTTCCCAGCGTGGCGGTATCCGGAACGGGTTTCACTCTTTCCGGGGCGCCCAGCCTGCCCGCCGCGATTCAACCAGGAGGCTCCATTAACTTTCAGGTGACCTTCTCGGCCCAGAGTTCCGGGAAGTACACCGGCACCCTCGCGATCGGTTCGCGGTCGTTTTCGCTCGCGGGGCTGAGCGTAGTATCGCCGCTTCCCAGTTTCTCGTTCCAACTGAGCGAACAGCCGCTTGTCAGCCAGCGACAGGTGAACTTGACGATTCAGTTCTCCTCGCCCTCGGCGGTTGACGCGATTGGCGTGCTGAGCATGAAGTTTGTTCCGTCCGTTGCGGATGTGACGGACGATCCGGCCGTCGTATTCCCGGTGACGAACGGGCGGCAATTACAAGTTACCGTCGCGGGAGGATCTCAGAACGCGACGTACCAAGGCCAATCCGCGCTCACTTTTCAGACCGGGACCACAGCGGGAACCATCACGTTTACGCTTACATTCCCGAACACTGCGCCCTTCAGCCAGTCGTATACGATCTCACCCGCGGCAGTCCAGATCACGTCGGCAAAGGCCGTACGCCAGACCCCGAATCTGGTTGTCACGGTAAACGGCTTTGACAATACGTACAGCACCGGTCAAATGTCATTCGTTTTCTATGACGCGAGCGGAAATCTGTTGACCCCGAACGGCATCACCGTGGATGCGCGCTCCAGTTTTCACCAGTATTTCTTTACAAATAACCAAGCCGGCGGAGCGTTCGCGATGCAAGCCAGTTTCCCGGTCAGCGGAGATGCCACCAAGGTCGGCTCAGTAGCAGTGAAGATGACCAATTCAGCCGGCGACGCGAGTACGACGCAGGTGTTCCAGTAAGGGTCCTGGCAGTCGCGGCGGAACAAGCGGGCAGTGAACTGGCCGCCGGCACGATAAAGCGTGCGACCACTAAGTCAGGCGGCGTTTTCGGTTGCGATGATACGCTTCACATCAACGGAAACAGTGTGTTCGGACGTCTGGCGATTCAGATTCAGCAAAACGCGGTGGTCCACCTCGGCTTCCGCGCGAAGAACTTTCCATTTATGCAGCTCCTGCCTGCGCTTTTCGGCGGCCTGGCGATGCTGCTGCGATTCGAAGCCAATTTCGGCTTTGCGCCTTTCGGCTCTGAGCTTTAGGAGCTCGTTCAGGGCCTTATAGAAGGCGCGTTCGTTGGCGGTCTGGTAGCGGAGGAAGAGCGCGAGCTGTTTCTGATCGATTTCCTCGCCGGAAAAGCAGGTGTTCTGCAGCGCGAGGGCGCGCTGGGTGAG
>JAICXK010000315.1 GCA_025980435.1 Bryobacteraceae bacterium
AAGCGCGGCGCGAAGATCGACAGCCTGTGCCAGATCGGTCACGCCTGCGTGGTCGGCGAGGACAATATCATCTGCGGCCAGACCGGACTCGCGGGCAGCACCGTTCTCGAAGAAAACGTCATTATGGCCGGTCAGACCGGCTCATCGGGCCACCTGACCATTCATAAAGACGCCATTGTTTGGGCACAGTCGGGCGTTGGCCATGATGTAGCGCCCGGTGCTGTCGTTAGCGGATCGCCCGCGTTCGATTCGCGCGACTGGCTGCGCGCGTCCGCGGCCTATACGCGGCTGCCCGAAATGCTGCGGACAATCCGCGCTCTGGAGCGGAGAGTGGCCGAACTGGAAAACCAGTTGAAACGGTAAGACATGCGGCTCATCCTCGGAATCACCGGCGCATCAGGCGCAATTTTCGGCGTCCGCGCCTTGGAGGCGCTTCAGGCGCTCGGCGTCGAAACGCATCTCATTCTGAGCAAATGGGCCCGCTCGACCCTCGCCCACGAGACAAGTTACACGGCCGAACAGGTAGAGAAACTCGCTTCCTTCGTGCATCGCGCCGATAACCAGGGTGCGCCTCTTTCAAGCGGCTCTTTCAAAACAGACGGCATGATCGTCGCGCCATGCAGCATGAAAACGCTGGCGGCCATTCGCTCGGGATACGGCGATACCCTCATCTGCCGCGCCGCCGACGTCATCCTGAAGGAGCGCCGGAAGCTGGTTTTGCTTGCCCGCGAGAGCCCGTTCAGCGAAATTCACCTGGAGAACATGCTCGCTCTCACCCGTATGGGCGCAATCATCTTTCCGCCCGTGCCCGCCTTTTACAACCGGCCCCAAACGATTGAAGACCTGGTGAATCACATTGTTGGGCGGTTGCTCGATCAGTTCGGGCTCGAAATGCCCGGACTGAAGCGGTGGTCCGGTTTCTAGCCTTGCTAGTTTAAGTTTTAATGGCGGGAAAGCCCGACAAGCCGCTCTTCTGGCTGGGAAAGTATCTCTCCCTGGCCCTCACACTGCCGGCCTCCGTGGCGGCCGGATACATTCTCGGAACCCTCGCCGATCACTGGCTGCACGTTCCGTTCCTAAGGGCGCTGGGCATCCTGCTCGGAATGGGCGCGGGTCTCATTCAGATCCTGCGTGAGCTTTCTCGCGAAACGAAGCCAACCGGACGCAAGCCATGACCGTTCATCGCCTCTACTGGCTTACCGGTTTGGTGGCCGCAATTGGGTTCGTTTGGTATTTTTTGGTGCAAGGCCCGGTGCCCGCAGTCGGCTTTCTACTCGGCGCGGGGGGTTCGTTTGGTAATTTATGGCTTTTCGATTGGCTCAGCCGCGCGATCGCGCCTGGAACGGCGTCCCGGAAGCCCTGGCAAGCCGGCGCATTTTTTACTCGCTATCTACTACTTTTTGCGGCTGGTTATGTTATAGTCAACGCTTTGGATGTCAACCCTTTGCCGGTTATTTTGGGTCTCTTTGCCAGTACCGCCGCGGTCCTGACGTCCTCCATTCTCGAACTGGTTTTTAGCTTACTCGGAAGTCGATCTGCGCACTGAATGACACACGAACTCTGGCTCACCCGGATCTTCAATGATTTCCTGGCCGGCCCCGCCAATTCCGTTCTGAACGCGGTGCATCGCCCGGCACAAAACCCGCACGCCCCCTGGAGCGACTGGATGGTCTGCGAGATCGTCGTAGTAGCGTTCATTCTGATCTTTTTTGGAATCCTGCGCACGCGGCTTTCCGTCGACCGGCCTGGCAAGGCGCAGCACGTGATGGAATTGACGTACGAGTTTTTCTACGCTTCCTCTGAAGAGATCGTTGGCCACGACGGTCCGAAATACCTGGCGTTTTTCGGAACCATTTTCCTATTTATCCTGTTACTGAACGTCATCGGCCTCATTCCCGGTTTCGATTCGCCCACCATGTATCCGATGGTGCCGTTCGGCTTTGCCGTCGCGACGTTTCTTTTCTATCATTACGCCGGCATGCGCACGCATGGCCCGGGGTATATCAGGCAGTTTATGGGCCCGATGCTATGGCTGGCTCCCCTGATGCTTCCGATTGAGGTGATTAGTCACTTCGCCCGGCCTCTCTCGCTGACTGTACGTCTCTTCGCCAATATGTTCGCGGGCGAAGAGGTTTATCTTACCTTCATTTCGTTGACCAAGCTCGTTGTTCCCGTTGCATTCCTCGGGCTGCATTTATTCGTTTCATTTCTACAGGCTTATATCTTCATGCTGCTTGCGATGGTTTACGTCGGCGGAGCCGTTTCGCACGAGCATTAGGCATTATCGGCTTCCAGCGTGAGCGCCCGGCGTCCCAACGCACGGTGTCGAACCACCTCCTGGAAGCAATTTCATAGGAGAAAACATGAAAACCAAACTGACTTTTCTCGTCACCAGCCTGCTGGTTCTGGCGAGCCCTATCTTTGCTCAAGGTCAAGCTGCCGGCGCTGGCGGCGCAGGGGGAAGCAAGTTCCACCTGGCGATGGCGTACCTCGCGATGGGCATTGCTTCCGGATTGTGTGGTATCGGACAAGGGCGGGCGACCGCTTCCGCCGCCGAAGCCATGGCGCGCAATCCTGGAGCGATTGCGGCAATCCGTGTTGCTCTCATCCTCGGCCTCGTGCTGATTGAATCGCTGGCGCTCTACACGTTAGTCATTACTTTCGTTGTAGGCAAGTAGTTCGTTCGATAATTGGGGAAGCCTGCCTGGTGTGGAAGCGCCGGCAGGCTTTTTCAAATGAAACTGCAAGGCATCTTCCCCGCCCTCACCAGTTCCTTCGACCACCAGGGCAATCTTTACAAAGCAAAAGTTTTCCATAACATCGAGAAGCTGAACCAGATCGCTCTCGGCGGATACGCCGTCTGCGGCTCCACAGGTGAAACACCGCTGCTGAGCGTGCCGGAGCGTCTCCAGCTTATGGAATGGGTTCGCGAAGCAAGCGCCGAAGGCAAAACACTCATTGCCGGTGTCGGCGCGGAGAGTGTGCAGGAAACCGTCTGCATCGCAAACCGTGCGGCCGAATTTGGCTATCATGCGGCACTCGCGCTCACACCTTTTTATTACCGCAACCAGATGCACCGGCCGGATACACAAGCGCTTTACTTCCGCGCCATTGCGGACCGCTCGAAAATCCCGGTTCTCATCTATAACATCCCGCAAGTCACCGGCTACGACGTTCCGGTCGATGTGGTTGCCGAGCTGTCGCATCACCCAAACATTGTAGGAATGAAGGATAGCTCCGGGAATCTCGAACGGATAAAGGAGGTTTGCGGCGCGGTAAGACCGGGTTTTCAAGTGCTCTCCGGCTCGGGCTTAAATTTTCCGCAAGCTCTGCAACTAGGCGCAAGCGGCGCGATCCTTGCCATTGCGAACCCGTTGCCATACGCCTGCGTGACCATCTGGGAAGCCTTCCGGACGCGGGAACAGGAAGCGGTAGACGATTGGCAGAACCGCATCACGCCACCCGGCCGCCTCATCGCGACGAAGTATGGCATTCCGGGACTCAAATACGCGATGGATCTGAACGGATACTATGGCGGTCCACCGCGTTTGCCGCTGATTCCACCCTCAGCCGAAGCGAAAGCAGAGATTGAAGCGGCTTTCGAGGGGCTGAAAAGTTAGTTAGCTTGCGCGCAAGGCAGCCGCTCATGCCATCCTAACGATTGAGGCCATATGGAAGTCCATCTGAATCTTGAGATACAAACCAAGCTTAGCCGTATCGCCGCCGCGCGGGGGAGTGACCCGGAAATGTTGGCGCGGGAGGTCATAGAACGGTTTGTGGACTATGACGACTGGTTTATCCGCGAAGTGGAAAAAGGGTTGGCCGCCGCTGATCGGGGCGAATTCCTGACTCATGAGGAAGTCGCGACTAGAATCGAAAAACGGCTAGCTGAGAAGTCACGCTCGTAGATGGAGCTTCCCTGGACTGAGAAAGCTGCCAACGACCTTGAACAAATAACAGATTATTTATTCGAGAAGACGCCCGAACACGCACCAGAGCTTGTGCGCTCCATTTATGCCGCTCCCGCAGCGCTATTAACCTTCCCCCGACGCGGGCGCGCGGGCAAGAAAGTGGGAACTCGGGAGCTTGTCCTGACGCCGTTGCCGTACATTTTGGTTTACCGGATCACCAGCAATGTCATCCACATTGTCCGCATTCTGCATGGCGCGCAGAGATGGCCTTAGATGCGATTTGCGTAGTTAGCGGATACCCGCTCAATCGTTTCCTGCACGCGAAGCAAGCGCCCGCTGCCATGCCCAAAAGCAACAGCCCCCAACTGGCTGGTTCAGGCGTGATAGAGAAAGGAACCGGCGTAGTGCCGTCGGATTCCAGCAGCCGAAACACGATTAGTGCGTCGTCATAGCCGTGTGCCGAGCCGCCGCAACAAGGATCAGAGGTCGGCTCCAGGTTTTCTTCAACACCTGCCGAGGTAGAAATCTGAAATGCTGATCCAAGGTCAAAGGGTACTATCGCCGTCCGCTGGCAACCCTCGAAGCCGCAAAATTCAGCGTCGTACCCATATAGATGTGTTCCGTCGGTGATACCTACATCGGAGCCACCCCCATGCAAATGGGATAGTGCAACGTCGAACTGGATAAAGCCCAAGCGAGAAGGGCCGGCACTGTAGAAAACATTGCTGGCGTCGGCATGTGCAATAGCAGAAAGCTCGGGATTGGGGCCCGAGCTATAGGCCGCGGCTACAGCACCTGCCGACATCACGTACCCTGAAGGGATGGTGGGTAGGCCGCCCAAGGCGCCAAGCCCGAGGATGCTGGAGTTGTCGGATGCTTCGGCGCCAGCGATCGCCCCGTAGTCAGGCCCAATAATGCCACCCGGGAACAGGAGACCGCCGGGACACGGACTGATCGTCGTCGTTCCAGCCGAACAAGATGAAAACGTCGTCGTAGTCGCATGTAAAGCTGACGACGCTATGAGCATCGTGAGGAAAAATCGGATCATTGCGCACCTCCGCAGCACTTAAATCCGTGTCCGAATATATCAGAAACCGCAGGAGATTACCGCGGAGCAATATAAAAAAAATAAGCCGTCATAAGTGCGCCCACGACGATTACCATCCCGCGGATTGTGGCGGGACGCATGCGGCGGGCGAACGCCGGTCCCACATAACCGCCAATGATGGCCGCGGCCATCATAACCAGCGCCGGAATCCATCTCACCTGGTGCGCCGAGATGAAGATCAGCGCGGCAATCGCATTCAATGAGCCGCCAAGAATTGCTTTGATTCCATTCATGCCGTGAATATCGGTGAATCCGTAGAGGCGAAAAGCCGCCAGAATCATGATCCCGATGCCTCCGCCGAAATACCCGCCATACACGGCAATGGGAAAGAGCAGCAGCAGCATGA
>JAICXK010000251.1 GCA_025980435.1 Bryobacteraceae bacterium
CCGGATCGAGCCGGTTCTCGATCTCGATCTTCAGACCCGGACACGCGGAATCACAGTGAACATCACTATTTCGGGGACGATGGAGAGGTTGAACATCGCCTATCGCTCCGATCCGCCCCTCCAGCCGAGGGACATCGTCGCCCTTCTCACAGTGGGCCGCGCGCCTGAGACCTCTACGAACGTGAGAAGCGTTCAGACCTCCAGTGACGTGACCACGGTGCGATCGAACGCAAGCACGGTACTTGGGCAGGCAGTTTCACCCTCTCCTGGACGCCTTTCAAAACTCTTCGGCATCACCAATGTAAAGATCGATCCGATGGTCCAGGGAATCATCACCAATACGCCGCAGGCGCGCCTGACGTTGGAACAGCAGGTCTCTCGCGACCTGACGGTAACATATGTGACGAACCTCTCCCAAACGGCGGAACAGATCTTTCGCGTCGAATGGGCCTTGAACCGCCAGTACTCACTGGTCGCTGTGCGCGACGAGAATGGCGAGTTCGGCATCGACATTCAATATAAGAAGCGTTTCCGATGAGGCTGCGTACCGCCCAAGACAGATTGAAGATCGAGCACAGCATTATCGATGGCTTACGGCCGGTGCTGCAGCGCCTGCTGGAACAAAGTTCCGAAATCCGGTCCATTATTCCCGGGGTGATCAGGCCAGTGCGCGATGCGCGCGGTGAGCCCACCATCCGTATCACCGTGCCAACCACGAATGGGTGGAAAGCTATCGCGCTCAGCGGAGGAGCGCGGCAGGAGCTGTTTGTGAGCACCGCCTTGGGCAAAGAGGAAGTGGAGATTCTCATCCGCCGCGCGTTAAGCTCCAGGTAAAGCCGCTCTTGCTGACGATTTCCATTTGCCTGGCGCTTCTTGCCGTTCCCCTGGCGCCAGTGACCTTTAATAAGGATGTTGCGCCGCTTATTTTTGGGCACTGCGCGCCATGCCACCATTCGGGCGGAGTGGGTCCGTTTCCGCTGATGAGCTATGCGGATGCACGCAAACATGCCTCACAGATTGTGGCTGCCACGCAGCGCCGCTACATGCCTCCCTGGCCGCCTGAACACGGGTATGGGGACTTTGCCGACGATCGCAGTCTGACGGAGAAACAGATCCGGCTCATTGCCGATTGGGTCACGCACGGCAAGAAGGAAGGCGCTGCCGCCGATTTGCCCCAACCTCCGCGCTTCAACAGCGAATGGCAGATGGGTCCGCCCGATCTCGTTCTGCAAATGCCAAAGCCATTCCGGATGCCGGCCGGCGGGAGCGATATTTTTCGTAATTTTGTGATTCCAACGGGGCTGGAGCAGACGCGCTTCGTTCGCGGCCTTGAGCTGCGGTTGAGCAACACGCGAGTTGTCCACCATGCGAACGTAGTCCTCGACCGCACCCAATCGCTCCGCCGCCGCGACGGCCAAGATGGACAGCCCGGCTTCCCTGGAATGGACGTCATTACCGAAGCGGCAGCGAACAACTTCGATCCCGATTCACATTTTCTGTTCTGGAAACCAGGCAGCGTGCTACGCCCCGAACCGGACGATATGAGCTGGCGCCTCGATCCGGGAACGGACCTGATCCTTAATCTCCATCTGCAGCCCACCGGGAAAGAGGAATCCGTTCAGGCCGAAGTGGGCCTTTATTTCACTTCACACCCGCCAACCCGCTTTCCGATGCTGATTCAGCTTGAGCACGATGGCGTCATCCGCATCCCGCCAGGCGATCGAACCTTTACCGTGACAGACAGCCTCACGTTGCCGGTAGACGTAGACCTGCTGGCGATCTATCCGCATGCGCACTATCTTGGAAGACTCGTAGAGGCCTGGGCGGTGCTCCCGGACGGAAGCCGGCGGTGGCTGATCCGGATACCCGATTGGGACATCAACTGGCAAGCAGTCTACAATTACCGTCATCCGATTGCGCTTCCGAAAGGCGCCACCGTCCGTATGCGCATTACGTATGACAATTCCGCGGCAAATCCACGAAACCCGAATCATCCACCCAAGCTGGTTACGGCTGGAAACCGGAGTGAGGATGAAATGGGGCACGTCTGGCTGCAGGTTTTGCCGGAAAAAAACGCCACGGCGGGGGAAGATCCGCGGCTGCCCTTGGAGGAGGCCGTCATGCGCCGCCGGCTCCAAAAATATCCAGCCGATTTTCTGGCGCACTACAATCTTGCTGCGCTGATGGAGATGCGCGGCAAGCTGGATGAGGCCTCGGCCGGTTATCGGGATGCTTTGGAGGTCGACCCGAAAAGTGCCACCGCACGAAACAGTTTGGCTGGCGTCCTGATGCTGCAGGATCGCCTTCCGGATGCCATCCAGCAACTGCGCGAGGCGCTGCGAATCGATCCCGGGTATCTAAACGCTCACTACAATCTTGCGCGTGCGCTGGCCGCAACCGGAGACCTGGACGAAGCAGGCCGCCAGTATGCGATTTTCGTAGACGCTAAGCCCGGCGATGCCGCGGCCCAGGCCGGACTGGGAACGATTTTGTTTCATCAGCGCAAATTTTCCGAGGCCCTCGCGCACTTTCACGAGGCTGCACGGCTCGATCCAAAGGACGCGGATGTCCAAGCGAACCTGGGCGCAATCCTTGCCATCACCGGAGACCTTCCGGCAGCCGCACAGGCCTTCGAGCGGGCGCTGCGCATCGATCCGAACCACGCCGCGGCTCGAGCGAACCTGGCTAAAGTACGCCAGGCACTGGCGGTAAAGAACTAAAGAGCGTCTGTTGCTATACTGCGATTTGATGTCCGGAACGGTTCGCCATCTTCATCATCACCATCGGTCGATGGTTTAGCCGGCGAGCCTGCATTTCCGCGTTCCAAAGTAGATTTTGCAAACTGGCCCGCCGCATGGCGGGCTTTTTATTTATATGATTCCCGATTTCGACAAGCAGGGCGGCCTGGTCACCGCCGTTGTTCAGGATACAAATACCCGCCGCGTGCTCATGGTCGGCTACATGAATCGCGAAGCGTTCGATAAAACCGTTTCTACCGGTCGCATCACGTTCTTCAGCCGCTCGCGGCAGAAGCTTTGGACGAAAGGCGAGAGTTCAGGCCACTACCTGACCCTGAAATCCATTGCGGCGGATTGCGACGGTGATGCGCTTCTGGTGGAGGCGGAACCCATCGGACCAGGTGTCTGTCATGCCGGTTTTGAAAGCTGCTTCTACCGCACTCTGCGAGGCCACCAATGGGTGGAAACTGAGGAGAGAGTATACGATCCCGACACGGTTTACGGAAGCTCGGCCGGCACAGAACCGCGACCGTCAGGGAGCGGAAGGTCGTGAAGCTCAAATTCGGCATCCCCAAGGGCAGCCTTGAAACCGCGACCATCGACCTGTTCCGCCGCGCGGGCTTCAAAATCACGACCAGCAGCCGCAGCTATTTTCCCGCTATCGACGATCCCGAAATTGAATGCATGTTGATTCGCGCCCAGGAGATGGCCCGCTACGTAGAAGACGGCATCCTCGATGCCGGGCTGACAGGCCGCGATTGGGTTGCCGAAAATGAAGCAAACGTTGAGACCGTCGCCGATCTGATCTATTCAAAGCAGAGCTTCGGAAAGGTTCGGTGGGTCCTCGCCGCTCCCGAAGCGTCGCCATTCCGCAGCGTCCAGGATTTGCAGGGGAAAATCATTGCGACCGAACTTGTTAACACCACGGAACGCTACCTGGCCGCCAAAAATGTGCGTGCCAAAGTCGAGTTCAGTTGGGGCGCTACCGAGGTGAAACCACCCGAACTGGCGGATGCAATCGTCGAAGTTACCGAGACCGGCTCGTCCCTTCGCGCCAACAAGCTGCGAATTATCGATACGGTATTTGAATCGAACACCCAGCTCATCGCCAACATCGATGCCTGGGCGGACGGCGGAAAACGCCGCAAGCTGGAAGACATGAAAATGTTGCTCGAAGGCGCGATGAACGCCCTCGGCAAAGTTGGCCTCATGCTGAATGTCCGAAAAGACGATCTCTCGTCGGTTTTGCGAGTCTTACCCGCCTTGAAGAATCCGACCATCTCACAGCTCAGTGACAACGCCTGGGTCGCGGTAAATACCATCCTTGACGAAACCACCGTGCGCGACATCATTCCACGCCTCAAAGAAGCCGGCGCGCAAGGCATCGTCGAATATCCGCTCAACAAGATCGTGATGTAGCGCTCATGATCAAAATCCTCCATGGCAGTGCTCAATTGTGGGGCGGATCGCCTGATCCGCGCCGGACGGCCACGTCCGGCTCCTTTGACCACGCCGTCCGCCCCATCCTCGAAGCCGTCCGCCAGCATCGCGACGCCGCTCTCCTTCGCTATGCCCGCGAACTGGACAATCTCGGCGACCGTCCCCTTCGGGTTTCAGAACAGGAACTCGCTGAAGCCGCTTCGGCCATGTGCCCTCAGTTCTGCCACGCTGCCGGAACCGCCATTGCCAACATCCGCCAGTTCGCCTGTGAGCAGCTCCCGCGCGAGCGCTTTGAAGAGTTCTCTCCCGGCCGCAAACTCGGCTGGATTGTCCGCCCGCTCGATGCAGTCGGCTGTTATGTCCCTTCCGGACGCTATCCGCTTCCCTCCACCCTGCTCATGACCGCCGTGCTCGCGCAGACCGCCGGCGTTCCGCGCATCTGCATCACCTCGCCCCGGCCTTCTCCTGAAATCCTCGGCTGCGCGCACCTGCTTGGTATCCACGAGGTGTACCGCGTGGGTGGCGCTCAGGCGATTGCCGCGATGGCGTTCGGAACCGAATCAATCCCGCGGGTTGACCGTATCGTCGGCCCTGGCAACGCCTATGTCGCAGCCGCCAAGAAGCTGCTTGCCGGTGAGGTCGGCATTGACTTCGTCGCCGGCCCAACGGAAATCCTGATCCTCGCCGCCGATGGCGACCCGAAAATCATCGCAGCCGACATGCTCGCCCAAGCCGAGCACGATCCGGCAGCTCGCGCCATGCTGATCACCACGTCGCAGACCTTGGCCGATGCCGTAGCTCTCGAAATCGAGCGGCAGCTTGAGACCCTGCCGACCGCGGAAGTTGCGCGCCAGTCCATCGATTCGGGCAGTTTTATTGCCGTTGTACCGGGGATGGACGAAGCTATCCATATTTCCAACGCCATCGCGCCCGAGCATCTCAGCCTGCACGATCCCTCGCTGCTCTCTAAAATTAGAAATGCAGGCACTGTGTTTCTCGGCTCGAATTCGCCCGAGTCGGCCGGCGATTATGCCGCCGGTCCGAGTCACGTTCTCCCAACGGAGGGCGTCGCCCGCCTCCGCGGCGGTTTATCCGTAACCGATTTTGTGAAGGTGATCGCTATTCAACAGCTCTCGCCATCTGCCCTGCAGGACCTGGGCCCTGCCATCACGACGCTCGCCCGAGCGGAAGGTCTGGAGGCGCATGCCCGCGCCGTGGAGGTTCGTTCTGTCAACTAAACCCATCATCGAAACCGAACCGGAGTCCCGAACGGATTCCGAAACAAAAATTCTGGCTCCTCGTGAAGCCGTTGTCCGCATGGCTCCGTATCATCCGCCCACCGGTGGCCGCCGGAACAAGCTGCGCCTTGATTTCAACGAGAACACAGTCGGCGCTCCGCCTCATGTTCTCGATTTCATCAAGCGTTATCTCACTGCGGCGGATCTCAGCATCTATCCCGAGTACGATCATGCGCTGGAAGATCTGTCCCGGCATTTTGGAACCTGCATCGATGAACTTACGCTCACGAACGGGACCGACGAAGCCATTCAGCTTCTCATCAACACCTACATCGATGATCGCGAGGAAGTGCTGGTTCTGCGCCCGTCATACGCGATGTACCGCTTCTACGCGCAGCTTGCCGGAGCCGTTGTGGACGAGATTGATTACCGCCCCGGTACGCTGGCCTTTCCGTTCGAAGAGCTGCTCGACCGCATCACTCCTTCTACCCGTGCCGTCTTGATCAGCAATCCGAATAATCCAACCGGTACCGGAACCGGTATCCGCCAGATCGAAGAGATCCTAAAGAAAGCGGAGAACGCTGCCTTGCTGGTGGACGAAGCCTATTACGAGTTCAGCGGTGTGACGGTTCTCCCGCTCATCCGCGAGCACGCGAACCTGTTTGTCAGCCGTACCTTCTCGAAGACATACGGAATGGCGGCCATGCGCTGCGGTTGCCTGTTTTCGCAAGCCGCGAACATGGCCTATACTCGCAAGGCGCAATCGCCGTACAGTGTGAACGCTCTCGCGGCCATGGCGGCGCGCATCGCCGTGCAGGATCAGACTTTCGTCGAAGAATACGTTCTCGAAGTCCTTACCGCGCGCGAATTGCTCTGCGTTGGTCTCGAACACCTGAAAATTCCGTACGTTGAGAGCCAGGCCAACTTCGTCCTCTTCCAGGCTGGTGATCGCGCCATCGAAATTCGCGACCAGCTCCGCGAACGCGGCATTTTGATTCGCGACCGCAGCTATGAGATTCCCGGTTGCGTCCGCGTCACAGTGGGCACGCGCGACCAGATCCGTCGATTCCTCGATGAGTTGGAGCAGATTTGGTAGTTGCCGGTTCCGCTCCTGACGTCATCGTCTTCGATATGGATGGCGTGCTCGTCGAGGTCACCGAATCCTATCGGGAAGCGATTCGCGAGACCGTCCGGCACTACACCGGCGATCTCGTCTCTCATGAACTGATCCAGGATTTTAAAGACGAAGGCGGCTGGAATAACGACTGGCTGCTGTCCCATCGCCTCATCACCGATCGCGGAAAGCTGGTCGACTACGGCGATGTGGTCGAATACTTCAACGCCATTTTCCTGGGTGAAAACGGCGACGGCTTGATCGCGCGCGAAAAGTGGATGCCCCAGAACGGCCTTCTTCACCGCCTCTCTCAGCGTGCAACGCTCGCGATCTTTACCGGTCGCGCGAAATACGAAGCCGACGTCACGCTGGCGCGATACGCGAACGGGATCAACTTCCATCCCATCATCACGGACGAATCGGTCAGCAATCCGAAACCGGCACCCGATGGTTTGTACCTCATCCGCGAGCAGTATCCCGATAAACACATCTGGTATCTGGGAGACACGGTCGATGACGCCCGCAGCGCCCAAGCGGCCGGCGTTCCCTTTATTGGTGTATCCATGCCGCACAATCCACGCCATGCCGAAATCGCCGATCAGCTTCGCGGCCTGGGCGCATTCACTGTCCTCCACGACATCAACGAACTCGAACGTTTGGTGGGCCAGGCGCTTCCGCCTACCTGCAAATCATGAGATCCGCCTCCGTCACCCGCAACACCCACGAAACCCAGATCACCGGCTCGCTCTCGATCGAAGGAACCGGCGTCTATCAAATCTCTACCGGTATTCGCTTTCTCGATCACATGCTGGAGCTGTTCAGCAAGCACGGCGCCTTCGATCTGCAGCTCACCGCGCATGGCGACCTCGATGTCGATCAGCATCACACCGTCGAAGATGTCGGCATCGTGCTCGGCGATCTTTTCTCGAAGGCATTGGGAGATCGCCGTGGTATCAATCGCGCCGGTTACTTTGTGCAGACCATGGACGAATCGCTCGC
>JAICXK010000176.1 GCA_025980435.1 Bryobacteraceae bacterium
ATCCATGCGAAAACTTTCTTGCAAAACCGCTCGCCTAGTTGTATTGACTTTTCTCGTTTACGCATTGCTTGCTGGCCCCGCAGAACCCGCCCGCGCGTCAAGCGGATCGTCCATCCTCGAGCCCAGATCGGGTGCGTTGCTTGGACAATATTATGGCGCTGGGAGCGTAGCTCAGGCGGCGTCGAAGCTTGGCAGGACACTTCCCATTCACTTGACATACTACGCATGGGACGCCGATTGGACTGGCGCCGTCACCAAAGCAGACTTGGGGGCAGGACGTATCCCCCTGGTCAATTGGGAACCCCACCACATCGATTTCGCCAAGATCATCGACGGGAGCCTCGATGCCACGATCATGGCGCGCGCGAATGGCTCCAAAGCACTCGGCAAGAAGTTTTTCCTCGACTTTGCCGCCGAGATGAACGGTGACGAGGCATGGAGCGGCAACAACGCCCCCCTATACGTCTCCGCTTATCGACACATTCACGACCTCTTCGTGGCTGCAGGAGCGACCAACGTGGTCTGGGCGTGGTGCCCGAACGTTACGGATGTCGATGGAGGAAACCGGCATACGATGGACTACTATCCAGGCGATAGTTACGTCGACTGGACCGGCGTCGATGGTTATAACTGGGGTACAAAAAATGGCGGCTGGCAGAGTTTCCACGAGGTCTTCAGGAACATCTACCCTCTCCTTGCAAAGAAGAAAAAGCCCATCTTGATTGGAGAAATGTCGTCCGCCGAAGCTGGTGGAAATAAGGCCAAGTGGATTGACGAGATTATCCCTACCCTGCGAAACAGGTTCCCGCTCATCAAGGGGCTTGTCTGGTTCGACGTGAACAAAGAAGCGGATTGGCGCATCAGCTCTTCTCCCGCATCGGAAGCGGCGTTCATCCGCATGGCGAAGGATCCCTACTTGAATCCGTAGCAATCCCAGCCCAAGAATGTGGAGGAACTGTGCATCCCGTAAACACTTAATCCGGACGGATAGTCCGCCATCTGGATAATGGTCGATTACATCCTTGGAAGTCGGATGCATGCGCCACTCCGTTTTTTCGAAAGAGGACGCAAAAGAAAGCCATCTAAGTTGTTGAAAACATGGAGCGGGAGACGAGAATCGAACTCGCAACCAACAGCTTGGAAGGCTGTGACTCTACCATTGAGTTACTCCCGCGCCTTGAGTGGACGTTTTCATTTTAGACCACCTGTTCCGCATCACCGGCGCGCAGATTGCGTTTTTAGGTCAGCCTCGGCGAACCGGATCAACGATTCCAGCAGGGCCGCCCGCGGATAGTGGTTTTTATCCATGCCGGATTGCAAATATTTCGGGCTGGAAGTCTCAAACGGAAGCGCGATCGCGAAATGATCGGCCAGCGCGGCACCCAAAAACTTCGCGCCCGGCAGAATGGCATCCTGCTTTAATAACTGACCGTCTTCCGCCGTGCCGAAGCTCTGCAGCAATTGCCAGGATTCCAGAAGAGCCTTGGAGGTGTTCTCTCGCGAACTTTGGGCCACAACCGAATACGTGGGTACGCTTAGGTGCGGATAGCTGGCAAGGAAGGCTTGGCGCGTGGAGCGGCCTAAGCTCTTAAAGCCCGTGTCGATATCGCCTTTGCACCCGGATAGGTTGAACTGCTTGATCCATTTGTCGGCTTGCTGCGGAAGCGCATCCGCTATCGGCGAACCCCCAATTGCGCCGGCAACGGAGATAAATGCGGCTACGTGAGCCGCAACATCCGGAGCGGTAGCCAGGTTCTCATAGATATCGGGCGCGCCTTTACTGTATCCGATCAGAATCAGCTTCTTGGAATCTTTCGCGGCAGCAGCGCTCTGAACGAACTGCGCGATGAGGCGCGCATTCGCGGAGCTCGGGTCGTTCGGAACCGGGATTGTGTCCACGGCAAAACCGTATTTATCGTGAAGCACCTTCGCGCCTTTCTGGAAAGCGGGCGTGTCAGCGAAACAGGAGCTCAGAAAGCCGGGTACGATCACGATATGGTAATCGGGTGTGAGGGCGGGTAGCGGCGCTGCCATCGCCGGATTCGCTCCTTCCAAATACTTGTCGCAACTGGCCCAGGACCCGCCATCCGGGTTGTCGTGCGCCAGCACGGAACAGAACAATGAAGCGAAATCCGCGGCGTAGTTGTGGCCCTCCGGCTGCAAATAGATGATGAGCGTTCGACCGTCGGAGGTGAATCCTCCTCCGGTCGCGGTTCGCGCCTCTTTCACCGGATGCGTTGGCGTGAGGTATTCTTCTTTGACAACCATGCCGGTTTGCTGCAGGCTTTGACCGATATAGTCTCGTTCGCCGTCCGTAGCGGGATCTATTTTGTGGGTGATTCCGTTATTGCGCTGGTCCTTTTCGAAACCAATATCGTGGGTTCCCGCGCCCGCCCATACGGTTTCCCCTCCCGCGGTGAACGGGGCCTTCCAGATCCGGAAATGATTGCGCGACGCAACTACACGAACAGGGTCCGCCTGAGCGTAGCCGAAGTCCTGCACACGGCCAAAGAGTTCCAACTCGCTCATGGGAAGCGTGACGTAAGCTTCCTTTGAAACGCTGGCCAGAAGCCCCCGCACAATCGCGTCTGTTTTCGTCTTATCCACGATCACCCAGCCCGCCGCCTTTAAGGCCGACTGCAATTTCTCTTGCGAGCCGATTACGACAAAGTTCACGCGGTCTCCAGGATTTCCGGCGGCATCGTTAACCCGAGCCGGAATACTATCCAGCATCTGCTGTGTGAAGGCCGGCAGGGGAACGGGTGAGGCCTGCACTTTCGAAGCGGTCACCGGCGTGTACTCGATTACCACGTGAAAGCTGCCTGTACCGGTAGCGTTCGCCATCTGGTTAATCCCCAAAAACAGCCGGCCGTCGATAGGGACTGTGCGTTCGGTTCGTGCTCCGATCAGGAATGGGCGCGCCGCCGGGCTGTCCCCAAAGCGTCCGACCAGGGCTCCCCGCCCCGCTTCGTTGACCGGAAACTGCATCAGCAGATCCATCCAACCGCGTTTCAGGCCTTCCGGTCCCGTCGATTGCACGCCATTGAAAGTCACGGTTCCGGCTGCAGTAATCGTTATGGCCTCACCCGCTTTCAGGTCAATACCGGTGTCGGTCCAGATCTGATCCGCTTTGACATCGATCTCCTTGCGGTCAGCGCCCGCGGACAGGCCGGCCCCGATGGCTAGAAACAAAACCGCGCGTAAAAGTGTGGTCATGAATGCTTTCCGAGGACATGAAGTATCAATTGTTCGACGTGCTCCCATACGGCCCCGTCCAGTTCCATTTTGGCGTGACTC
Organism: Bryobacteraceae bacterium; assembly: GCA_025980435.1. Classification (GTDB taxonomy): domain Bacteria; phylum Acidobacteriota; class Terriglobia; order Bryobacterales; family Bryobacteraceae; genus Bog-105. The sequence goes on from JAICXK010000176.1 coordinate 3,298, forward strand.
CCCCCAAACGTACGCCGTGCCCATGAGCCGTCCGACGCATTCAATGTGCCGTAGGGGCGAAACAAATAGAAGAACTGCGTATTTTCCAGAATACGTGTCCGGTCGGGAGCCTGAGCGCGTATTTCGGCCCGACCGTCGATACTGAACGGATCACGCTGAAACAGGTTGGCAGCATTCCGCACATTGGCGGGAATAACGTCATCGTGCATCCCAACGCTATCCACCTGCACGGTCAATTGCACATCGATTCCTAGTTTCTGCAGGTCGCGAGCCGTACTTACAACGGCCGCGCCTCCCCAGCTCTGGCCGTACAGAACGATGCGCACGCGGCTGCTATTCACCAGGGTGCGAACACCAGGCTCACCATCCAAAGCGCGCCGGATTACCTTTAATGCCAGTGCACGGCGGTGGTTCTCGATGGTTTCGACGTAAACATTCGGGAGGTCGCGTGAACGCAAATCAAGTGCAACTTTGCGAATCCCCCGGTGCGGATCGTTCCAATGCTCAAATCCGCCAAGGAAACCGATCACGAGCGCCGAACCTGTCTTCACATGCCGCGGAACCTGGAAGTCGCGCATACGCTGAGCTCCGGCATGCACCGCGCAGCAAAAAAGCAGCAGCAGCGCCCTACGCCATGAAGATTGGATGCGAGATTCCCTCGCGAGCATGCTGCTTACATTTTCGCCCTTGCCGGCCGCCGCTAGGACGCCACGTGGCTGTTATTGTTTGCGATTGAACCTTTGGCGCTCGCGGCATCGCGCAAAGTGTGGGGAGAGGGAATCGTCAGCAGCCGGCGCGACAGTTTTACTAAGCCGCGACGCTCAAGCTGATTTAGCGTGGTCGAAGTCGTCTCGCGTGTTGCGCCAATCAGATCCGCAAGTTCCAATTGTGTGATGGGCAGTTGATACCCTTCGCCGTCTTCGTTTGGTTTGACCAGCTTCGACAGCTCTGCCAGATAGTACAAAATCCGGTACTCCACATCGTGCAAGCAAAGTAACTCTACTTTTTGAGCCAGGGCGAGCTTCCGCTGCAAAATATGATCGAGCAGCGCGCCCGCCAGCTCCTGACTGCTTGCAAACGTGCGCAGCAGGGCTTCGCGAGGAATCCGATAGAGATTGGCCTGCGTGAGAACTTCGGCTTCGGTATAGTACGTCCGCGAGCCCTCAGCAAGTATTTCTTCCCCGATTACATGGCCCGCGCCGCACACCGCGAGTATGATCCGGCCGCCCGTCCCGTTTGTACGCGTAAGCTTAACCAGACCGTCATCGATGTAGTACACCGAATCCGCAACCTGATCTTGTGAAAAGACCGCCGTCGACCGGCGTAGGGCCGTTAGACGACTTACGTCCGATTCCGCAAGCAATGTGCTCCGAACGGCAGAAGCAAGAGACGTCACAATATTCTCCTCGGGGTTTGTCAACGATTATAGGAAGTTATACATTCGATGCACAGGGAAAATTTCCAGGTTCCACCATTTCGCGTCAGAAATCTCAAGTTGTGCAACCGGGCTTACGAATTTCTTCTGAAAAAGCCCGGGCTGAATTAAAGACTCTCAATAAATCCTCTGTCCCGATCGACTTTCGGAGTTCGGCCACCGCGAGCAAGAAACTGTCAATCGCCGCGCTGATGGCTTCCCGGTTGGTCGACAAAATGCTCGACCAGAGTTCCGGCTCACTTAAGGCGAGCCGTGTCATGTCAAGCAGGCCCTGCCCGAAGACTACCTTAACCGGCTGATTTTCTTGGCGCGCAAGGGTTTGGGCCAGCGCGGTAGATAGCAATTGAGGCAGATGGGAGGTCAAGGCCACAGTCGCATCATGCTCTTCCGGTGACATCTCAAGCAACTCCGCACCCAAGCGTACCAGCCAGGACCGGAAATTCCCGGCTTGCGGTGTATCAGGATGGCAGGGGGTCAGCACGTATGGCCGGCCCTGGAAGAGGTCGGGATCGGCAACCTCTACTCCCCGCTGCTCCTTTCCTGCCATTGGATGTCCACCCAAAAACTGCCCATGCGGAATGCACTCGGCCGATTTCCTCACGATCTGCGCTTTGGTACTGCCGGCGTCCGTGATCAGACAATCGTCCGTAATCAAGGGACCGAGTTGTTCCAGAGTCAGAAGGATTCGATCTACGGGCTGGGCGAGATAAATCACGTCTGCGCGGCGAGCGGCATCGGTAAGCTTCATTTCACCCGAAATCGCACCCTGTTGTAGCGCTGCGGCGATTGCCCGCGGGGAACTGACGCCGATAATCTCCCCGTCGAAGCCTGCTTTTCGAAGCGCCAGGCCAAAGGAGCCGCCGATCAGGCCGACTCCGACGATGGCAACGGTCCGCATCCTGTCCGGGCTAAGCCGCGCGCCCCACCGCAGCGGCTATGGCTCGCACTTGCTCCATCATGTCCGTAAACTGGTCCGGCGATAGTGTTTGCGCCCCATCGCTGAAGGCATGGTCCGGGTCGGGATGCACTTCCACCAGCAGGCCATCGGCTCCTGCCGCGACAGCAGCTCTTGCCATGGGTACAACATAATCCCGCTTTCCGGTTCCATGGGACGGATCGGCTATTACCGGCAAGTGCGTAAGGCGGCGTAAGACAGGAATTGCAGCAATGTCCATCGTATTTCGCGTGCTCGTTTCAAACGTGCGGATACCACGTTCGCACAGGATCACCTGGTAATTGCCGCCCGAAAGGATGTATTCGGCCGAAAGCAGCAGTTCCTCAATTGTCGCCGCGATGCCGCGCTTCAGCAGAATTGGCTTCCGCAGATTTCCCAGTTCGCGCAGCAAGTTGAAGTTCTGCATGTTTCGCGCGCCTACCTGCAGGATGTCTGCATATTCGGTAAGCAGCGGAATCTGTACCTGGTCCATCACCTCACTGACAACCAGCAAACCGTTCCGGCTGGCCGCCGCCCGCAGAATCCGCAGACCCTTTTCGCCAAGGCCCTGGAAACTGTAGGGTGAGCTTCGCGGTTTGAATGCTCCGCCGCGAATCACCTGCGCTCCAGCGGAAGCCACGATTTCCGCCGAAGCTTCTATCTGCTCCTCCGTTTCGACACTGCACGGGCCTGCCATCGCGACCAGTTTGTGCCCCCCGATCTCGACATTTCCGATTCTGACGGTTGTCCCGCCAGGCCTGAAGTGGCGGCTCGCGAGTTTATAGGGCGAAACGATTCTGTGGGCTTCTTTAACGCCATCCATCACTTCGAGAGCGACAGGGTCGAAATCGTCCATGGGACCCACACCCCCCAATACGGTGTGGCGCACGCCCGTGGAGCGATGGACGGTAAAGCCCATTTCCACCAGGCGCCTGATGACCGCTTCCGTTTGCGCCTCGGTGGCGCCCTCTTGCATGACAACTACCATGATTGCTAGTGCCCGTCCGCGCTGTTGTCGCCCATCTTCAACTTCTGTACGGTCCTCATTTCGTCTATGATGCGTTCGAAAATGCGCTTAATCGCGTCCGGCGGCAAGGGTCCGCGATTATGATCCAGCACATTCGCAAAAACCTGGTCTTCGCGCTTCGGTTCGTAGATCGCCATGCGCAAATCCTGCTTGATACGGCCAATTTCCTCTACGATTTCCGTCCGCTGGTTCAGCAGCTCGAGCAGTTTCAGATCCAGGCCATCGATCCGCTCGCGGCAATGGGCTAAGTCGGCAGGAGAGTGCTGGGTCATGCGCGTCTTAACGGAGCAGTCAGATTGCGAGTGAACGATTCCAATTTGGCGTTCAGACCTGGAATAGCCGCGTTTTCTTCGATGCACTTGACTATCGCGCTGCCTACAACCACCCCATCGGCCAGGCGGGCTACTTCGGAAACCTGTTCCGGTTTGCTGATGCCAAAGCCAACAGCCAGCGGCAGATCGGTCATTGCGCGCATACGCTGGGTGAGCGGCGCCGCGGCTTCCGAAACCGATTGCTGTTCTCCCGTAACGCCTGTTCTGGACACCAGGTAAACGAATCCGGAGGAATGCTCGGCCGCCAATCGAAGCCGTCGCTCCGTGCTGGTCGGCGCAGCCAAAAAAATCGTATCCAAAGCACACTCGCGCAGCCGGCTAACTGGCTCAGCCGCCTCTTCAATACACAGGTCGGTCAAAAGCACGCCGTCGATTCCGGCCGCCGATGCATCGCGCGCCAGCTTTTGAAAGCCGTATCGCATCAGCGGGTTCAAGTAGCTGAATAACACCAGCGGGATTTCAGATTGCCGCCGGATCTCCCGCACGATATCCAGCAGCTTGGGAAGCGTCATTCCCGCACGCAACGCGCGATCGGAAGCGCGTTGGATAACCGGCCCATCCGCAATCGGATCGGAGAACGGAACCCCCAGCTCAATCAGGTCCGCCCCACCGCGCTCCAGCGCGAGGACCAGAGAAACGGTCTGCTCCGGCGATGGATCTCCGCCAGTCAAATACGCGATGAATGCTTTTCGGCCTTCCGTCCGGCATGTCGCAAACAGAGCGCCGATCCGCGTCGAGGTCGCTGTCATTTGCCGCTCGCCCCATCATCCAACTCGGGCATGTTCTCGCGGTAAATGTCGATGTCTTTGTCCCCGCGGCCGGAGATGTTCACTACATATACAGCTTGCGGCTCCTTAGGAGCGCGGCAGATCGCCTCGGCGACGGCATGCGCCGATTCGAGCGCCGGAATAATGCCTTCGGTTCGGGCCAGCATTTGGGCCGCCGCCAGTGCGTCCGCATCGGTGGCGGAAACGTATTCCGCGCGGTTTGCGTCGTGAAGCCACGCATGTTCGGGGCCGACTGTGGCGTAATCCAAACCCGCGGATACGGAATGTGTCAACCCTACCTGGCCCTGATCATCTTGCAGCAAATAGCTGAGTGTTCCGTGCAACACCCCGGGTGAACCACCGCTGAAGCGCGCCGCGTGCTCGCCAAGATCGGTCCCTTTACCGCCTGCTTCCACCCCAACCAGACGACCCGCGGAATCCCCAACAAAGGGATAAAAGATGCCGATGGCATTGCTGCCGCCGCCCACGCAGGCGATGATCGTGTCCGGCAACCGTCCAATCTGCTGTAGCGCCTGGGCACGCGTTTCTTCACCGATTACCCGATGGAAGTCCCGGACCATCATCGGATAAGGGTGCGCTCCCAGTGCGGAGCCCAATAGATAGTGTGTTGTTGCGACATTCGTCACCCAATCGCGCATCGCTTCGCTGATTGCGTCCTTCAACGTCCGGCTGCCGTTCGCCACGCTAACGACCTCGGCGCCTAACAGCCGCATCCGGAAGACATTCAGCTTTTGGCGGCGCATGTCTTCCTCGCCCATGTAAACTACGCATTCCATGCCGAACAGCGCACACACGGTGGCCGTCGCCACGCCGTGTTGTCCGGCACCGGTTTCGGCGATGATGCGCTGCTTGCCCATGCGCCGCGCCAGGAGAATCTGACCGAGGCAATTGTTGATCTTATGTGCGCCGGTGTGAAGTAAGTCTTCACGTTTTAGCCAGATCTCCGCGCCGCCGAGCTTCCCGCTCAAACGGCGGGCGGGATACAGAGGAGTGGGCCGTCCGGCGTAATAATGTAACAGCCAACTCAACTCTTCCCTGAAGGATGAGTCGTTACGCGCTTGATAATAGGCCTGTTCCAGCTCTTCAAGCGGCGACATCAAGACTTCTGGAACATAGCGGCCGCCATAGGGGCCGAAGTGACCCAGGCTATCGGGTAACGTAACGGAATTCATGACGCAACCTCTTGGGAAACACGAAAGGCGTCGAGCGCGGCATGGACAAAATCCCACACGCGTTGTGGATCCTTTCTGCCGGGCGTGGACTCCAACCGCGAGCAGGCATCCACACCCCAGGGATGAGCGACACGTACCGCTTCCGCCACGTTCGAGCCGTCCAGTCCTCCCGCAAGGATGACACGCTGCGATACAGCCCTGGCGAGCTTCCAGTCGAACGATCTGCCGGACCCCCCGTACCCCGGGGTGAAACTGTCCAGTAGAAATGCTTCAAAGTTGTTGCCGGTAGGGAGTGGGGTGCCGGCCGGCAAGGCCCGCCAGATTCGGTATTTGTCCGGCAGGTTCAGCGGGTTGATTTCACCGTACAGTTGGACAACGTCAAGCGTCCCGACGAGTCGAGACGCGGCAGACTCAGAATTTGCGCCACCGAGAAAGAGAATGCCGACTTTCAGGTAATCTCCCGATACGCGTTCGATGACACGCGCGGCGGCTTCCGGCTCGATATAGCGCGGGCTCTTCGGATAGAAATTGAACCCGAGGGCGTTTGCTCCCGCCTCCAGCGCAATGCGGGCATCTTCCTCACAAGTGATGCCGCAGACCTTGACAATGAAGGAACTCATGAAGTATGCAAGAGCGCCTTTAGAGCAGTGGCCGGATTATCCGCTTTCATAAGCGATTCGCCGATCAGGAACGCGGAATATCCCGCGCCGATGAGAAGATCGATGTCGCTGCGGCTTTGAATGCCGCTCTCGCTTACACGAATCGCGTTCGAGGGCATGAGATAACTCAATCGCAGCGAGGTCTCCAACGAGACTTCGAATGTATCCAGATTCCGATTGTTCACGCCGAGGATCTCTGCTCCGGAGTCGATCGCCTTATTGAGTTCATCGCGATTGTGAATCTCGACCAGCGAATCGAGACCGAACGATGAGGCGAGTTCCTTGAGTTGGCGCAG
>JAICXK010000003.1 GCA_025980435.1 Bryobacteraceae bacterium
AGATGATAGATAGGATCAATAAGAGATTGGAAGACGTGAAGCAATCACTTACGGCCGCAGACGAGTTCCGAGGAACGCGGACAACATACAGTGTTTTCAATCGGCGTTCATTCGCGCTCATTGGGGGTCTAATTCCTTTTGGGGCGCCGCGCCAATTTAATTTGTGGATCGTGCTTGAGCAATTTCAGGGCAGAATTGAGACGACACCGTATGAACAGGCATCGGAATATCCATTTCCTAAGAGCTTTGTGGCACCCGCTGGATTCGCGCTGGAGAGACTAAAGATATGCGAAAAGGGTTTACGAGAAAACCGCAAGGTGACGAACCCGCGACGCAGAGCAAGAACTACATAACGCCGAGCGGCCTGCAACGCCTCAAAGATGAGCACCGGTTTCTGCTCAACAGGGAACGCCCGGCCGTGACGGAGGTGGTGGCGTGGGCTGCGAGCAACGGCGATCGCAGTGAAAACGCCGACTATCAGTACGGCAAGCGGCGGCTGCGCCAGATCGATGGGCGGATTCGCTTTCTCACAAAGCAAATCGAATCCGCGGAAGTAGTTGACCCGGAAACTCCGCGAGCGGGCCAAGCGGTGACGAGGGCATTCTTCGGAGCGACCGTGCGCTATGCCAATGCTGCGGGAACGGAGCGAGTGGTGAGCATCGTAGGCACCGACGAGGTCGATCTCAACCGCAAGCACATCAGTTGGGTGTCGCCTCTGGGGCGCGCGTTGATGAAGTCGGCAGCGGGTGATCGTGTAATTCTACAAGCGCCGGCCGGTACAGAACACCTGACCGTGCTGGAAGTGTGTTACAAGCGCATTTCGGTGGAACCGTTCCGTGAACCACCCGGAGCCGAGTCCTCGGCAAAGGGACAGCCTCGCCGACACCAATCCATCTGACGAAGCTAGCGAAGCGGCACGCTTCAGCCCGACCAAATCACGGTTGATCGCTGGCGAACTGCATGTGGAATGTCTCCGATTTTATGGTCATTCCTATTATTTCGAGTGATCGGTAGCCGTCGGCACAACGAAGGCGCGCCACTCTCAATTCTCAAGCCAAGCCCAAGCCAAGACCAAAGGGTCGGCTGCGGAACTGGGGTTCCGCCCCACAATCCGCCGCTCCGCATTTATGTCGCACACTCCAGAGAAACGAAGCTTCCGCTGTGTCCGTCCGTGACCCTGTGAGGTTGTTTTCAGCCTTAACCGCCGCGCTAATTGCCTGGTCGTCATTTGCACAGCAACCCACGATCAGGACCACCGTCCCGCTGGTTGTCCTCCCCACGACCGTTACGGACCAGAGCGGGCGCTTTGTTTACGGGCTCCAGGCTTCCGATTTCGTGGTTCTGGATAATGGGAAGCCCAGACCGGTTCGTGTCGACGATCCCGATTCAGTACTCGCTCCGCTCGCCATGGTTGTGCTGATTCAAACCAGCGATCTGTCGCGATCCGCCTTGCTGAAGGTGCGAAAGGTGGGATCGATGATTCCGGAAGCGGTCGCGGGCGCAAACGCCGAAGCGGCGATTGTCACCTTCTCCGATGAAGTGAAAGTGGTGCAGAACTTCACCCAAGATGCGGATAGGATTTCAGACGTGTTTCAGGACCTGAAAGCAGCGGATAGCGGCAGGGGCCGGATGATTGATGCTGTCGCGAAGGGCTTGGATATGCTCGCCACCCGGCCGAAAGCGCGAGCGGCGATTGTGATCATCGGCGAGAGCAAAGATCGGGGCAGCGAAAGTAAGGTCAGCCAATTGCTTCCGGCTCTTCAGCAATCAAAGGTTACCGTCTACAGCCTTACTTATTCGGCATATCTGACTGCGTTCACGACACGCGGGAGCGAGTACGAGCCGCCGGATAGCGGCGGCCTCCTGGCTGCCATTACGGAAACGGCGCGTTTGGGAAAACCAAACACCACAGCGCTGTTAACGGAAGCGACAGGCGGGCGTGTTCTGAAGTTCGAAACGAAATCCAAACTGGAAAACGATCTGATCCGGCTCGGAAGCGAAATTCACAGCCGCTATATGATCTCGTTCACGCCGGAAGAGGGCGAGCGCGGCAGCTTTCATAAGCTCCAAGTAGCAGTTAAGAACAGGCCGAAACTCACGGTGCGAACACGGCCGGGTTATTGGTCTGGAAATACAGCTTCACAATAGCGTGCAAACAAAAAGGGCGGAGCCGTCAATGAACAATCGACCGCTCCGCCCGAACTTTTACGAATTACAGTTTGTTGCCCGCGTGCGTGGCATGGGCCTGCAGGTCGCCGGTTGAACTACTGGCCCACTCGTCGGCTTCCTTCTCGGCCTGCTCACGAGTAATACCGTACCGCTCCTGGATTTTACCCACGAGCTGATCTTTCTTCCCGCTCAATGCCGTTATGTCATCGTCGGTCAGTTTGGCCCAGCGCTGCTTGACGGAGCCCTTCATTTGTTTCCATTTTCCTTCAAATTGATCCGTGTTCATTGATACTCCTTCCGGGCGTAAAGGAGCAATCGCCGCGCCAAAAGCAAAGGCCTCTATTTTCTGCGGCTTCAGGCCCGCTCCGCGCGAAAATTCTTCTTCACGATGAGTTTTTTCCTCAGTAGAAGTTCGGGCCATGGCCTCTGGGATACTCAAAGGTGGTTATGTGCCGGGACGACGTATTGCTCGAAACCAAGCTGCCGTTGCCGCTGCTGGGACGAGGCAAAGTGAGGGATATCTATGATCTGGGCGATTCGCTGCTTTTTATCGCTTCCGACCGGATCTCAGCGTTCGATTGCATTCTGGGCAGCGGCATACCTTGCAAGGGGCGCATCCTAACCCAAATGTCGCTATTCTGGTTTGAGTTTTTGCGAGATGTGGTTCCGTCGCATCTTTTGACTGCGGATGTAACCAAATATCCAAGGAAAGTCGGACGCCATCGAAAACGGCTGGATGGCCGGTCGATGCTGGTGAAGAAAGCGGAGATGGTCCCGGTCGAATGCGTCGCCCGTGGATACCTGGCTGGATCGGGCTGGAAGGAATATCGGGAGAAGGGATCGGTGTGCGGAATTCCCCTTCCTCCGGATATGCGCGATGGAGACCGGCTGCCGGAGCCTATCTTTACTCCGGCCACCAAGGCCCAGAGCGGCCACGATATGAACGTGCCGTTCCAGTACGTGGCCAAGCAGTTGGGCGTGGATCTGGCGGGGCAACTCAGAGATTTGACTCTGGAACTCTATGGACGCGCAGCAAAGTATGCGTTGCAGCGCGGAATCATTGTCGCAGACACAAAGTTTGAATTCGGCTTCGTCGACGGGCAGCTTGTGCTGGCCGATGAGGTTTTAACTCCGGACTCATCACGCTATTGGCCCGCGGATACGTACAGCCCCGGCGGACCGCAGTATTCCTTCGACAAGCAGTACGTTCGCGATTACCTGGAGACACTGAACTGGAATAAGCGGCCGCCTGCTCCATCTTTGCCGGACGAGGTAGTAAAGAAGACAAGCGAGAAGTATGAGGAGGCGTTTACCCGATTAACCGGACAGGCACTTGTGCAGAGGAAGGTTTAAAGCAACGGCGGATCTATGTGGAGCGTGAACTGGTTCGATGTTGGATTGATTTTGCTGATCGTGGTTTCCGTGGTAACGGGTTTGCGGACCGGTTTTGCGCGCGTCGTGATCGGACTCGTCGCCACCGTGGCTGGTTTTCTGGCCGGCTTCTGGTGCTATCAGGTGGTAGCGGCACAATTGATGGCCTGGACGCACATGAGTACACGGGCGGCGAACGTGACGGGATTCCTCATAGTTTTCGTCGGCGTGCTGATTGTGGGTGCGCTGATCGCTGCGCTGCTGGCAAGGTTGTTCCGCTGGATAGGGCTCTCCTGGTTCGATCATCTGCTGGGCGGAGTGGCGGGGTTTGTTCGCGGGGTGCTGGTGATTGCGGTGCTCGCGGATATCGTTGTGGCATTCGCGCCATCTCCGGCTCCTGGGTTCCTGGGCACCTCGCGTGTGCTTCCCTACGCGAGTGAATTGGGAGTTGCGATCGCGCAACTCGCGCCGCGGGAACTGAAGGATTCTTTCAATGAGCAGATGGACAACTTGAAACAGCTCTGGTCGACGGACCAAAACCCGCATTCCCGCAACCTGTAAGGACCTTAGCGTTTTGCTGCTTATCTTCGATCTGGACGGCACGCTAATCGATTCGAGCATCGACCTGGCTGTGTCCATGAACGCGACCCGCGAACATTTCAGCCTTCCGCCACTCGATCCGAATCTGATCTACTCCTATGTGGGAAACGGCGCCGCCATGCTGATCCGGCGTTCGATGCCCGCAGATGTGAGCGAACAGCAGCTTGAAAACGCGCTCGACTTTTTCCTGAAGTTCTACCGGGCGCACGCTCTGGAACATACGCGGCTGTATCCGGGCGTTCGCGAAGTAGTCGAAGAGTTGTCGGCAGCCGGGCACACCCTGGCGGTCCTGACCAACAAGCCGGAGCGAATCAGCTTCGATATAGTGCGGGCGCTGGGATTGCAAGAGCGTTTTGTTCGCGTGTATGGGGGCGATACGTTTGCGAATAAGAAGCCGAATCCGGTTGGCATTCTGCAGCTCATGCAGGATGCGGGCGCGCCGCCGGACGAAACTCTGATGGTGGGCGACAGCGCCGTGGATGTACAGACAGCGCGAAACGCCGGAGTGCGCAGTTGTGGAGTCCTGTGGGGATTCCAACCGGAGAGCTTCCAAATGGAACAGCCGGACGTGGTTGTAAGCGAGCCCCAGGAGCTGCTGCGGCCGCTTCGCCCGCAGATCGTAAAATGAGAGCGGGAAATGTCTCGCCTGTACACGCGCGAAGAATTGATTCTGCGGAGGCGGCAGTGGAAAGCCGAAGGGAAGAAAGTCGTCTTCACGAACGGCTGCTATGACATCCTGCATCCGGGACATATCCGGTTATTAGAGCGGGCGCGTTCCCTGGGTGACATCCTTATTCTCGCGCTGAACAGTGACGAGAGCGTGCATCGGCTGAAGGGGCCGTCGCGACCTTTCTTCGATGAGCGCACGCGAGCCGAACTGGCCATGCATCTGGAAGCAGTGGATGCGGTTACTCTTTTCGGCGAAGATACACCGCGGGAATTGATAGCCGTATTGCTTCCGGATGTCTTGGTGAAAGGCGCAGACTGGTCCCACTTCATCGCGGGCCGTGAAGAAGTGGAGGCGGCCGGCGGACAAGTGTATGCATTGCCGCTCGAGCCCGGCTATTCAACCACGGACATCGCCGGGAAGATCATTGGACGGCGGAACGAGGAACGATCGCTCCGCCCCGCCGTGGTTCAGGCCCAGTGATTCACCCGGCTATTCGAGACCTGCTGCAATCCGCCGCGAGACAAGCCGATTTCCAGATACTCCTGCAGCGCCTCACGCGCGGGGAACACGGGCCATTTTCCGTTTCAGGGCTGGTCAATACGGCCAAAGGTCTTTATCTGACGCTGCTCTATCAGGCAACGGACAAGCCTCTTTTCGTGCTGGTCGACGGGAACAAGCAGGCGGAGAGTTTGCTGGAATCGACCGAAGCCTTCTTTGGCATGCTGTTCGAGGGCCGTGATCTGCCACCGCCCCAACTCCTGCCAGCACTCGATATTCTTCCTCACCAGCGCCTCTCGCCACACAACGAGATCGCCGAAAAACGTGCGGTCGCGCTATGGCGGCTTTCCGTGCGCAAGATGCCGATCACGATCGTCCCGATTGCATCGGCGCTGCTGCGCACCGAGTCCGCCGAATTTTACCGGCAGCTTGCGCTCACACTTCGTGCCGGCGAGGAGATTCCGCTCGACGATTTGATTCAGCATCTGGAGAGCATCGGGTATGAGCGCCGGGACCCGGTCGAGATGGTGGGCGAGTATTCCGTCCGGGGCGGGATCTTCGATGTTTTCTCCACCGAATCGGCGCGGCCCGTCCGCATCGAATTTTTCGGAGACGAAATCGAATCTATTCGCCAGTTCGATGTGGCATCGCAGCGCTCCGTCCTGAAGATTCCTTCGACCACGCTGCTGCCGCTAACCGAATATCCGCGATCGCACCCATTGCTCCGGCAACTCGCGGAGGCCGCGGAACAGGCCGATCTGGAGCTTTCCAATCCAGGCGAAGTTTTTCCCGGCTGGGAGTTTCTGGTTCCGCTGATACGAGCCCGTTCGCACGATGTTTTCTCTCTGAATCGCGATGCGCTGATCGTGATGGATGAGCCGGCGGCGATCGAATCGGCGGCAGACCGGCTGTGGCAACGGCTGGAGCATCCGGACCGGCCCGCTCCTATTGAACCGGAGAAAAACTTCAAACGCTGGGCTGAGCTTGAGGATGAGGTGTCAAATCGCACGCGCGTCAGCTTCCAGGAACTGGATATACTGCAAGGCCCGGATGCGGATGGGGATGCATCACATCTCCACATCCCCACACGCCCCTCGCTTGCGTTCCAAGGCAACATGCCGGTGGCGGTCGCCGAAGCCCGCAACCTGATCGCGGCCGGCAACCGAGTGATGTTCTTTGCCGCATCAACCGGCGAGGTGGAGCGGCTGGCGGACGTGCTGCAGGAATACGCCGTCCCCTATCAGTTGGGTTTGGAGGCGGCGGCTGGACGCCCATCGCTTGCCGACCGGGCCTACCACGCGGGAGCGGTTTCGAGCGCATACCTCATGAAAGGGAACGTGCGCCGCGGGGCCGTATTCCTGGATTCCGATCTCGCGATCATCGGTTCGGAGGATCTGTTTGAGACCTCTGATCTGATTGCGCGCCAGCCTTCCAAATCGCAGCTTGCCGCCTTCGCCGCCGATATTGCCGATCTGAAACCGGGTGATTTCGTCGTGCACACCACCCATGGCGTCGGCCGTTTCCTCGGCATACGCGAGCTGGCTCAGGGCGATCAGGCTGGCGACTTCATGCTGATCGAGTACGCCGGGGAATCCAAGCTGTACGTTCCGCTGGCGCGGCTGGATCTGGTTCAGAAGTACCGCGGGGCCGGCGAGGCAAAACCTCACCTGGACCGCCTCGGGGGCGTCACCTGGGAGAAAACAAAATCGCGCGTCAAAGCCAAGATGCGCGACATGGCGGATGAGCTCTTAAGGCTCTACGCGCAGCGGCGGATGTCCAAAGGTTTTTCGTTTTCGGCGGATAGTAACTGGCAGCGCGAATTCGAAGATGCTTTTGAGTACGCGCCGACGAAAGATCAGTTGAACGCCGTCTCACAGATTAAAGCCGATATGGAGAGCGAGCAGCCGATGGACCGGCTGTTGTGCGGCGACGTCGGCTTTGGAAAGACGGAGGTAGCCATGCGGGCGGCTTTCAAGGCGCTAGGCGACGGTAAGCAAGTGGCGGTGCTGGCGCCTACAACCGTGCTGTCTTTCCAACATTATGAAACCTTCAAACGCCGGTTCGCTTCATTCCCTGTTCGAGTCGAGCTGGTAAGCCGGTTCCGAACTTCGAAAGAGATCAAGGCGGTTTTAGACGATCTCGCAACCGGCAAAGTGGACGTGCTGATCGGGACACATCGCTTGCTCTCGAAAGATGTTCAGTTCTACGACCTGGGCTTGCTGGTTGTCGATGAGGAGCAGCGCTTTGGGGTTCGCCATAAGGAGCGCCTAAAGCAACTCCGGCACGATGTGGACGTGCTCACTATGAGCGCGACGCCTATCCCCCGGACACTTCACATGTCGCTGCTGGGATTGCGCGACATGTCGGTGATCGAAACGGCTCCAAAAGACCGGCTGACCATCAATACGGTAGTAGCGCATTTCAATCCGGACCTGATCAAGGCGGCCATTGAGCAGGAACTAGGGCGGCAAGGCCAGGTATATTTCGTTCATAACCGCGTGGACACCATTTTCATGCGCGCTGCCGCGATTCAGGAGCTGATTCCGCAGTGCCGCATCGGCGTTGGCCACGGGCAGATGGGCGAAGCGGAACTCGAAAAGGTTCTGCTTGGGTTCATGCGCCACGAATACGATGTTTTCGTATGTACCACGATCGTTGAAAACGGTCTCGACATTCCTTTGGCAAACACGATGATTATCGAAAATGCGGAGCGGTATGGTCTGAGCGAACTGTATCAACTGCGCGGGCGCGTCGGCCGATCTAACCGGCGCGCGTATGCCTATCTTTTGGTTCCCGCGGATACGCAGTTGAGCGAGGTGGCGAGAAAGCGGCTGGCTGCCCTGAAAGAATTCAGCGATTTGGGCGCGGGCTTCAAGATTGCGGCGCTCGACCTGGAATTGCGCGGCGCGGGCAACCTTTTGGGGGGCGAACAGCATGGGCACATTGAAGCGGTGGGATACGACACGTATGTCCGCCTCCTGGATGAGACCGTGCGAGAGATCAAAGGCGAAGAGGTCCCGCTGGAAATTCATGCGAGCCTCAACCTGGGTCTCGATATACGCATTCCCACGTCGTACATCTCGGATGACGCGCAGCGTCTTCGGTCGTATAAGCGCATCGCGGATGTGAAGGACGAAGAACAAGGAAATAGAATTACCGCCGAGCTTGCGGATCGATATGGCCCCGTGCCGGAAGAGGTCAACACCCTGGTGAAGTTCTCTCTGCTGAAGAGCCTCGCGGAAGCGGCCGGAGTTGAATCCATTGATCGCCGCCAGGGATTTGCCAACGTCAAGTTCCACCAGCAATCGAAAATCGACCCCTTGCGGCTAATGACTCTGGTCCGCAGCACGGAGAACGCTCAGTTCACGCCCGCCGGCGTTTTGAAAATTCCTTTAAGCGCCTCCCGCGCACCGGCCGAATTGCTCGATGAACTGAAGGCGATACTGATGGAATTGACGGCGGAGGAACCGGTAGGGGCGAAGCGGTAGTTCTGAAACAGAATGGATGCCGCCACGGAGAGCGGCATGGCAGCGCTGGAGCGCCGCTCCACATCGAAAATGTCTGCGGCCGTGGGCTCGGTTATTGCCATAATGAAAAGAAAAGTTATGAGAGCAGTCTGCATCACCGCGCTTGCCTTCAGTTCCGTTTGCTTTGCGGCGGATAATTTCACTGTCGTCGATCAGATTGTCGCCAAAGTAAACGGCGACATCGTAAGCCAGGACGAAATCCAGCGATTTCAGAAGGAAGCCTCACAGGAAATGCGCGCCCAGGCGGGCGGCGGCGGCCCCGAAATGCGGCAGGCGCTCGCCCAACGCGAGAAAAACGTCCTGCGCGATCGCATTGACGAACTCCTTCTGATCCAGAAGGGGAAAGAGCTCAACATCAACGTGGATTCCGACATCAGCAAGTATGTCGCGAATTTGCAGAGGCAATCGGGAATCACCGATACCGACAAATTTCACGAGTATGTCCGCCAGCAGTCTGGGATGAGCTATGAAGATTTCATTAACGAGACCAAGAACCAGATCCTGACGCGCGAGGTGATCGGGCAAGAAGTTGGGCGGCACATCAATATCACGGATAAGGAAGTGCAGGATTACTACAACGCGCACAAGTCCGATTTCATTCGTGAAGAGAAGGTATATCTCAGCGAAGTCCTGATTTCGACGCAGGGGAAAGATGCGGCCGGGATTGCGGCGGCCGAGAAAAAGGCAAAGCAGATTGCTGCGCAAGCCTCCAAAGGCGAGCGATTTAGCGACCTGGCGCGCGACAATTCCGATGCCACGACGGCCAAAGATGGCGGCGTACTGGGTGGATATAAAAAGGGCGAGCTCCAGAAAGAAATTGAAGATGTTGTGTGGAATTTACCGCGGGGCGCTGTAACGCAACCGATCAAACTGGCTACGGGATTTGAGATTTTCAAGGTCGACGATCACACTAAGGCCGGTCTCGCTCCCGTTGCCGAGGTGAAAACGGACATTGAAAATATCCTGTACGGGCCGAAGATGCAGCCGAAGGTAAGGGAGTATTTGACCCAGCTTCGAAGGCAGGCATTCTTGCAGATCAAGCCTGGCTTTGTCGATACCGGCGCTGCTCCGGGACAGGACACAAAGTGGCAGGACGTGGCGCAGCTCAAACCGGAAACCATTACAAAGGCCGAAGTGGAGCAAAAGACCCGCCACAAACGTCTGTTCGGAATGATTCCTATTCCGGGCACGGAGACTACGGTCACGGGAAAGAGCAGCTCGCGATAGCATTCCATGAAATCCCTTTACGTCGGAAGCCTGGTTCCGAACGAAAACGTAACTGCGCAATTTCTTGTTCTATCGAAGGAGATCCGGCAGAAGAAGACCGGCGAGCCATATCTGTCGCTTCATCTTTCCGACCGCACCGGTGAGATAGAAGCCAAGATGTGGGATAACGTCGCCGAGGTCATGCACACCTTCGATCGCGACGACTTCGTCAAGGTGAAGGGACTCGCCCAGGTCTATCAAAGCCGTTCGCAGTTCACCATTCACCGGTTACGAAGGTTGGAGGAACACGAGATTGACTTTTCCGATTTCTTCCCCTGCTCCGAGCGCGATCCGGAAGAGATGTGGAGCGAACTCCAGGGGATCATCGAAGGGCTGCAAAATCCGCACCTTCGATCGCTACTGCGATTGGTTTTTTCAGACCAGCGAGTCTGTGAAATGTACCGAATGGCTCCCGCGGCAAAGAATATTCATCACGCCTGCCGCGGGGGGTTGCTGGAACACGTGCTCTCGCTGTGCGAATTGGGCCGGCTGACCGCTTCTCATTACAAGGAAATCGACCTTGATCTGCTGATTACCGGCGCGATATTGCACGACATCGGAAAGATCGAGGAACTCTCGTATGCACGGAGCTTCGGCTATAGCGCCGACGGCCAGTTGCTTGGACATATTGTCTTGGGTCTGCGGCTGCTGGGCAATGCGTTTGCCAGGCTGCCCGATTTTCCTCCAAAGCTGAGAGTTCTGGTGGAGCACATGATCATCAGTCATCATGGAGAGCTCGAATTCGGCTCACCGAAGGTGCCGGCGTTTCCTGAAGCGCTGCTGCTGCACCATCTGGACAACCTCGATTCCAAAATGAATGCAGTGCGAAATGCGCTGAAACGAGACGGGCACATCGAGGGCGAGTTTACCGGATGGATTGCCCCGCTGGAGCGAATCCTGCTGCGAAAGGATCGCTATCTGCGCGATGAGAATTCGCCGGCGCAATCGAAGCCACCTGTACCGGAACTGACACCCGATCCTGTTACGGATGCGGAGCCGCCGAATCCACCCACGACCGGGACGGCCCCGGATCGCAAGCCCGCGCCGACCACCCCTTTTGGCGAGAAGTTGCAAGCCGTCTTAAGTTCGCGGGAATAGGCCTGGATGTTAACATTGTGAGTTGTCAGGCTCCGGGCTTCGTGCAATGGGCGGTTGTAAACCCCGCCAGGTCCGGAAGGAAGCAACGGTAGCGATTTAGCTCGTGTGCCGCGGATCACCCGGGGTCTGGCAAAGGCGCTCCCGAGCACACGCAACACGAATCCATGTACCAGGTTATTGCGAGGAAGTACCGTCCGCAATCGTTTAGCGAACTGATCGGGCAAGAGCACGTTCAAAAAACTCTCACCAACGCCATTCAGAACCAGCGGATCGCGCACGGCTATATCTTTTCAGGGCAGCGGGGAACGGGCAAAACGACCGTAGCCCGCATTGTGGCGCGGTGCTTGAACTGCATTCAAGGGCCTACAGCGAGACCCTGCGGGGTGTGCTCGAGCTGCGTCGAAATCAGCGCCGGCAATTCCGTCGATGTGATCGAAATCGACGCGGCATCCAACCGCGGCATTAACGAAATGCGTGAGATTCGCGAGAACGTCCGCTACCGGCCGGCGCGGGACCGCTATAAGATTTTCATCGTCGACGAAGCGCACCAGATCACCAAAGAGGCGTTCAACGCCCTTCTGAAAACGCTTGAGGAGCCGCCCGAATGGGTGGTCTTTATTTTGTGTACGACGGAGGCGTACGAGATTCCGAATACCATCGCCTCACGCTGCCAGCACTTCAGCTTTCGATCTGTCGATTTCGACGAGATCGTAAACCGGATGAAGATGATTTCCACAGAGGAAGGCATCGAGGCGGATGAAGAGACGTTGTCGGTCCTGGCACAAGCGGGGGAAGGCAGCGTTCGCGATTCGCTGTCGGCTCTGGATCAGGCCATTGCCTGCTGCGGTAAGGTCCTGCGGGTTGACGATATCCGCGCACTGCTGGGAATGTTCGGGACCGAATCGCTGCGCGCAGTGGCGGAGGCGGTTCATAAACAGGACGGCGGGCGGATGCTCGAGATCGTGCAGGAGCTGGAACGGAACGGTCAAAGTTTGCAGCATTTTTCGCGCGAACTGTCCCGGTATTGGCGAAATTTGCTGGTTGCGAAGATCGCAAAGAAACCGAGCCGGCTGATTCCGGCATCGGACCGCGAGCAACAGGATTTGCTGGAAACGGCTTCTTGGTTCAGCGAGGAGGATTTGACGCGCTATCTGAATCTCACACTGGACCTGTATAAGACTCTGCAAAGTTCGCTGCAACCGCGGCTACATCTGGAACTCGGCCTCATCAAGTTGGTTCAGGCGGGCAAGTTGCAATCGATTGAAGAGGCGCTCGCCGGATTAGAAAATTCCGAACCGGCTCAGCCAGCGCCGGCGCGTCCAGTCGCTGCGAAGCCGCCGGATGAGCATTTGACCGCCTCTACGCGTGTGGCCGCACCCCGGCCGCCGGCATTTCAAGCACCGCCGAAATCCGCGCCACCGGCGCCTCCCGCTCCGGCAGGAAGCGGCGATCTAAGGCAACTTCTGTACGATGCACTCATTAAAGCTGGATCGAACTTCACCGCCGATGCGGTACAGCACTCTGAAATTTCGCTACAAGGTTCAGATCTGGTGGTCCGCGCGCCCAAAGCAATGCTCTTTTCCCTGAAAGATGCTTCCATGCAGCGCGCCGCTTCGGAGGTGTTGGGGAAGCCCGTCCGGGTGCGCGTGGAAGCCGGCGAAAACGTGTCCACTGCTCCTGTTGGCGCTCCGGTAATCGCTCCTGGCACGAACGCCGCCCCTGATGCGGGCCTGAGGGAGCGCGCGCTATCTCATCCCGGCGTCAAGCGTTTCCAGGAGTTATTTGAGGATGCGCAGGTGCGCACCGTGCGAAATTTGAATGAGTAAGCGCGAAGGCAATCCGCTTTTGCGCTCCCTACCTGAATAGAAAAAGGAACTACTTCATGAAAATGCCCGGCAACATGCAGAACATGATGAAGCAGGCGCAGCAGATGCAGCAGAAGCTGCAGGAGCAGATCGCAGCCATTCGCGTAGATGCCTCGGCCGGCGGCGGTATGGTCAACGTCAAAATGGACGGTCACAAGAACGTTCTGGGCGTCAAGATCGATCCCGAAGTGGCCGGCGACGTTGAGATGCTGCAGGATATGGTGATGGCTGCGTTCAACGAAGCCGCCAAGAAGGTGGACGAAGAAGCGCAAGGAAAGATGGGCGGCATGCTGGGCGGCCTGGGTCTGCCGCCGGGCATGTTCTAGCGCGTGCATGGCGGAATTTGCGGAGCCGCTTGCGCGGCTGATTCACGAATGCAAAAAGCTGCCTGGCATCGGGCAGAAATCGGCGCAGCGTATCGCCTTTCATCTCTTGCGCGTGCCCCGAGAAGAAGCGCAAGCGCTGTCCGAAGCGATTCTCGATGTTAAGGATAAACTTGGCATCTGCGCGCAGTGCAATAACATCAGCGACGGCGAGTTGTGTTTGTATTGCCGCGACCCGCATCGCGAACAGTCACAGATCTGCGTGGTCGAAGAGCCGCATAACATTCTTCCGATTGAGACAACTCACGTATTTCGCGGGGTGTACCACGTACTCCACGGCGCCATTTCGCCGCTGCGGGGCATCGGTCCCGAACAGTTGCGAATCAAGGGCCTGGTAGACCGGTTGCACCGGAACGACATCCAAGAAATCATTCTGGCCACGAATCCGACTGTTGAAGGAGAAGCTACCGCGGTGTATCTATCGCGGCTGATCAAGCCGCTTGGTCCGCGCGTGACGCGCATCGCCATGGGAATTCCGGTTGGCAGCGACCTGGAGTTCGCGGATGAAGTTACCATGTCACGCTCGTTGGAGAATCGACGGGAGATGTAAGAGTTCCCTGGCGTCGAGATGAGTCTCGACTCGGCACGCATGAGTGCGTGCGCCACGGGTTTTTCATCTCTTTTGGTGAAAAAGAGAGGGCCCCAAAGCATCGGGGCCCTCTTCCCACTTTCAATGATTAGAAGTGGAACGAAAGGCCTGCAAAAGGCTCAGACAAATAGGCTACATTGCCGGTTTTGATTGCGGCGATGCCGAATCCCGGCGCTTGGAAAACGTGCCCGCGATAGCCCAGCCGCAGACTCACCTTGCGGCTGAAGGCAAAATCCGCGCCGCCGCTATATACGAAATCCGGCGTTACGAACGTGTTGCCGTTACCAGTTCCGAATGAAGCAAACGACTGTGGAGAGAACACCCACAACCCGGTACCGGCGCTAACGAACGGCGACAGACGGTGGCGGGCCGCCATGCGGTAGACATACGACAATGTCGCTTCGTGGCTGTCCGTCGGCACACTCAGACTTGTGCCGGTGAGTCCTAAAGCTGAGAGCGGTAGCGAAGCCGCTCCGTTCGCGCCGGTATACTGCTGATTGAATCGCGTGAATCCATAATCGAATTCAAGCCCTTGATGATCGGTGAAAAAGTAGCGGTAGGTTGCCAGCAATCCCGGCTCTTGAGTGGCCGTTTGAGTGACACCATTGCCTGTGGCGCTCTTCTGAAAAACACCTGTCGCGGAAACTGTCACATCGTTGTGAGAGCCTTCCTGCGCTTGAGCACCGCCAGCTAATAATCCTAAAGACACTACGCCTGCAAAAATGGCGTACTTCATGAAAAAAACCTCCAAAGCTTTCTTGTTTGCGCTAACGCCGAAGCAACGTGTGGCTTGAGCGCAACACTTACTATTCAGTAACCGGGAGCGCTCCCGGTTACAACTGTTTGGATACGCCGAAGCGCGCCCAGGTTGCATCGAGGTGAAAAATGAAATCGTTCTTAATCAAACGTATTTTCATTAAAACGTTTGTATTAATAAGATCGGGTTTATTGTGAGCGGAAGGCTACACTGAAGGAAAGTGCTGGTCACAATTTCTTCTCAGCCCGAGCGGCCGAAGTGGTTGCGCGCGCCTGCGCCGGTCGGCGAGAACTACCGGGAACTCAAGAGTCTTGTAACGCGTCTGCGGCTGCACACGGTCTGCGAAAGCGCGGCCTGTCCGAATGTAGGCGAATGCTGGAACCGCCGCACGGCAACTTTTATGATTCTTGGAAACGTCTGCACGCGGCGATGCGGGTTCTGCGCCGTGCAGAAGGGCGCTCCTCTAACAGTCGATTACGATGAGCCGCGCCGCGTGGGAGAAGCCTGCGCGGCGCTGGGACTCCGCTACGCGGTTGTGACCAGCGTGAATCGCGACGACCGAAAGGATGGAGGCGCGGAGTTGTTCGCGCTCACGATTCAGGCGATCCGGGAACATGTTCCCGGATGCAAAGTAGAAGTGCTGATTCCCGATTTCCAAGGCTCGCATCCGGCCATGGATATGGTCATGAACGCGCACCCGGATGTTCTCAATCACAATACGGAGACGATTCCCCGTTTATACAGGCAGGTGAGATTGGGCGCACGCTATGAGCGCTCGCTGGATATTCTTCGCTACGCAAAACAGGTTCGTCCGAAGATTCCTACCAAATCCGGTTTGATGCTGGGACTCGGCGAGACACAAGCGGAAGTTCTCCGGGTGATGCAGGACTTGCGCGATCACCACGTTGAGATACTTACTCTCGGGCAATATCTCCGCCCATCACAGAAGCACCTTCCCATCTTGCGGTATGTCCCGCAGGAAGAATTCGACGAATACAAGCACGCTGGACGCAAAATGGGTTTCGCGCACGTAGAGGCAGGGCCGCTGGTTAGAAGTTCCTATCACGCGGACAGCTCCGAGCGTAGTGCCACCGCCGCGCACACCTGTACTCACTGAACCGGCAAGGTGAGGACCGCTTCGCATCCAGGTCCACTCGCCGCATTTCTCAGAGTGACGGAACCATTGTGGGCTTCCGCGATCTGCCTGCTCAACACGAGGCCAATACCGGATCCACCGCGCTTGGTTGTGAAGAACGGAACAAATAGATTAGCAGTGTTAGATAATCCCGGCCCTTCATCGCGGATTTTGATTTCAACCGTTAGCGGTGTGCGCTCGTGCCGCACGAAGACGCGGCCGCCGGTTTCGAGCGCGGCATCGACGCCGTTTCGTATGAGATTGATCAAGACCTGCTCCAGTTGATCGGCATCGCCTTGTATGGTGAGCGGCGGGCACTCTTCAAAAAAGACCTGCATACGCGTCTCCAGATTTGTGACCCGGCGGAGGAGTGAATTCACTTCCACGGGGCCGAACTTCGGCGCCGGTAATTTCGCCAGCCGCGCATAGGAACTCATGAAACGGCTGAGCGATTCCGAACGCGTGGCGATGACGTTCAAACCGCGCGACATGTCCTCGGTCCAGTCCTCGGGACGCGGATCGCTCTTCACGAGGTTTTCCAGGCTCTGCGCGATGGATTTAATGGGCGTAAGGGAATTGTTCAGCTCGTGCCCCAGCACCCGGACCAGGCGCTGCCAGGCTTGCAACTCTTCTTCGCGCAGAGGTCTGGTCAGGTCGGTAAGGACCAGCAATTGATGCGGAACGCCGCCCTCACGAAACTGGCTCCGCCGGATTCCCCAGCGGCCCGTTGCTCCCGGAAAGGAACGTTGAATCGTCTGTTCCGGCTCGCCGATCAGAAATTCGGCGAGGCCGAGGGAGGTAGCATCGCGGGCCAGCAGGCGCTCCGCGGGCTGGGCGAGCAGCCGCTCGCCCGCCCGATTGACCAGCCGCAGAGTCTGTTGCGGATCAAAGGCGAACGCGGCGACCTCAATTTCTTCCATGACCTTGCGGAGCAGCGCCGTTGCCTCAAGCGCGCCCAGACGCTGATCGCGCAAAGTCGCGGCCATGGCGTTGACCTGCTGCATGACCTCACCCATAGGCTCATTCGGATCGTCGACTCGCGCGCGGATAGAGTAGTCGCCTTCGCGCATCGCTTCCAGGAGATTCGCCAATGTGCGCAGCGGTCCGGCTACCCGGCCGCGCGCCGCAAAAGCGAAGCCGAGCCAGCAGAGGACGACAACAATCTCGATGGTTAACTGTTCCCGCGCTGAAAAGCCGCCAGTGGCCAGCAGCACAACAACGGCGATTACGGCGGGCAGTCCGGCTACGAGCGCGAGCAGCAGCACGCGCGCATCATGGCTGAGCTTAAATTTAGCCACGAATGCCTGTTACAGGCCGAAACGCTGCAGCCGGCGATAGAGAGCGCTGCGGCTGAGGCCCAGCGCGCTGGCGGCGTGGCTGACATTGCCGCCATACCGCGCCAAGGCTTTCTTGATGAGGAAACCTTCCACGTCTTCGAGGCTCATATCCTCCAGCCGCGCGGATCCCACGCTCGAGGCCCGCAAGGCCAGATCACTCGCTTTGATGTAGTTGCCTTGCGTCATGAGAACGGCGCGCTCCACAACGTGGTTCAGTTCGCGCACATTTCCCTGCCAGGGATGCTCATACATGGCCTGCAGCGCGTTCTGATCGAAGCCGGCTAGGTTCTTCCGGTACCGCCGCGCATGGATCCCCAGAAAGTGGTTGGCAAGCGGAACAATGTCTTCCTTGCGTTCCCGGAGCGCCGGGATGTGAATCTCAATAGTGTTTAAACGGAACAACAGATCCTGTCGAAAGCGCGCGTTCTGCACCTCTTCCGGCAGATTCGCGTTCGTAGCGGAAATTACGCGAACATCCACTCGCTTGGTCTTGGATGAACCGACGCGCTCCATCTCCCCTATTTCGAGGACGCGCAGCAGTTTGGATTGAAGGTTCAGCGGAACGTTTGCGATCTCATCCAGGAATAGCGTCCCTGTGTCGGCCAACTCGAAGCGCCCGACACGGTCCATCTTGGCGTCTGTAAAAGCTCCCTTTACGTGGCCAAACAACTCGCTCTCAAAAACGCCTTCCGCGAGGCCGCCCGCGTTGACGGTGACCATGGGTTTGTTGGAACGGCCCGAAATGGCATGCAGAGTACGAGCGACTACTTCCTTACCGCTGCCGGGTTCACCCGTGATCAGCACGTTCGCATCCGAAGGCCCCACTCGCGAAATAAGGTCGAGAACGGGCGCCATCGCGGGAGCCTGCGCGATCATGGCCGGAAGATTATCCGCACGCAAAAGCGCGTTCTCGGCTTCCAGGCGTTGTCCGCGGCGGATCGCCTCGCTCAGTTCCAGCTGGGTCCGCACGATGGACGCGAGCCGCTCGTTTTCCCAGGGCTTTTGAATGAAGTCACGCGCCCCCCGGCGCATTGCTTCCACGGCCAGATCGACGCTTCCCCAAGCCGTCATGACAATGACCGGGAGCATGGCATCGACGGTTTGTATCCGCGCAAGCAGGTCCAATCCCTCCTGCCCGGAGGTGGTGTCGCGGCTGTAATTCAAGTCGATGATGGCCGCATCGTAATCGCGGTTTTCGATCATCTGCAGCACCTGCTGAGGCGAATCGGCGGCTTCGATCTTGAAACCTTCGCGCTTCAATAAAAGCCGCAGCGCCTCCAGCACATCCGGCTGATCGTCCGCGATCAGGATGCGCATCTGCGACGGCACAATTTTCATGTTCGTTCTCTGAGCCTTTGGATCGCCGAAAACCGCCGGTTCGCTACTTCTACCGGGCCAGGAATCGCGGACTGCCGCGTGCTCAGTTATGGGTGATCCAGCCATCTTCTATTTGAATGATCCGGTGACCGTATTCGGCGTTCTTCTCGTTGTGGGTGACCTGAACGATGGTGGTTCCTTCTTCGTTGAGCTTCTTGAAAAGCTCCATAATCTCCTTGCCCTGACTCGAGTGAAGATTGCCGGTCGGCTCGTCGGCCAGGATCAGCTTTGGGCTTGCAATCATGGCACGCGCGATCGCCACAAGCTGCTGCTGGCCGCCGGAAAGCTGGTTCGGATAGAGATCTTTCTTGCCTACCATGCTGAAGCGATCGAGCGTATCGCAAACAATGCTCTGGCGCTCCGATTTCTTGACATTGCGGTAGGAGAGGGGGATATCGAGGTTCTCGTAGACAGTGAGCGAGTCGAGAAGATGATAGCTCTGAAAAACGAACCCAATGTATTTCTTGTAAAGCTCCGAGCGGTCTTTCTTGTTGAGCCGGTGAATGGGATGGTCCAGAAAATTGTATTCGCCGGTCCACGCGCTGTCGTGCATACCGAGTAGATGGAGGAGCGTGGATTTCCCCGCCCCGGACGGCCCCATGATGGAGATGAATTCGCCTTGCTTGATGTCGATGCTGACGCGCCGGAGAACGAAGGTCTTGGTCGGACCGTGCTGAAAATATTTTTCAATGTTGCGTAAAGAGATCATTTGCGGTTCATCGGGCGAAGCCGGGCGAGGGCGTCCGGCGCGGACCAGGGGGTCCGCCCCACTTCATTTTAGTCGCGCGTAAAAGGGATGGGCGGCACGTGAGGAGCCGGCGGCGCGTCGGGAATCACGACCACCGGGCCATGCGGCTGATGAAAGAAGACTGCACGATGCGAAGTGACTTCAAACCGAAACGCGTTTCGCGCCTGCGTGAATACCGCGAATCCGAGCAAGATCAAGCCCACAGCAACAATATCAATATTCCTTGACATACCTCATACAGGGAGTTCTACGTTTTCCTCCACAACGCGTCCATCGAACAAGTGAATGGAACGATCGGCGTAGCGGGCATAACGGGGATCGTGCGTGACCATGCAGATGGTTGCACCGCCGCGGTGCAGTTCGCGCAGCAGATCCATGACCTGCTCACCGTTTTGAGAATCGAGGTTTCCGGTCGGCTCGTCAGCCAGTAGTATGGATGGATCGCCGGCCAACGCCCGGGCGACCGCAACACGCTGCTGCTGACCGCCGGAGAGCTGCGACGGATAGTGCTTGATGCGATGCGACATACCTACCCGTTCCAGCGCTTCGTGAACCTTCTTCTTACGCTCGCTGGACGGCATACCGCGATACGTGAGCGGTAGCTCAACGTTCTCATAAACGTTGAGATCGCCAATCAGGTTGAACGCCTGGAAAATAAAGCCGATCTCGCGGTTGCGGATGCGGGCGCGCTCCGACAGCTTCAGGCTTTGAACCGGTTTTCCGTTCAGGATGTAGGTTCCCGAAGAGGGCGAATCCAGCAATCCGAGAATCGCGAGCAGCGTCGATTTTCCGCAGCCGGACGGTCCGGAAATCGAAACGTATTCGCCTCGCTGGATATCGATGTGAATCCCAGAAAGAGCGTGGGTTTCCACCTCATCGGTTACGAACACCTTGGTGACCCCTTCCAAATGGATCAACGGCTCAGATGCGGTCATTCTGCTTCAGTCCTCCTTTGGGCTAATAAGCTTATTACGTGTGGCATGGCGTTCTGGTTCAAATTTCTAGTTCAAGCGGATGCGCTGGTACGAATCGTACTGGGACATGTCGGAAAGGATAACGCGGTCTCCGACATTCAGACCTTCCAGTACTTCAATCGTATTAACGGAAGCCCGGCCCAGCTTGACGTTCACCCGCGTTGCGCCCTTGCCGTCCGGATCAATCTTGAAGAGGCCGATGGTGGTATCCGGTTCACCGGAGACAGGCCGGTCCACGTACACGACATCAGGCAGACGCTCAATTTCGACGGTGCCATCCACGCTCAACTCAGGGCGAGCACCCGGAGGCAGGGCTCCCAGCAATGCCACATCCACTCCTACGGTTCCATTTAGCGCGGCGGGATCGATCCGAATCACGCGGCCGGGGATAATGCCGTTGCGGGTGTCAATAGAGGCGTCCAATCCGATTCGCACATCTTTCATTTGCGTTTCGGGGATCTGCAGAACGGCTTTCAGTTTCTTCGGGTCGGCGACCTTGGCGAGAATGGTTCCGGCCGTGACCCGCTGCCCGACTTCAACGTCCACTTCCTGAAGAACCCCATCGATGCCCGCGCGAATCGTCAACTGATCCACCTGTTTCCGTTTCAGATCATAAGCGGCCCGAGAGCTTTGAACGACCACTTCCTGAGCGTCGATCTGCGCTTTGATGGATTCATCCGCAATGGCAAGCCGCTGCTTCTGGAGGGCGACCCGGCTCTGCAGTTGGTTCGCCTGGTCGACCGTCAGCTTCGATTCCAGGTCACTCTTCAGGTTCAGGCGAGTCAGCTCCAGATCACGGTCCGCAGTCAGCTTCGCCTGGGTGAATTGCGACTCGAGTTCGGCAAGCTGCGCGCGTTGGTCCAGCTTGTCGCTTTCGAGCTTGACTTTGAGGTTGGCGAGATTGGCCTGATCCTGCTTCATGGTCCATTCCGCTTTCTCGGCTTCCAGTTCGAGATCCGGGTCGCTGAGGACCAGAATGACGTCGTTAGCTTTTACCGGGTCAATGCCGGCGCGCCGGTCGATCTGCGACACGCGTGAGTCCTGAGCGGCAGCGATCCAGTGGATCTCTTCGGGCTTGAGGGCGCCTAAACCGCGGACCTGCCGTTCCATGGGACCACGCTTTACCGTGCCCGGCCATAAACCGCTCATATCTACCGAAGGGGCTGCAGGCTTTAGACGCGCGAGCGCGACGGTGGTGCCGCCGATTGCGATGGCCACGACCACACCGAGCACAATCCGTTTGATCAGCCGTTTACGTGCGACTTCTTTGCCGCGAGGAACATCCATTGCCATGGGCGTTATTCGCTTCTGTTAGATGCATTTCAGGTGCCAGCTCTATATTTCGCGCTAAGCTACTGATTTTAAGCTAAAAGGGATGAGACAGAACCCTCTCGCGGTGTCCGAATATGGGATCACATCGTGCGGCTGGGGGCAATAGCAAGGGGAGCGCGACCAGGGGGTCCCGCGCGAATGAGGGCGTCGGCCCACATTTTAGTGCTGGTGACCGTGATCTTCGACCTGGGTGTGTCCGGTGGTCATGCGGCAGCCGTTATCGGACAGAACACATGGTACGTGCTCGAACTGAATTGTAGTGTGGTGAATTCCGAAGCCGCACAAAACGGAATTAATCCGTTTTAGGATACGCTCGCTCGACGAGGGCGGCATGTCCTCGATAAGCACGTGCGAGCTAAGTGCGTGGGTGCTCGCGCCCAGGCTCCAGACATGCAGATCGTGCACATCCAGCACTCCTTCGATGCCGGACATAGCGGCGGTGACCTTCGCCAGTTCCATGCCGCGCGGCGAGCCTTCGAGCAGTATGTTCAGCGATTCGCGAATAATATCCCAGGCCGTGTAGACGATCAAAATCCCAATCGCAACCGAAAGGATGGGATCCATATACGTCCATCCCGTGAACCGGATCACGATGGCGCCGATGATGATCGCGACCGCCCCCAGCGCATCGCCCAGCATGTGAATGAACGCGGCCCGGATGTTGATATCCTCTTTTTGGCCGCTGTTCAAGCCCAGCATAATCACACTGTTAAGAAACAGGGCGAGCACAGCGACCCATAGCATGATGCGGTCATTCACCGGTTCAGGATGAACGATCCGTACCGCAGCTTCCCAGAAAATCGCGATGGAAATAACAATGAGAGTGGAAGCGTTCAGAAAAGCGGCAATAACACCTGCGCGCTGGTACCCGTAGGTTTTCACCTGGTTCGCGGGTTTTCCTTGCAAATAGAAGCCAACTGCCGCCAAAAGCAGCGCAAGCGCATCGGTGAAGTTGTGTCCGGCGTCCGAGATCAGGGCCAGACTCTGGGAGCGCAAGCCGGCAAAGACTTCAAACCCGGTAAATGCAAGCGTGGCAGCTAAAGAGAGCCAAAGAATCCAACCGGTATTACGCGCATGGCCATGGTTGTGATTATGAGCCACGAATTGGACCTCTGCTTTCAATTTACGATAAGCAGGGGGGCGTGGGTCAGTTTTGAGGCTGCTGGGGCTTTTCGCCGGGGCGATAGAGCGTCGGAATCTTCTTTTTCTTCTCTTCCTGTGTCGCGGCAGCCTTTTTGCGGGAATCCACTTCTTTGGCGGACATCATCGCTTCCCGTTCTTTCGTTTCCTTCGCATCTTCCGCCGTCAACTCCGAGGCTCGCTTGCCGGAATCCTCCATTGACAGTTCGCGGCTATCGCTGGTGGTGTCGATGGCTTGCTGAAGAACGAACTGGTATCGATCTATGTCCTTGGGATTACTGTTCTGGATTTTGTTCAACTCGTCCAGGAACTCCTTCTCTGCATTCAGCACGGCAACCAGACCCTTATCGAGCGCGTGCTTGCGAAGAAGCGCATCGTCCGACACGGAATCGATCGCTTCGATGATCTTCCCGTAATCCTCCAGCGCGTTATGAATAAAGATGCTGCGTCCCGGCTTGTCCTTGGATAAATACTGCTGCAGCAAGTCCATGCGCTGCTTCGCGAAGTGAACGTAAAGCTCGAGCCGTTCGTTCGGATCCTGCGCTTCCCGGACCTGATCGACTTCATTCGGCGTCAGAAAATCGCGGTCCTCTGCAAAAGCAAGCGAGCCCACGCACAGAACGGCGCAGAGCGCGACACCCCACTTCATTTCTTCATCACTCCGGCCAGAAGCTTGTCGTGAATCTGATCGAGCATGCGGTTGGTCTGCTCGGCCCAGCCTCGCTCCGGAACATCAATGTCTTCGAGAAGGCTGGACATGCGGCGCTGGAGCAGAGCTACGTTCAATTCGGCCTTTTTGTAATATTTGGCTTTCCTGGCTTCCTGCAGCGACTCGACGCAGAAATTCAGGGCCTTTGTCATCTTGTCGAGCTGGGCATCGCCCCTGTCGATCTCACCTCTATTGTAGAAATCCCGGGCATTGTCGAACGCCGAATTGGCAAGCAGGAGCGCCTTTTCCGAGCGCCTGGCCGGATTGTGTTCCGTGGTTTTTAGCTCCGCGATAAAGGATTGTGCATAAGCCGACGAAACAAATGTCACGATTGCGATACCCATTCCGATTCGTCTTGCCGGGTGCATGGATAGCTTCATCGATTCGCCTCCTTTTCGAGAATTCTGCTGCGCTGCCGGGCGATAAATTCCTGATCCGGAAATTTGCCCTGGCTCATGGCGAGAAACTTCTGGTAACTGGCCAGGGCCGGTTTAACCTTGTGCAGCTTGTCCAGAATGATGGCGCGATAGTAGAAGTCGCCGGCGGAATCCGCGTTCAGGGTGTGGATTCGATCGAGGGCAGCCAGGGCTTGCGGATATTGCTCCGACAAAACGGAGGCATTGGCGGCTTCATTCCACGCTTCCACCGCATCCGGTTTGATAGCGGCCGCGGCAGCAAACTGGCCGGCTGCGGCCGCGTAGTCATGCTTGTCTCGATAAATCCGGCCAACCGCCATGCGCAAATCATAATCCTTTGGATTCGAGGACAACGCACGCTCCAGAATGGGCGCCGCGGCGTCCGGCTGATGATTACGCAAGTAAGCGGTCGCAAGGGCCAATTGGTTGGCAGGAGTCGGTGATATCGCCACGGCGGCCTGGAATTCCGGCACGGCATCGGCCGGGCGGTTGACGGACAGGTAAAGACGCCCCAACTCCTCCCGAGCGCCCGCGTTCTCCGGAAACTCTTTCAGCAGCGCGATGGCGTCTTCGGCATGATTCGCCTTCGAAAGCGCCACAGCCGCTTCGAGGAGGTAGGATTTCAGATTTGAATCGAGATTCGCCGCGTTACGGTAATGAGGCAGCGCTTCTTCCGGCTTGTTCTGGCGCAGCAGAGTTTGACCAAGGCCGAGCTCGGCAGCGGCAAGCTTGGGGTCGAGACCCAGCGCGGCGCGAAAGGCGCCGGATGCTCCATCCAGATCTCCGCTCTGAAGTAAGGCATCGCCTAAATAGCGCTGCGGCCGAGCCTGATTCGGCTTCTGTTTCGCGGCATCGCGGAGCAGCGGAACCGCTTCAGAAGGCTGCCGATTGTGTACGTCGAGAATACCGAGATTGAGCTCGGCCTCATATAGGCCCGGCTTGAGATTAAGAACCTGCTTATAGTGCCCGGCTGCGTCAGTATTCTTCTTGAGGGCGGTTTCGGCAAGGGCGAGATTAAAGAGCGCGACGTAATCTTTCGGATCGGCTTCCGCAAGTTTCGAAAAGATCTGCTCGGCTTGCGCGTAGTCCTGGTGATCGAGCGCCTGCAGTCCAGCCGAGTGCGGATCGGCCGAGGGAACGGCGCTGAGATAGGCAGCGAGAAAGAGCAGGGCAAACATGGCCGAACCCCGTTGCTCCTATTCTATCGAGACTTTTCGCGCTCCTCGGCGGCGGCGGTGGCTTCTTTATGGAGATGGGTCATGTTGATCCCTTCCAGCGTTACCGCAATAAAGCCGATAACGATCAGCGGAAGGGTGACCACGGCCCACAAGATTAGCGAAAACCGCTTGGCGTGCGCAGAAGCCATGCCGAACATAATGAGGGTCCGCGCCGTCACCCACTGGAAGGATCCCAGGTTGCCCGGCGCCTGCGGCACGATGCTGCTGAGGCGCAGTAAGACCATCATGGTGAATGAGGCCGTCCATGGGACATCAAGCCCGTTCGCCTTGACTACGGCGTAAATGGGAAGAATCTGCGCGAGCATATACGCGCCGCTGAGAAGGAAGGCGAAATAGAGATAGCGCGAGTGGCCGATGAGATGCAAATCCGCGATCAGGGTATCGAACCAGCGCGGCCACTTTATTCCGAAGATGGGACCCAGGGATTGCTTGTGATTGTACATTCCCCACCCGAGGAGAATTGCGCAGAGAACGATGAGAACTCCGAGTATGTAGCCACCTTTGAGCAACACTCCGGGCAGCCGGCCCATCTGGAGGCAGAAAAAAAAGCAGGCCATCAGCCAGACGCCGTCGAACATGCGCTCAATCAGGGCGGAAGCGAACGTTATGGATAGCGGAATGGTGCTGGACTTAGAAAGCAGAAAACAACGGATCAATTCTCCGGCGCGCAGCGGCAGAACTTCGTTGGCAAACAGGCCGACGTAGATCGCCTCGACGGTATACGTAAAAGGAACCCTGCGAATGGGAGTGAGGAGCACCTTCCACCGCCATCCGTGAATCAGGTAGACGCAAACGTCAAAGGCAACCGCGCCGCATACCCAGCTCCAGTGCATGTGCCGGACTTCGCCCCAGATGCGGCCGAGGCCCGCGCCATTCAGCACCCAAGCCATGCACACGAAAGAGATCAGGCTCGTGGCAATGATGAATGCCCACGTTCTGAATTTCCTAGCGCGCTCGACAGGCCTCAGTGGTGCGGGGGTCTGGATGCTCAAGCAACTTCATAATAGCGCCGGGTGCGGTTCCGGGCTGTTGTGACGATTCGCAGGTAACACCGAGTCGGTCAGATTGTCCTGCCTGCACAAAGCAATCTCAAACACAGGCTGAGCAGTTCTGGCCGGCATCACGCTTGACCCAGGAATAGGCCCTTAGCGAATTTTTCCAATAGAACTTCTCCGTAGCCACCGAACCTTTCGTGGAAATGAATTCTTTGGCCAATCGGAATACATCTCCGTATTGGGCCCACAAATCGCTATTGGGCCAGTCGCTTCCGTATAGCAGGCGGTCAGCCCCAAAAAGCTCCCAGATTCGATCCAGCCGATCCCGATAAAAATCAAGTTTCAGCGGCACATGCCCGTGAACTCTCCGCACAATCCCCGAGATTTTGGCGAACACCTTGGGCCGTTGCCCTAATCGCTGCAAATCCGCATCCAATTCCTTCCGTCCGGCAGAATCCTCGGGCGGCGCCAGCTCCGGCAAATGATCAATAACAATCTTGAGGTCAGGAATCCGATCGCTCAGCCGCACAACAGCGTGCATCAGCTTCGGGTCCGGGTTGGCGGTATCGAGCACCAGCCCGGCCGCCGCCAACTGCTTCAGGTTGTCGATAAATACAGCATTCGATATCTGTCTGCTCAAGTCGCGATTCCACAGGTTCCCATACCGGATGCCGCGTAAAAGAGGGTTCTTGTGCAGGCGTTCGAGCTGTTTGCCGAACTCCGGCGCAGCGGGTTCCAAATCCCCGATCGTACCGACGATAATCCGATCTCTTGCTGCAATATCGAGAACCCACCAATTGTCATTCGGCCACGGGCTGCACTCTATTTCGATGGCGCCGACGACACCAAACGGCGCCGCCAGTTTCCGATAGCGTTCGGGCAAAGCGCTCTTGTAGATGGAGCTGCCCTTCGGCGGCCACGGCACGCCCTGCGGGCGCTCGACGTCAAAGAGATGGATGTGGCTGTCGATGATCGGCACATGGACTGCATCGCCGGCAAGCAACTGAGATCCGTGCGCAACCGCACCTGCAAGAGCTGTAGAGAGAAATCTCCTCCGCTTCACGGGCGTATTATACGCTCCCAAGTAAGGTCTGCCGTGGCGGGCTGTGGTGCATGATCGAAACAAAGGCGCAGTGCGGCTGGTTGTTACGATTCATATGATCCATGAATCGCCGTGAATTCGTTGCGCTAACTGCAATCCCCATAACCGCAATGTCGACATCCCCCTCGAATGTGAAGTTGGGAATCGATCTCTTCAGCCTCCGGTCACAGAAGTGGACACCATTTCAGTATCTGGACTACTGCGCCGAGCGCAAGGTCCAGGTGGTGCACTTCTCAGAGATCAGGTTTCTCGGCAGTCTTGAAGATGCCAATCTGGTTGCGGTTCGGCAGCATGCCGCTGACCGGGGCCTCCAGATTGAGATCGGCATGACCTCGATCTGCCCTGCTTCGAAGATGTTCAATCCCGCGCTTGGGTCTGCTGAGCAGCAATTGGCGAAGATGATCGCCGCGGCGAAGACGATTGGATCGCCTATAGTGCGAGCCGTTCTGGGAAGCGCAGACGACAGGAAGAACGGAGCCATTGAAGCACGCATCGATCAGGTTGTTCAGGTTCTGCATAACGTCCGATCCAGGGCCTCGGACGCAGGCATAAAGATCGCGATCGAGAATCACGCCGGCGATATGCAAGCTCGCGAGTTGAAGAGTTTGATCGAGAAGGCGGGACCGGATTTTGTCGGCGTTTGCCTCGATTCGGGTAATCCGCTTTGGACGATCGAGGACCCGCACTTGACGCTCGAGGTTCTTCATCCGTACGTTCTCACTAGTCACGTCCGCGACAGCATGGTATGGAACGCGCCGCAAGGAGCAGCGGTGACCTGGGTGCAAATGGGCCGCGGGAATGTCGATATCGATTCGTACGTGCGTAAGTACGTCGAACTCTGTCCCGGCAAGGCGCTGTCGCTTGAGTCGATCGTATTCGGTCCGAAGATTCTGCCGTATCGCGATCGGGCGTTTTGGGAGGCATACCGCAACACGCGGGCATGGGAATTCGAGCGGTACCTGGAGATCGCCGAGCGAGGCAAGCCTTACAAGGATGAACCCTGGGAAACCTCTGACGAAGCGGCACGTGAACGGGCCGCTTTAGATGAAAGCCTGGGTTACACGAAAAAACTGGTGGGCGTGGCCTAGATCGAACTCGTTTATAGTCCTTCGGCACTCACCAGCGCGAGGGGTTCTTTCAGGGCGTGGTCGACGATCAAAATTTGGCCCTTCTCGACTTTGATGTCATCCACCTTGGTGAAGCCATTGGGCACGTGAGCGTAGAAAAGTAAGAACCGAGTCTTGACGCTTGATTTGGCCGGCAGCCATCGATATAGCGGTGTGTCGAACATAGTCCCTGTCGTGACCACTTCTCGACGGGGGAGATCGAAAGGCTGAGTGCTGAATTCCATGCCACGCGCCATCTTTTGCGTGGGTGGATAGAAGCCCCAGTACTGGACCCAAGGATAATCGGCTCGCCGGAATACGTACCCGAGAATCAGCCGCTTGGCTGGATTGATTGCCGTGACCCACTCCAATTTACGGTCAGGGTCGGTCAGCGTGGCTGCGTGATCTAAGAAATGCGGATTCATAGGGGTTCGGCGGAGATCGACGGTTGCCCCATTCAGACCTGGGGCCAGCGGCCATCGAAAATCCTGGTCGGACTTGAGCCGGCGCTGAACGTCCCCGCCATCGACGGATATATAAGGGCGAGTATGTGAGCGGGACCCGGAAACATCGACCACGGTGACACCTGGCTCAAGAAATGGCGAGCCTATGGTTGCGTGCTCGGCCCAGTTGATCGGCCTGTCGAAACCCAACAGGCTCTCGAGATCGCTGTCTACATGAATGACATTTTCGCCGTCGGTGATCCGAAACGTGCGCGTGAATTTTTCTTGTGTGATGGGGAGGGTAGCCGTTAGAGTTACAACTGCGCTGGAGCCTTGACGCGCGGAATGCACAGCAAACATTTCTGTATGCGCCTCTCCATGAAAGGGCAGTCCAGCCGCTTTTTCTTCGGTCGAGGGTGATCCAAAGCCATCCACGCAGACAAAGTGCCCGGCGCCGCCATCGTAGGCCGCTCGGCGTCCAAGTTCACGCGCCATGCGCATCGGATTCCACAACGGACTCAGCTTTTCAGGATCGTCCGTGAGCGTTACGCTCGCTAATGTGCTGCCTTGCTTCATGATCGTGAATTGCAGCCTGGGGGTGGATACGACGACTGCCGGGTATCCTTCAAAGCTTCCGTTCTGGATGAGCTCTTGTGACCGGCCAATTGTTAGAGCTAGGAAAACCGCAGCAAACTTCAACTTGTGCACGGGGTTGAGCATACTACAGGCTCTCGCCGCGTGTTTTTTGTGCGGGTTGCTATCGTCGATTGGAGATAGCAATCACGTTATGCGGCTTGACTTGAGCGCTTTTGCTGACGTAAAAACGAATAGTAGCCGTTAAGCATTCAATGCCGTTGAGACGCGCTTGATTGCTTCGTCGATCTCGCTTGTGCTTCCGAATCCAATGGTCACGCAATCCACACCTGCTTTGCGGAATGCGAAGTTCAAGGCTGCCTGACGATCATCAGGGTTTTTGAAGTCGCCCTCGCCAACGAGCTTCATGCTAATGATTCCCGCACCGCCGGCTTTTGTCCGCTGCATGTGATCGACGACGAACGGGACATCGCCCTTTTCGTCAATGTCCTGCATGGATGGCGTGTCCATATGCGCGCCCTTGTGATTCATACGGATCATTGCCACATCCAGAAACGCATTGCCGGGAAACGCTGCAAGAGCCTGCTTGCCGTGCACCGAGGCTCCATGAGCCATCAGCAGCTTCTTTTCTTTGGCCGCTTGGAATGCGTCTTGCAAACGCTTAGTTTCTGCCGGCCAGTTCGGGCTGCGAACACAATGCAGTAGCATGATGTCTACGTAATCTGTGCCCAATGCCCCGTTCAGTCGGTGGACGGCTGCCATCGGATCTTCCGTATGATGCACATCGTATTTAGTCATCAGCCGGTAGGAATCGCGCGGAAGTCCTTTCAACGCGATCGACAGCATCTCCGGCATGCTGTGATAAGCATCTGCCGTCTCGAAAAACCGAATGCCATGATCATAGGCGTAGCGCACCAGACGCGTGAACTCTTCCTGGCCAAGATGCCGCTGTTGCGCGCCGGAGTGCGTTCCGGTCCCGAATGCCAGGCGCGTGACCTGAACATTTGACTTTCCGAGCGCCACCCAATCGGTAGCGGCGTACTTCGTTGAGACGACGCCGGCAACAGCGGGCAGTGCAGTGGCGGCAAGACTAGCTCTCAGAAAATCGCGTCTGGATGATGACATTCGGCCCTCTTCGGATCAAGCTAACACAGTTAATTGGAGCCTGTTGGCCTATCAGCGCCAAGAATTTTTGAATAGGTGAAATTTCACGCACTGCGCGGATTTGGCCGGTCCGATGCCGACTTCCGGGGAGCTATCCGGGTTTACTTTCCGGATGGTCGACGATTCGGACTGAATGATTAACTCGGGCCTAAGCCAAACGTCAAAGCTAACGCCCGTGTAAGTCCGGAAATGCCTCCGAAAATGAAAGATCCTCACCGAACACCTTCTCGATCACCCACGCCTCCTCGCCA
The DNA here is from genome assembly GCA_025980435.1 of Bryobacteraceae bacterium. Classification (GTDB taxonomy): domain Bacteria; phylum Acidobacteriota; class Terriglobia; order Bryobacterales; family Bryobacteraceae; genus Bog-105. The sequence continues at coordinate 30,855 of JAICXK010000003.1, forward strand.
AAACCATCATCTCCACTTGAGCCGATCCAAATTTCGTCAATAGCCGGCGGAGGCTGAATCGCCGTGAATAAATTGTTCCACCAGCGTGGTGAATGGAAGGTAACGTCTCCATGCGGGTCTAACATCAGGAGGCGCCGATCACTTGCGTATCCTGCGAACTTCTTCGCACAAGCTTCAAATATCTTCAATACCTGAGGGTGAAGTTTTTCTTGGAGATCAATCTCCTGAGACAAGCAATCACTTCCAGTCCATGAAAAACATAGCCCTGCGCTGGGGCCGAAGTCGTCGCGTTCCCAAATTGGCTGCATACCAAACCTGAAAAGGTATCCATTGATGGCAATTCTTAGGAACTGCCCAGGTTTGAGGGCAGCATACTTCACCTGGATCTCTTGTGCCACGGAACGTCCCAAAACCTCAAGCTCCTGCTTATTTCCGCCTTTCAAGGCCGGCATCTTCAGTACATATAGATCTTTAAATTCGATACTTCGAAGGCCAGCCGATATGACATCAGCGAGAACATGATCTTTGGAGTGCTCGTACGCATATGTCTCTGGCCACATGATCGATTTGCGCTCGATCACGAGGCGCTGATGGCTGCTTGAATCGACGTATAGACATTCTGGCTGAGCTTGTGTTGAATCGGTTTGATCGAGGCAGGCGTTATGCTCGAAGCGGCTTCCTTCGACCAGATTCAGATGACGCACGAGAGCATCCGTCGCATGCCTCTCACATCCTCCGGAAATGGGTATACAGGACACAAGTTCACTTTATCGCGAAGATCGTCTAACTCGGTCCAAGAGAATTAGCGCCAACGGTGCCGTGGCGACATTCCGACATCGCCGCTTCGAAATCCGAACAACCGAGTCGCCGACAAGTGTTTAACGATGTGAGGGGACTGTTTCCGAGTTTGCCAGGATGACGCGCAAACCGGACAGTGAGCCTTCAATTAGCTTGCCGATGTCAAGAGGGAGTATTTCAGGTGGCGGGAACCGAATGGTGTTCATGCACGATAATCCAGCGGCCCTCAACCTTCCGAAGCCCGACGGTTAATCTAAAGTTTAGAGGTGTCCGCCGTACCTTCTCGGTTGGCTCTACGCACTGCATATGCGCAAAAGCGAACGCGACATCTGCTCCTGCAACGACCTCGAGCCATTTGATATCAAATGCAACCCGGTCAGGCTGGCTGGAATAAAACAACCTCCAAGTCTGTTCATATTCAGCGAGTCCCCGCGACTCGAACGGGGGAGGCACGTCAAACATTCGAATCTTCGGCGAATGGTTCGCAAGAACCTCTGACACATTCTTCGCACGGACGGCGGCCGCCCATCGCTCAAGCAAATCCCTTACAGCGTTTTCGTTCGTCTGGGACATCGTGCCTAACTTTCCTTTTCTGTTGGCGGGCTGCGTACCGCGAAACTACCACCTTACCGCCGCATACCAGTTCCACAAAAGCCTTTTTGCAACAAGGCCCTCGCGGTTTTCCGGTCTAATGGACGAGTGGCCGACGATCCTTGACGTTGCGCCTTGTCGTGAGTACAGCACGTCCATGCGAGATGTTCGCGCACACGCGGTTTTCAGCATTTTGTCTTTGGTCCTGTTGTTGAGACAGAAGATTGGTACGTTCGATCAGGCGAAACGCCTGATCTTTGTCTATGATTCAGTTTAGGAACCGGAGCGATGAACAAAGCGGATGGTCAGGGCACGCGGGACCGGCTCTCTGCACTTGTTGCGAACTCCCTCGACACTCGGGCGAGAACGCGAGATTTGGCGCGGCAAAACTACCAAAGCCGGACCCAGTTCCATAGGCTGTTCCGAACCGTGGTCGAAGAGACTCCGGCAGCTATGCGGAGACGGCTATTGCTGGAAAGAGCAGCCTACCAACTGGCGCATACCGCAATGTCGGTTACGGAGATCGCTTTGGACGCCAACTACAACTCATTAGAGGCGTTCACTCGCGTTTTCCGAACAGCATTTCGGATCTCTCCCAGCATCTACCGGCGCATGCGTGAGCCGCACTTTCATTTGCCCGCGTCCAACGGAATTCACTTTCTTGCCCCTGGTTCCTTAGCAGAAGGAGGAAAAGACATGGATCTATTCGATCGCTTTGCAGGCAACGACTCATGGCACACGCGACGTTTGCTGGAATACGCAAGTACTTTGACGGACGAACAACTGGATCGGCCACTGCCCACGATCGTAGAACTGCTGCCCTGGCGCGAGTCGAACAAGACGCTAAGGCAACTGTTGGAGAACATTATCTACACGAAAGAAGTCTGGACTGCCGCGTTGTCCGGCACCGAAATGGATATGAACGGACCTCCAAAATCGCAGCGTTCTCCAAAAGCGATGCTGCAAAGGCTCGAAAAGACCGATGCTGAACTGCATCGTATTTTGGGAGATGTCCGAAACCGCTCCGCATGGGATGACACGTTTGTCGACGCGCTCTGCGAGCCGGCCGAGACCTTCACGTTCGGCGGTGTCTTCGCCCATATCATGACATTCAATGCGCATCGCCGATTGATGGCCTTGGACGCTCTGCGCCAACTTGGCATCCAAACGGAAGGTTTCGGCGATCCCATGGAATATGAGGAAAGCGTGGCCCCTTGGAAGCGGGAGGTCGCCCTAAAGACGCCGTGACCACGAGAACGAAATTGTTTCGCGTGAACGGCACTGTCGAGCGTGATTCGGCCATCGATCGCTGGATGGAAGAGCATCCTGGTGAAATGGGGAGACATCGCGCAGAAGTGGTTTGAGGTGATGCGAAATTGCGGAGACGAAGTCCGGGAGATTCTGCATGACGGCTGTCCGACTGCATGTCTAGGAGATGCGGCCTTCGGCTACGTCAACGTATTCAAGTCGCACGTAAACGGATTCTTTCAGGGCGCATTGCTGCCGGATCCAGCTCGCTTGCTGCAAGGCGCCGGCAAGTTTATACGCCATGTGAAGGTGAAACCAGGAACCGGCGAAACCACCGCAGTGCTAAGCAGGCTCAACGAAGCGGCGTACGCGGATATGAAGGCGCGCGTTGAATACGGCTAACTCGAGGAGACTTTTGGATAACGCCGGGATCAATCGCCATTAAAGAGATGTTGAACCTCGTTTGCTGCTCGTGACGGATGACGCGCAATCCGGAAATAATCGAAGCTCTTCACATAAATGGTTGACTGGGGCGAAATAGCAAACCGCCGCGCTCACTATCCTAAACCTGGTTCGACAAACATGGCAATCAGCACCGAAAGCAATCGATCACAGACGCTTCGCAGGGCTCGACCGGGGCCGCTTCCAAGCAGCGTGGCTGGATGGTACCAGGGTTCTTCACGCCGAGTGAGGACCATAATATCCAGAGGAGCCGTTATGGATGCCGCGGATTTTCGACGGATCGCATTGAGCCTTAAAGGCGCTGAAGAGAGCTCACATATGGGATCGCCGGATTTCCGTGTTGGCGGCAGAATATTCGCCACGCTCGCATCAGAAAAGCAGGGATACGGCAACCTGATGCTCACGCCCGAACAACAGGCAGGGTTCCTTGAAGACCTTCCTGAGATTTTCGTTCCCATTGCGGGCGGTTGGGGCAGGACGGGCATGACCCACGTCCGGTTGGCGCAAGCAAGTGAAGACGTGCTGGCGGGCGCGCTGCGGGCCGCATGGAAACTGCGCATGGAGAAGAACCACCGAACAAGTGGAAAGAGCGCGATTCATCGCAAAAAACAGGTTACGCCTCGCGCAAAGTCGGACCGGAAACACTAAACGTATAGGCCCATGGCGCGTTTTGCCTTGCACACCGTGTCTTCTGCGATCGGCAGGACACGATCACGCCCCTGGGTCAGGATCGCGGGAACGTAAGCAGGATCGGAGGTCACTTCGAGGTAGCGGCGCTGAATGGGCTCCAGGCGCGCGATGACCGCCTCGGCGATACGCTTCTTGAAGTCGCCATAGCGCATTCCGTCCACGCTCTCCCTGGTAATGGAATCTTCGCAGGCCTGCCCGATGGTAAACAAGTTTGCAATGCCCGGCCCCATGCTCTCCGCATTTACAGCCGGTAGGGAGTCGGTCGTGGCGCGGGCGATCTTTTTCTGAATTGTCTTCGGGTCGTCAAGCAACGCGATGGCGTGCCCGGAACCGGGAGCGGACTTGCTCATCTTCTGAGCCGGATCGTCCAGCCCCATAATCCGCGCCCCTACCGCCGGGAGGTGGGTAGCGGGCATGATGAAGAGATCGCCATAGATGGAGTTGAACCGCTGCGCGATATCCCGGGCGAGTTCGAGGTGCTGCGACTGATCCTCTCCGACAGGCACCACTCCTGCCTGGTACAGCAGAATGTCGGCGGTCATCAGCACCGGGTATTGCAGGAGCCCGTCGCCGACGGTTTCCTGCTTCTCGGCCTTGGCTTTGAACTGCGTCATCCGGTTTAGCCAGCCAACCGGAGTCACGCAGGTGAGCAGCCATGCCAGTTCCGCGTGAGCGGGAACGCTGGATTGGACGATGATGGAGGACTGTTCCGGATCGATGCCGGCGGCGATAAAGAGAGCAGCCGTCTCCCGGATCTTGGCGGATAGCACAGCCGGATCCTGATAAACCGTCACGGCATGCAGATCGACGATGCAGAAGATACTTTGGTAGAGGCTCTGGATCTCGGCCCAGTTCTTGAGCGCCCCCAGATAATTACCGATGTGAAGCTGTCCGCTGGGCTGAACCCCGGAAAATACGCGCGTTTTCATGCAATGAGCGAATCTTTATCGTAAGGGATGGATCCAACGGGAACCGAAAATCACGAAAGCTCAAGGGCGACGCTACGCATTGAGAAACTGGTGTACGGCGGCGAAGGGCTGGGGCGCATCGATGGCCAGGTGGTGCTGGTACCATTCGTGCTTCCCGGGGAAGAAGTTTCCGCCGCGACCGAGCGTGTGAAGAGCGGCCTGCGGCGCGGTTCCGCCCTGCAGATCATCGAGCCCGCTCCGGAACGAGTGATGCCGAAATGCGAGTACTTCGGAACGTGCGGGGGCTGCCACTATCAGCATGCGGACTACGCCTTTCAATTGGAGCAGAAGCGCCGGATCCTCCGGGAGACGTTACAGCGGGGCGGCGGAATCCGTTACGACGATGAGGTTCCCACGATCAGCGGCGACCCATGGTTCTACCGGAACCGGGTTCAGCTTCACTTTACAGAGAACCAATCGGGATTTCACCGGGCGGGCTCGCGTGAATTGTGCGCAATCGACCATTGCTATATCGCATCGCCGCTGCTCGTTGAGGTCATCGCGAAACTGAGCGACGCGGTAAAGCAACGGGAATGGCCTTCGTTTCTGCGATCCATGGACCTATTCACGAATGGAACGGATATTCAGTTAACGGTGACGGACTCCGACCGGCCGGTCGCGGCGCGGTTCTTCGAGTGGTGTGGAACATTCCTTCCGTCGTTTGCAAGCGGGCCGATATCGTACGCGGTCGCCGGGCACGACTTTCGAATCAGCCGTGGATCGTTCTTTCAGGTGAACCGGTTTCTCATCGATGCGCTGGTCGAGGAGGTTGTGTCCGAAGCGGAAGGGCAGACGGCTGTCGATCTGTATGCCGGAGTGGGACTGTTCTCGCTGGCACTTGCAAAGCGATTCCAGGCAGTTGGGGCGGTCGAGCGGGGCGGGCCCGCATTTCGGGATTTGGAATGGAACGCGATGCAGAATGCTGCAAATGTCCGATCCGTTCGCGCTTCGGCCGAGGAATTTCTTCGCGGGCTGGGCGAAGCGCCCGATCTGATTGTGGCGGACCCGCCGCGAGCCGGATTGGAACGGGCGGCGACCGATGAACTGCTTCGGCTCAAGCCGGAAAAACTGATTCTGGTGAGCTGCGATCCGGCAACGATGGCGCGAGATCTGAAAAAACTGGTCACAGGGTATCGGATCGCGCGAATTGCGCTGCTCGATTTATTTCCGCAGACCTATCATTTCGAGACGGTCGCCCATCTAGAACGAAACTGAATGGCCGTAACGGAAGTTCGCCGTGAGATTGCGGGAATCGTTAACGTTCGCCCCATTTGAGCTTTTCCCGCAGCACGTCGAAGAAGAGCATCTTCGGCGGCCGGATCAACTGAATCGTCTTCGGCGATGCCCGGCAGACAATTCGGTCCCCTCTGGACAACGGCTCGCCCGTTTGGCCGTCGATGGTCAAATAAGTGCCGTCTTCGCCGTGATTCAAAATCTGGATCACGCTGCTCTCAGGCACAATGACCGGGCGGTTCGTCAGCATGTGGGGACAAATGGGCGTGATGCATAGTGCAGCGACCGACGGGAAGATGACCGGGCCTCCGGCGGAAAGGGAATACGCAGTGGAACCCGTGGGCGTGGAAACGATGAGTCCATCGGCTTTATAGGCTGCGACGAAGTGATTGTCGACGTGAGTATCGAGATCAATCATGCGCGCCAGCTCCGATTTCGTAACAACGACATCGTTTAGCGCCGAATAGGTCCCGATGGTCCGGCCCTGACGAACCAGCTCGCAATCCACCATGCGGCGGCAGCCGATACGGTGCTCGCCACGCAGGGCGCGCTCGAGCTCGGGGAATAGGTCTTCGACGGGAATCGCGGTGAGGAATCCCAGATGGCCCAGATTGACGGCAAACAGGGGAATGTTCCGGCCAGCCACGTAGCGGGCCGCTGAAAGCAGTGTTCCGTCACCCCCGAGTACGACCACAAGATCGGCGCCCTCCGGTAGATCTTCGCGGGAAAAGAACTCAGTCTGATCGGCGTAGCGCGCGGTTTGCTCATCGCAACGGTACGAGATGCCCCGCTCTTCCAGCCACTCGATCAAGCCGCAAACAATTTCGGCAGCCTGAGCCATGTTCGGTTTTGAAATGATGCCTACGGTTTTAATGTTCTGCATCGGCAACCCGAATCCCTGCAAACGATGCTAACGAACGCTCCTTCGGGCATGCAGGAGAAATTCACGATTTCCACCCGCGCCTAAGATGGGGCTTTCGATCATCGCGGTAACAAAACCCGCATCCTGAACGGCCCGTGCAACCTTGTCACAAGCCATGGCGTGAGCCTCCGGATCGCGCACAATTCCTCCTTTACCAACTCGCGCCCTGCCCACTTCAAACTGCGGTTTGATCAGGATAACCCAGTCGCCATCCGCAGTGAGAAGCGCTGCCAGCGGCGGCACGAGCAGAGTGACCGATATGAAACTTACATCGCAGGCGATCACGCCGGCCATTTCGCCGATCTCATCGAACGTCAAATACCGGGCGTTGACACGCTCATGTAAGATGACGCGGGGATCCGAGCGCAATTTCCAATCAATTTGGCCCGCGCCGGTATCGACGGCATGCACGCGCGCCGCGCCGTGCTGCAGCAGGCAATCCGTGAATCCGCCGGTAGAGGTTCCGATATCCAGGCAAACTCGTCCGTGGACGGAAATTGCGAAATGGGCCAGTGCGGCCTCCAATTTCACCCCGCCCCGGCTGACATACTTCAGCGGGTGTTCCAGCTCGAGCCGGCTTTCGGCGGCGATCAGGCGGCCCGGCTTGTCGGCTCTCTGCCCATCGAGTTTCACTTTTCCGGCCAGGACCAAGGCCTGCGCTTTCTCGCGGGATTCCACCAACTGCCGTTCGACCAACATCAGATCGAGGCGTTGCTTCTTCTGCGTCACGCTTTCCGGTACACGATAAAATCCGCAATTTGCCGGAGGCGTTCCGCGCGGTCGTCAAAAGTGCGCAATGCGATGTGCGCGGCCAGGCGCTCTTCTTCGGCCATCTCGCGCGACCGTGCAAGGCCATAGACGGCAGGAAACGTGATCTTCTGCTGGGCCTGATCCTTTCCCGCAGTCTTTCCAAGCGCCTCCGATGATGCCTCAACGTCCAGAACATCATCGATGATCTGGAACGCCAGGCCGACATGCTCGCCGTATTCCGAGAGAGCAGACAACTCTTCTTCCGTGGCGCCCGCGTAGATGGCGCCCATGCGAACGCTGGCGCAAAGCAAAGCCCCGGTCTTCGCCCGATGAATGGATTCAAGCAGCAGGGCGGTAGGCCGCCGCCGCTCACCTTCGATATCGTTCACCTGGCCGCCGATCATGCCGCCTACCGTTCCGGCCGAACGAGAGAGCTCTTCGACCAAGCGGATCTTGCGATCCGCGCTTACGCCATGCAACCGGCTGAGCACCTCAAAGGCGAGCGTGAGAAGCGCATCCCCGGCCAAAACCGCCATCGCATCGCCAAATACTTTGTGGCAGGTAGGGCGGCCGCGCCTAAGATCATCGTTGTCGAGCGCCGGAAGGTCGTCGTGAATCAGCGAATAGGTGTGAATCAATTCCAGGGTGCATGCGGCATGCTCGACGCCGCCGGGTGAATCGGAAACCGCCCGGGCTGCCGCCATAGCAAGAATGGGACGGATGCGCTTCCCTCCGGCAAATAAGCTGTAGCGCATGGCCCGATGAATCGATGCCGGCTCAACCTTATCACCGGGCACCCAGTCGTTCAGAGCGCGGTCAACGATCTGAACCTGTTCGGCCAGATAATCCTGTAAGCCGATCTGTTCCGCCTTGGTCATTTCGCGGGCTTTTCGGGATTGAACGGAACCGCAACCGTCTCGGATCCCCGTTTCGTCAGAATCTCTACGCGGGACTCTGCCTCTTCCAGTTGCCGCTTGCATTCAGTGCTTAAGCGCATGCCGGTCTCAAACAGCAACAGGCTTTGTTCCAGCGGCAAATCGCCTTTCTCCAGTTCCTTGACGATACGCTCCAGTTCCTGCAGGCTCGCTTCAAACGTGGGTGGCGACGGATTTTCCTCCGGCATCAGTCCATTGTAACGGCCACGCGCGAATGATCGGGAAAGGCGGCGGCCACAAATGCACACGCATGCACACAAATTTGTGGAGCAAACCGTAACACCAAAGCAACCGCGAGGCCTAAGCAGTTTTGAGCGATATACAGTACGGGCGCTCGTCGTATCCCCTCATAAGCTGCCGATACGTGATCTAGGCGGAATGGCGCCTGTTGATCATGGGTAAGCTTATTTTGATTGCATTTGCTGTATCCGGCCTTTTCTCTCCTCTGCTCGCCGATTCGGTGACGCGTGAATACTACAATCAGGCGGCCTGGGAAAGCACCGTTACTGGCGGCGGTGCACTGCTGAAGGACAACTTCAACAACAATTCCGTATCGCTCGCGGGCGTATCGGTTGCGTCTTACATCGACTACCATGGGCTGTCAGCCGGAAGCGGCCAGTTCAGCGACGGGGCATGGGCAGACAGCATTCCCAAATACGGTTTCACCGAGTGGACTTTCAACCAGCCGATTTACGCGTTTGGCGCGGATTTCCAAATGGATATCGAGGATGGCCTGGAGTTTTTAAGCGGCTTGAATCTCTCCATGCCGAACGCGATGGCGTCTTATGGGAACAACGCGCAAGGGCTCCACTTCGACGGTTTCTATGGATTCATTTCAACGACTCCGCTTACGTCGCTGATGATTACCTGGGGCAGCAATGGACCGCAGTGCCCCTGTTATGGGCAGTCGTACACGATGGATAATCTCAAAATCTCGACGACCCCGGTGAATGCATCTGTTCCGGAGCCATCGATGTTGCTGCCTTTCGGCGGCTTGATGCTGACCCTGATGGCCGGTTTGAAACGGGTCAGGCCGAGAGTATCCTCCCACCCACGACACTTGTGAATTAGAGTAGAGGTATGGCGATCCCCGCCACGCTGCGTCCTTCGCTTTTCGGTTCAGACTAACCGCGCCTTTCGGGCGGCACTTTCTGTCTGTCGAGTCTGAAAGAGAACTGAGGTATAGATCCAATGACGCAGACCACTGCGAATCCTTTCCTGCCCAACCTTGTAACTCCTCTGCCTGGTCCGAAGGCGAAAGAGATCATCGAACGTGACCGAGCCGTTTTATCGACCTCCTATACGCGCGACTATCCGCTGGTCATCAAGCGGGGTAACGGAGCGATTGTGGAAGATGTCGATGGCAATCATTTTCTGGATTTTGCCGCGGGTATTGCGGTCGTCGCCACCGGCCACTCGCACCCGCGCGTAGTGCGCGCCATCCAGCAGCAAGCCGCTGAGTTCCTGCATATGTCGGGAACGGACTTTTATTACGAAAACATGGTCCGGTTGGCCGAAAAACTGGCAGCTCTAGCGCCCGGCGACACCCGTCATCGCGTCTACTTCGGCAACTCCGGCGCGGAGGCGATTGAAGCCGCAATCAAGCTGGCGCGCTATGACACGGGCCGCGACAAGTTCATCGCATTCCTCGGCGGATTCCATGGCCGGACGATGGGCGCGCTTTCCCTCACCGGCAGCAAGGTCGTCCAGCGCCGCGGGTTCCATCCGCCGCTACCGGTGCAGCACATCCCGTACGCCTATTGCTATCGCTGCGCCTACGGCAAAGAGCCGTCCACGTGCGGTGTCGAATGCGTGAAGGTCCTGGAGGATTCGCTTTTCAAGACCATTCTTCCCGCCGACGAAGTGGCGGCCATTGTGGTCGAACCGGTGCAGGGTGAAGGCGGTTACCTGGTTCCTCCGAAGAAGTTTCATGAAGAGCTCCGGCGAATTGCTGAGAAGTACGGAATTCTGCTAATTCACGACGAAGTTCAGTGCGGGATGGGCCGGACCGGCAGGATGTTCGCCTCCGAGCACTTTGGCGTTGCCCCCGATATCGTCGCGGTCGCTAAGGGCATCGCCAGCGGCATGCCGCTAGCGGCAACCATCGCCCGTGCGGACGTGATGAACTGGCCTCCCGGCGCCCATGCGTCTACCTTCGGCGGCAATCCGGTATCGAATGCGGCCGCGCTGGTGACGGTTGAGCTCCTGGAAGAAAGTCTGCTCGAGAACGCAGCCAAGATGGGCGATCACATGATGGAGCGCATGCGAACGTGGCCGGATCGCTTCCGTCATGTAGGCGATGTGCGCGGCCTGGGCCTTATGATCGGGATCGAACTGGTAAAAGACCAGCAAACAAAAGAGCGGGCGCCAGAAATACGCAACGCATTGGAAAAGACGGCCTTCGAGCGCGGCCTGCTGATATTAGGGGCGGGCGCCAACAGTATCCGGTTGTGCCCGCCCCTGGTCATCAATCGAGACCAGGCGGACTTCGCGCTCGCTACACTGGAGCAGTGTTTGCAGGCCCTGGAACAGTAGCTGCTGGTAGTAATGAAATAGACAAACGGCAGACGACAAAAGACGATCGCCTGCCCCACATGTCCCACCTGCTGCACTCGCTTCCGGTGTTGGACGTCGGCTGCGGAATTAACAAATATCCGGGTGCGATCGGTATTGATCGCAACCGGAACACACGCGCCGATGTTATCGCCGATCTCGATCAGTTTCCATTCCCGTTCCGCGACGGCGCTTTTCGGGAACTCCGGGCCATCCATGTGATCGAGCACGTGACAGACGTAATCCGGACCATGGAGGAGTTTCATCGCCTGCTTGCGCCTGGCGGGCATGCCCTGATTGTTACTCCGCATTACACAGACTTCAGCTCTTTTTGCGATCCTACCCACCGCTGGCACCTCAATAGTTTTTCCTTGCGCTACTTCGGTGACGACCACGGCGGATACGCTTACTACTCGCACGCGCGTTTTGGTGAGATTTCGACGCACGTCCGGTTACTTGCTTTCTGGAGATACCTGGGTTTTGAATTCCTGGTAAACCGCTCGTTCCGGTTCCGCCGGTTTTGGGAATTCTATCTCTGCTATCTCATCCGAGGCAAAGTCATCGAATGGCAACTGGAGGCAGTCCACAGGGAGGCAACCGAGGAGCATCCGGCTGGTCCCTGCAGCCCGGGCAACTTCTGTGGAAACTGACGGACGGTGCCCGTCAGTTCCGGCAGCGCCAAACGATGTCGGAAGATGCCGCGCTGGGTCGCCGCGGCGAAGATGTGGCTCACCGGTACCTTCAAAAGAAGGGGCTGCGCGTGGTGGCCCGCAATTACAAGCCGGGCAGCGATTCCGAGATCGATATTATCGCCCGGCAGGGCGATCTGATCATCTTCGTCGAGGTCAAATCCCGCAGCACCCTTGAATTCGGCAGCCCGGACCGCGCGATCGATTCGGAAAAGCAGAAACACATTGTGCGTGCTGCCCGAGCTTACGTAAACCGCGCCGGCATCGAATGGAACCAGGTTCGCTTCGACACCATCTCGGTTGTCTTCACAGACCCGCCTTCCATCTTTCATCAGCAGGACGTCTTCTTCGCCGGGCGCGCGATCCCTTCCGCCGATTGAAACGGGCTATAATTGCCCTACTCACCGCTATATTTTTATGTACCAGACCAAGCGAATCGGCCTGTTGGCCGCGTGTGTTTCCGCTGTTTTACTTGCCGGCGCGTCGCAAGCTGACCAGCAATCCGGTGTTCCGCAGATCGTTTTTGAGAAGTACACGCTACCGAATGGCCTCCAGGTCATCCTGCACGTGGATCGCAAACTGCCCATGGTTCACGTGAACTCGTGGTATCACGTGGGATCGAAGAATGAACGCGTAGGCCGCACAGGCTTCGCCCATCTCTTTGAGCACATGATGTTCGAGGGCTCGAAAGATGCCAATGGCAAGTACTTCGGGTTTATTGAAAAGGCCGGCGCGAACCTGTTCGAGGGCGGCGTCAACGGAACAACAAATGAAGACCGGACCAATTACTTTGAGACAGTCCCTTCGGCCAATCTGGAATACGTCCTATGGCTGGAATCCGATCGGCTGGCGACGTTGACGGACGTTCTCACGAAAGCGAAGCTCGATAACGAGCGCGAAATTGTCCGCAACGAACGGCGCCAGGGTCTTGAGAACCAACCCTACGGGCGCGCGTTCATGCTCTTACAGACTAATGTCTTCCCGGCCGGTCATCCGTATTCGCACGATGTGATTGGCAGCCATGAGGACCTGCTGGCGGCAAGCGTGGATGACGTGAAGGCGTTCTTTCACCAGTACTACACGCCGAACAACTTATCGCTGGCCATTACGGGCGATTTCGATCCTGCCGAAGCGAAGCGCCTGATCGGGAAGTACTACGGCCCGATCCCGCCCGGGCCGCCGCTGGACCGGCCGAAGCACTGGGTGGAACCCCTGGCGAATCAAAAAATCATCGAAGTCAGCGATCATGTTCCGCAGGAGCGCACGTATTTCGGGTGGCCTTCCCCGGCCTTCTTCGATGCAGGCGATGCGGATCTGGACCTGACCTCGTTCATTCTCACGGACGGGCTTTCTTCGCGGCTGCAGCATTCGCTGGTTTACGACAAGCAGCTTTGCTCGAATGTGTTCTCATTCCAGGCGTCTTCTGAAATCGCCGGAATGTTCATCATTCAGGCTACGGTCCGGCCGGGCGCCTCGCTGGGACAAGTAGAGCAGGTGGTCACGGAGGAAATTGCGCGCCTGGCGAAAGAAGGCCCAACAACCGCGGAACTGAATCGCGCGAAAGCCAAGTGGGAATTGCAGTACCTGACCGGCCTGGAGCGCATCGGCGGCTTCGGCGGACAAGCGGACCTGCTGAACCAATACAACACATTTTTAGGCGATCCGAACAAATTCGCTGAGGATGTTGCACGTCATCGCAATGCGACGACGGATTCGGTCCGACAGGCGGCGTCGAAATGGCTTGACACATCAAATCGCGTACTGGTCCGTTTCCACCCGGACAGGGCCAAGCTCGATACAACCGCACAGGTCGACCGCTCCAAGCAGCCGGAACTTGGCGCCGACCGTCCGTTCCATGCACCCGAGGTGGCGACCGCAAAGCTGGACAACGGAATGGGCGTCGTGGTGGTGGAGCGGAAGGATCTGCCGAAGGTTTCGATCACGTTCGCAACGCGCGCAGGAAGCGTTTACGATCCGCCTGCCAAGGAAGGGCTAGCCAGCTTGACCGCGGAAAGTGTCACGCGCGGCACCAAGAGCAGGAAGGCGCTGGAAATTGACGATGCGCTGGCGGACCTGGGGACCTCCGCGCAGGCGAGTTCGGCCCGCGAGTATTCGACCGTTAATCTGGAAGTGCTGGAGAAGAACCTTCCCGCGGCGCTGGGTATTGTTTCCGACATCGTTCGAAACCCGACTTTCCCCGCCGACGAAGTGGACCGGGAAAAAAAGCAGACCCTGGATTCTCTGTCGCAGGCGGAAAACAACCCACGCATGATCGCGGCCCGGCTTAGCACCATGTTGGCGTTCGGCCGCGAGCACCCCTACGGGCATCCGGTTCGCGGGTTCCCGGCTGCGGTCAGCAAGCTCACCGCGGCCGATCTTGCGACCTTCCATCAGAAGTACTGGAAGCCGGGGAGTTCGGCGCTCGTCTTAGTAGGCGATGTTTCGCTCCAGCAGGCGCTTGGATTGGCAAAAGGACAGTTCGGCTCATGGTCCGGCGGTAGCGCGGCGGCGCCGCTGGTTCCCGAGCCCCACCCGCTCGGTCCCGGAAAAGTGTACCTGGTAAACCGGCCCGACGCCGCACAGACGTATGTCGAAGAGATTCTGCCCGCGCCGCGGCGCGATGCTCCTGATTATTACGCGTTCAGCCTGGCAAATGTCGTGTGGGGCGGGTCAGCGGGCGCGCGATTGGGAATGAACTTGCGCGAAGAAAAGGGCTACTCGTACGGCGTGTTCTCGTTTCCAGATTTCTTTTCGAAATACGGCGTCTGGGTGGCGGGCGGCGGGGTTCAGACAGACAAGACCAAAGAATCGGTGGTGGAATTTCAGAAGGAGTTGAAATTCATTGCCGGCGAGAAACCAATAACGGAGAGCGAGCTCACCGGTGCGAAGAGCAACCGGGTGCGCGGGTATGCACAACAGTTCGAATCGATGAACCGCGTATCGCAGCAGATTGTGGAGCTCTGGGCTTTGGGACTTCCCTTCTCCGAGTTGCAGCGCGAGCCGGACGAACTGGCAAAGGCCACGCTTGCTAGCGTCAATGCGGCCGCTGAAAAGTATGCGACGCCTGCACAAAGCACGCTGCTCTTGGTTGGAGATCTTTCAAAGATCGAGGCAGGTGTGCGCAGCCTGGACGTTGGTGAGATCGTCCAGTTGAATGCTGAAGGAAAGCCAGTCGGCAAATAACTATTCGGTCTTCCAGCAGATGAGCTTCAGATTTGTCATCTCTTCGATGGCATAGCGGGGGCCTTCACGCCCGAGGCCGCTACCCTTCGTTCCGCCATAGGGCATGTGATCGAGGCGGAAAGCCGGGACGTCGTTGATCAGCACGCCGCCAAATTGCAGTTTGCGCACAGAGGAAAAGGCGCGTGGAAGATTGTTCGTGAAAATCCCGGCCTGCAAACCATAGGGAGTGCTGTTTACTTGGGAAATCGCGTCTTCGATCTGGTTGTAACGATAAACGGCAAGAACGGGACCGAAGACTTCCTCGCAGGAGATGCGGGCGGAAGCAGGTACGTTCGTCAGAATTACCGGCTCCAGCGTCGCAAACCGGCGGTTACCCCCGCACAGCACATGTGCGCCGGCATCGGTCGCTTGCCGGATCCACGATTCGACCCGAATCGCGGCGGCTTCGTCGATCAGAGAGGAAATATCGGTTGAGGCTTCGTAGGGATGACCGATACGGAGCTGCTGCGTGGCTTGGAGAAGTCCTTTCAGGTATGCATCCGCGATCGATTCGTGAACAAAGACCCGTTGAAGCGAGAGGCACACCTGGCCGCTATGGCTGAAGGCGCCCTGAACCGAACGAGTGATGGCGGTTGGGAGATCCGCATCGGGTTCGATGATAGCGGCGGAATTATTACCCAGCTCGAGCGTGACGCGTTTCAAGCCAGCCTTGGCGCGGACCGCGGAGCCCACCCGCATACTTCCGGTAAACGTAACCATTGCAATTGCCGGATCTTTAAGCATGCGATCGGCAAGGGCCGGCCCGTCGCCGGTAATCACGTTGTAGGCGCCTGTGGGAGCGCCCGCGCGCGTAACAAGTTCGGCAAGGCGCAGCGCGCTGAATGGCGTTCGTTCGGCAGGCTTATGCACAACCGCGTTGCCGGCGGCCAGCGCGGGAGCGAGCTTATGCAGCGTCAGATTCAGCGGGAAATTGAACGGCGTGATCGCGCCGATGATGCCTAGCGGCTCGCGGATCGTCATGGCCATGCGTCGTTCGCCACCGGGGCTGAAATCCATGGGCACTACGTCGCCATGCAGTTGGCGCGCTTCGTGAGCCGCCGCAACGAGTGTGTTCACACTCCGGCCGGCCTCGATGCGCGCTTCCTTGATCGGCTTGCCGCTCTCCGAACAGATCAGTTGAGCAAGCTCCTCTGCGGCGCCGCGAAGCTCTTCCCCGATGCGGAGTAGAAGATCGGCACGCTCGTGATTGGCGAGCGCGGCCATGGCGCGTGCGCCTTCCGTTGCGGCAGTTACCGCCTGGTCCACATGACTGTCTTCAGCATGCGCAACCAAGCCGATAGCAGAGCCGTCGTACGGAAGCCTGACTTCGTCGTAGTTCGGAGTCTCTACCCATGCATCGCCGACGTACAAACCACGTTTGGCGGAGACTAGCGGTTCCGAGGTGGAAGCAGAGGCCATACCCTTAGTGTCACTCCTTTTTAGCTCTACACCCCGGGGAACTTGCGTAGAAACCGTTGCCTCTGAAATCCAACTCTTTCAATCCGGTTCGCGATGTGTAAAATCCCCGAATCGTTTCGGACTTGATGAATGCGAAGAAGCGTGTCCCGGCGTTTTCGTCATTCTTATCCGGCCGTGCATCGCTGATCGAATTCAACAGCTCGATTTGCCGGTTTGCATCGAGCGAAACAAAGTCGCCTCTTTCGCGAAGCCAGGCGAGTCCCTCGCGGCAGATTGTCTGCGGATCGAATGATTCGATGTCGTGCACGGAGGCGCCGCCGTAATAAGCGATAGCCAGTGTCCGATACTGCGATTCCAGTCCTGTTGCGGCGGCCCGTACGCCAGCCGAGCTGGAGACCTTAAGATCGATCCACGCGGCGACCTCCCCGGCAACCGGCGTGCCCGGCTCCTCGCCCAGGATCAATTCCGCGATCTTGCGGATGATAGCGAACTCGGGAGGCGAGAAAAACCGGGGCGCGGGAGACTGGAACGTTCCGGCGCTCATCAGCGCGTGTCCAAGGTGCTCAGAAGAAGGCAGGTAGAGACCTGGAGGCAAGAGCGTGCCAGCTGGAAGGAGACCCGAAGCTCCCATGCCGGCTGCCGCTCCTCCAACCGTCAGCATCCAATCGCGACGATTCATAACTCGCCCTTTCGGCGCGCCTCGATGATATGATCCGCGGCGCGCGCTGAAATCGCCATGATCGTGAGAGTCGGCTCATAGCAGCCTTGCGTAACGAAAGCGGCGCCATCAGTTACAAATATGTTCTTCACGTCGTGGACGCGGTTATAGCGGTTCAGAACGCTCTTTTTAGGATCGTTTCCCATGCGTGCAGTGCCGCATTCGTGAATGTTCTTGCCGAAGATGCTGAGGGCCTGATTGGGCGGAGCCGGGTCCTTTACTTTCATGGCGTCTAAAATATCGCCGATGTCCTGGCGCATCGCTTTCGCCATTGCGCGCTCATTCTCGCCGTAGCTGGCGTGAATGTGGAGAACCGGAATTCCCCAGGCGTCCTTCCTATCCGGATCCAATTCGACATAGCTGTCGTGGCGCGGAAGACATTCGCCCTGCGCTTCAATACCGAAATAGTAAGGGATCTGGCTGCGTACCGAGTCACGCCAGCGGCGGCCGTATCCAGACAGCGAAAAGGCCTGTTCATACAATTGCTGGCTGGCGTCGCCGTCGAAACGATAGCCGCGCAGGAAGCTCTTGTTCCTGTGTCCTTCGGTGTTGGCGTATTTCGGAATGAGATAGCCGCAGGGATTGCCGGTTGGTTCGCGCTTTGAACCTTTCAGCGACGCGAGTTCACCACCCGCGCCTTCCACCGTGAAGTGATCCATCAGGTAATGGCCGAGGATGCCGCTCGAATTCCCAATGCCATTGGGGAAACGCGGCGATCTGGAATTTAACAGGATGCGCGTCGATTCGAGAGTCGCAGCGGCGAGCACAACGATCTTTGCGCGGGCTTCACTGTGAATTTTTGTTTCCCGGCCGATATAGTAGACGCCGGTTGCCTGGCCATCGGTATTCGTGAGGATGTGGCTCACGATCGCGTCGCTCAGCAAAGTGAAGCGCCCGGTACGAGCGGCGGCCGGCAGCGTGACCGATGGACTGTTGAAGTATGAGGCGGTGTAGCAGCCGCGCTGGCATTCGTTACAGTAATGGCACGCTGGACGGCCGTTATGCGGCACAGTCAGGTTCGCGACTCGATCCGGCATGACTCGCCACCCAAAGCGCTTTTCGATCACTCCTTTCGCCAGAACAGTACCGCAAGAGAGATTCATCGGCGGAAGAAACTTTCCGTCCGGCATCTGCGGAAGCGCCTCATGAGAGGCGCTCACGCCGATAAAGCTCTCGACTTTGTCGTAGTACGGCTCAAGTTCCGCATAATCGAAAGGCCAATCTTGTTCGTATCCATCGCGACTGGCGGCTTTAAATTCGTAATCGCTATAGCGGTAGCTTTCGCGCGCCCAGCAGAAAGTCTTCCCGCCGACCTGCCTGCCGCGTATCCACATAAATGGCTTGTCTGACGGAAAGGTGTACGGGTGTTCCGTGTCATTTATAAAAAACTGGTGGCTGTACTCGTCGCAGGCATAGCAGAGGCGCTGAACCGGCTGTTCGGCAAGTAACCTCTTCTGATCTCCGAAGCCGCGAAATTTCATCTGATAAGGCCAGACGTGCTCGGTAAAGTCGCGCGTGGGGATACGCGGCGGGCCGGCTTCAAGCATCAGGACGTCCATGCCTTGTTCTGTCAGTTCCTTGGCGACCCAGCCACCGCTTGCACCGGAGCCGACAATGAGCGCGTCGTAGATCTTGCGCTTCTGTGAGGACATGCAAATAGATTATCCGGCTTGGCGTGTGGTGAAATAGTCACACCTCGGCGAAACCTGCGTCTAACGACTGCGCAGCTCGCGCGAGAGCCCAGAAAGAAAACTCGAAGGAGGCACACTATGATCACCTTGGCGGACGCCCGGCGCATTATCGCCGCCGCGGAAAAGAAAGCTTCAGAAATCGGTCAGCCCATGAACATCGCCGTGGTCGACGAAGGTGGAAACCTTGTCGCACACGTACGCATGGACAAGGCCTGGTTCGGAAGCGTCGATATATCCATCAAGAAGGCCTGGACATCCCGGGCATTTGATATTTCGACGAAGGAATTAGGCGAGTTGAGCCAGTCTGGCGATCAGTTCTTCGGCATTCACGCCTCGAACAACGGACGCGTGATGATTTTTGCAGGCGGCATTCCACTGAAACGCGGCGATCAGGTTGTGGGCGGAATCGGTGTCAGTGGCGGACTGGGCAAGCAGGACCAGGCTGTTGCCGAAGCCGGAGCCGCAGCGTTCTAGGCCATCGCCGCCGTAAAGATTTATGTGGTACGCCCGAGAGGATTCGAACCTCTGACCTTTTGCTCCGGAGGCAAATGGTTCTCGACTATAGGAGCATTATTTGCAGGGCGAGCGCCAAAATTTGTCGTGTCTGGCCAATTTTAGGCCAACCCGATTTGACACACACGCGCGAGCACAGTCGAATAGCTAGCGACCGGCAAAGCGGTCGAGGGTGGCTTTAAGCAAAGCCGGCGAGTATCGGAAATTCGTCGTCCTGAGTCGTTTGATCGCAGCAGTAAGGTCGACGAGTCCTCGCGCTGAGGCCTCGCCCAATATGCCGAGTGTTCCGGTTACCTGCAAGCCCCGATCGACAGCTACCTGACGAGCCGATTTTTCGTCGAGCAGGATCACATTTGCTTTGACTAACTGCGCAAGGAGTATTGCGGCCTGCTCTCCCGCCTGTAACTTCTCCATCCCGGTCGTCGTCGGCGCCGAGCCTTCCTTGACGCCGATCCAGGATGGAGGGCTAAACGACCACTTGCGAACCGCTTCTGGCGCGTCCGCATGACGCAATTCAGCAAGCACGGCCTGAGGCACGAGCACATCGTTGAATAGTCCGGGAAGAACGCTGATCTCGTCAATCAGAATCAAATAGCAGATTGGTGATGTATCCGAGACGGCAGTCATAGCCGGGATGCATCACGGACCACCGTGAGATCCCGTTCCAGATCATCCATCGTGTAATCGTGGTATGCCTCGGCATGGCGCAGAAACGCCTCCGTTTCCCAGCGGGAGCGCAGACCAAGCATCTCTTGCACCTGTGCTGGCGTGATCATCCCAGCGCGATAAGCCTCAATAGCCACCGCTTGCAACACGGCTCGAGAGACCTCCCCTGCGCGAGCGCCGAGCGCACGCCCAATATCGTCCGGGATTTCTATGGCCACGTTCACGCCTAAAGTCCTTTCTACACTTTAGCTGAAAGCTCCGTTCGGGTCCGTCAGGTTCCGTCGGCATACCGAACAAGGCCACAAGAGATAGGCTGACGACTCGATTCGTCCGGGCCAACTTGCGGCGCTTACGCTGGCCCAAGTTGGCCTAACCAGGCATAACTTGGCCGAACTTGCCGAGCTAAAGAATTTTGCGACCGGCGACTCAAATGCTGTGTTTACAATAAATTACGTCCGAGGGAATTTGGTACGCCCGAGAGGATTCGAACCTCTGACCTTTTGCTCCGGAGGCAGCCTGAAATCTAGCATTTGCAATTCGGAAATCTGAAATCGTTCACCTCAGGCCAATTTTGGGCCAACCCGATTTGACCACGCGCGCACCAAGCACGGTTGTGTGGCCCGTTCAACCCTGTCAAAATGTGTATAAGAGCTGATGTCCACGGAAGCCAAAAATATTCGTCTTGATGAAGCCGTGCTCGCTGCATTACGGGAGGTAGCCGCCCGCCGTCACAAAACGATTGACGAAATGGCTAGTGAGGCCGTAAGCGAAGGGCTCAAAATCGAACGGCTGAACCGCGTGCAGGCGCTGCTGTCGAAAGGACACCGCCACGGGGCAGCGAGTGCTATCCCGGAGGATAGCGTCGTGGATTTGATTCATGCCGAGCGGAAGCAACGTCGCACACGATAGCCGGTGCGCGTAACCTTTGATTCCAATGTCTACGTCAGCGCGCTAAATTACCCTGGGACGCCCTCTCGTCTTTTGGAACTTGCCGCCGTGGATGCTTTTCGCCTCCAGACTTCAGCGGAAATTCTGGACGAAACGATGCGCATCCTCGCCAACAAATTCCGCTGGCCGGCTCAGGACATCACCGAAGCGCGTGATTTGCTCTCCTCCATTAGCCAGCGTGTAATCTCGCATGTGCAGCTTGATCTGGTGAAGCGCGATCCGGACGACAATCGAATCTTGGAGTGTGGTCAAAGCTCCGGGTCAGACTACATTGTGACCGGCGACAAAGATTTACTGGTTCTGAAGCAACACGCTGGTGCCCGGATTTTGAGGCCTGCCGAGTTTCTGGCGCTTTTGCAGAAGCGGTAGCGGGGCCGAAGAGCGAATTAAAGCCGATTGCTCTGGACTAGTTTGACGATCGGGAATGGATGATCGCGCGATTTAAAGTTAATCGAGGACCCGAGTATCAGCGTATGAGCGAAGCTGGTCCATTCCTTTGTTTGTTCAAGGGAGGGCAACGATCGTATAATCGCTTCAGGTCCGGGTTCTGCCGCAAAGCAAAGTACATTGAATGGCGCTCAGCAGCGGTTCGGCAGGCTTGCCACAAAAGCGACCCGTAGCACATTCGCCCGGACCTATATCAATCCTTTCCCGGTCCAATTGCGACCATGATTTTCTTGACGCATTTCATGGGGTTCGCCTTGAGCTCATGTTCCCAAATGCGGACGACTTTCCATCCTGTCGCGCGCAGCTGTTTCGTATTCTTCCTGTCCCGTCTGGCGTTACCCTGAATTTTCGGTTCCCAGTACTCATTGTTGGTCTTCGCGCCGAGGCAGCACTGATCTCACACGCATCGCGGAACTCAGCCAAGCGATAAATGGCCGCAATGGCAATGCGCCCGCCAGCGAGCCGGCTCAGTTCCCAACCGGCGGCACTCGAAATGATCGCGATTATGAAGGCCAGAATCTGCAAACCGCGAAGGCGGCTTTCCTCTCAGCGACAGAGAAGCAGAAAACGGATGACTATCTCCGCTCGATAAGAACCGCGCCGTTGAGTCCATACGAAGTCAAGGCAGGCTGGGAGATTCCAGCGGTCTTGGAACAGAATCTGAATTCCGATCTGCCGGGTGAAATCAAGGCACTGATCAGCTCCAATGTTTTCGATACCGCCACCGGCCGTTATCTTCTCATTCCGCAGGGATCACGTTTGATCGGCAAATACGATTCACGAATTTCCTATGGCCAGGACGGGGTTCAGGTCGTTTGGGACCGGGTCATCTTCCCTGATGCTTCCTCTGTGGATATCAACGGAATGGTTGGCCTCGATTCGCACGGCAATTCGGGGCTGCGTTTTGATGTGGACCATCATTACAAGCGTCTCTTTGGTTTCGCGGCGTTAACGAGTGCTTTTACCGCCGCCTTCGCTCTCTCGCAGCGCAACACACAAAGCGCTCTGACATATCCGAGTGCCAGCAGCACGGCAGGTGCTGCGGTCGGTCAGGAAATGAGCCAAACCGGAGCGATGATTACGCAGCGAAATATGAGTGTGCAGCCCACGATCAAAGTCCCGGCTGGTTATCAGTTCACGGTTCGCGTGAATCGCGACATCCTGTTCGATGCGCCATATCAGCCGTTGCAGGCGAATCCTTTGCCAGACCAACCGCCGGGGCAGCTCCATCAAAGAAACAGCTTTACGAAATCAGGATACAGCGCGAACCGGTGACGTGAGGACTCGAAATGAGGAGACGAACAGTGCGACTATTCCTTCGCTTGACCGCCGACGTCAACAGCCGCCTGAGAAGTCTGATGCGGTATCACGGAGATCTCTCGGAATATATCAATGAAGCGTTTATGTCCTTGGACCTGCGAAGCATCGAACTGATTCCGGTTGTGATTGGCAGGAATAGCCGAGGGATGACAGCGGTGATTTCAGTGGCCGCCAATGGCCGGCTCCGTTCCGCCGTAAAGCGGCGCGGCTGCACGCTGACGGAGCTTGCGAATAGTGCACTCCATAAATGGCTCGGGGATAAGAAAAATGTCTGACAACACCGCCCAACGTGCCCGGCTGATCGGACTCATTTCGATTGTTGTCGCCATTGCGGGAATTGGTGTACTGCTCCTCTCCGATCTTGTTGTCGATTCATTCACATGCCTTCAACAATTTTCTCTGCTGTTTGCAGCGGCGGTTCTCTGGATAGTGCATATGCCGTTAAATCTTGGCGGTCGGCATTGGAGCAGGAGGCGTGCAGCCGCTCAAAAGATAACTCGATCTTTCAAGAGCAGAAAATTGTGAGGCTCTGATGAGTTCAGAAGCAATGCGTGAGGTTCTGCAAATAATCGACGACAAGGTCCGATTACGGCCAACGCCGATGGAATTTGAATTGGCGTATCAGGCGCGGGTGGCAATGGATCGGATCAGGTTCGCGATCAAGCATACCGAGCAATTTGCGCCGCACACCGATCCAATGCAGGAAATCGGTCTGCAACTATTAGATGCGCTCGAAAGGTTGGAATCCGCGGAACGCAATTTTCAGAGAGGGTTCCGAGAAGAGCATCGGAGCTCGTCCGCATCGCTCGAATCACCGAGAAACGGCTCTTGTGGCATAACGCGCAACCAGTAGCAAAGCAATTGTCTAACGCAATCACAGTTTCAAATTTCGACGCGGCGTCTTGAGTCCGTTCAAGGAACGGACGACTAGCGAGGGTTTAACGGAACAATATGTCCCAAAGGACAACAGCAGAGGCGGCTAAAATGTTGGGCATTAGGGTTTAACGGAACAATATGTCCCAATTGACAACAGCAGAGGCGGCTAAAATGTTGGGCATTGCGGAGGCAACATTGAACGAATGGCGCATCCGCGGCGAAGGGCCGGCCTATACCAAAATGGGCCGACTCGTTCGCTATCCGGAATCTGAAGTTCAGAGGTATATCCATGAGCGCACAGTCGAAACATCCTACCGAAAGAGGACTCAGGGAGAAGAACGGGAAATGGGAATATCGCTTCAACTTGAACGGTCAGCCCTATTCTCGGGTCACCGATTTAGAGGCCGTTCCAGAAAACATTGTTAAGGCACACGCGGAGCGCGCGGCCCACGTCGAAGAACTGAAAAAAGGGAAGCCGATGATTAGGCGAGTCATCACTTCCCTCGATCACGCAGTTCCGAAGTTCATGTCCTGGTACCGAAGCGAACATCAGAACAGGAAATGCAAGTAGGCTGCGAGCTTGATGGCTTCATTTCAATTTTATTTCGAGGGGACGAAATGCCCTCTCGCACAGATCGGCCCGGCGCAACTTGAGGATTTCAAGACCTGGAGACGTGAAAACGACATTCACGATAACACTCTCCGAAAGCAATTGTTGCTGCTGCGTCAATTTTTCGATATGCCCGCAAGCAGGGCTGGACGAAGGGTGATCCGTTCGCCAAGGGAGAAGACGCGGAAGTAAAGATTCCTCGTGAGCAGGATTCAGATGCAATGCGCGTCCTGTCCCCCGAAGAGGAACTTCAGTACCTTGCCGCAGCAGCAAAGGAAAGTATCGACCTCGCCGACGTGGCGACGATCATGGTTTTGCAAGGGCCTCGACCCGATGAGGTGATGTCCCTGGAGCAGGCGCATGTAGATCTTCGCAATCGCCACTTTACGATCTGGGATACCAGCGCTAAGGGCAAGTCGAAAAATGCTCATCGGAAATTGAAAATGACTAATGAAACCTTCCGTATTTTCGAAAGGCGTTTGTCGATCCCAGGGGTCTGGGTATTTCCATCGTCAAAGAATGACGGTCCGCGCACTACTCTTCAAAAGGCACATGAGCGGGCAGCTCGCGGAAAGAAAAACCATAACGGCGAATATGAGGGAGGTTGCCGGATTGAATGCCGGCTCTACGACATGCGGCACACGTTTGCGACGCGGTTTGCCTTGGCGGGCGGATCGCTCCCTGTGCTTGCGAAGATCCTCGGGCACGCTGATCTCAGCCTCCTGATGCGTTACGTCCATCCGGCACAGGCAGATATGGACCGCGCCATGGAGTGGTATTCCAGCATGCAGACGCCTGGTCCAGAGCTGGAAAAAATGTTGCTGGAATATCAGGATGGAAAGAACCAAAGCGAGGGTTGGCCCAGGCCAACTTTTGGGCCAACTACACCAGAAAAACTGGCCCAAATTGGCCCAACTAGGCCCAATTTGCGGAGCCGGAGGATCTCGTGACTACGATCAAGAGGCTCCGTGTTCTCAATAGCTTACGCCTGAAATTTTGGTACGCCCGAGAGGATTCGAACCTCTGACCTTTTGCTCCGGAGGCAAAC